>CACKGF010000001.1 GCA_902599625.1 uncultured Pelagibacteraceae bacterium | reverse complement strand
TTGCATATGAATTTTTTATATTTAAATATGAATGTTTAAGATTTGAGGATAAATTATAAAATATTGTCACTATTATCACACCGACTAAAAAACTCAATATTGCTAATAATTTAATTATTTTTGTATTGCTTAAACCAAAATTTTTAAATGAAATATTTTCATTTTGTTCTATCAATTTTATAAAGAAAAATTGAGTAGCTATTAGAAATATAAATGGAAATATTTCAAAAATAATTGATGGAATATTCAAAAAAGTCAAAAAGATTGGAAGTCCAATAGAAACATTTAAATCTTTAAAAAAATTTATTTCTTCAAAAATATTTAATACAAAAGCTAATGTTACGAATATAAAAACAGTTTTGACAAATGTTGATAAGAATTGTTTAGTTATATAATTTTGATAAACTTTAAATATCATTTCGAAGAGGTTAAGGATTGTTTATAGAAGTAAAAGTAAAATATCATCGACAATAGAATGGGAATAACCATCAATAAAAAACTTTTATTAAAATTATAAGAAAAAAATTTTGTCAAAATTTCTGAAAAAGAAATTAAAATAACCCCTATTACAAAAATTTTTATTTTAAAATTTGAATATCCAACAGAATTTTTTGATTTAATCAAAAGTAAAGCTGATACAATTGCTAACAAGGGTATGTATAAAGGTTTAAAAACTCTGCTAAAGAGTTCTTGAGATAAATTATCTAACTTTTTTGGTTCGTGTGAGCATTGAAACCCAAATTCATTTTTATCCCCTAGCATTATTTGAGTCCTTTGATCCTTTGGTTGAAACAAACATTTATATAAAACAAAAACATTTACTTCTTGTAATTTTGGGTATTTGGTTGTTTTCGAACCATACTCAGACAAATTTAGTTGTGTTCTATTAAAGTTGATTACGGTAGTTTTGCCTTTATTGATATTTAAAATTTTTCCTTGATTTAAGATTAAAAAGTTTTGATCATTAAGTTGTGAGAATGACCCTGTTTTTGCATAAATTATCCTGGAATCATTACTATTGTAAGTATCTTTTATGACTATATTTTCGAAAAGACCTAATTCATTTTTTTTATCAACATATATTGTTAGTTTTTCTACTGTATCCATAAATTTTTTGGGCTTAACAAGAGATGGTAAAAAATCTACGTTTGATTGTCTTATGAAAGATCTTGCTTTATCTTGAGTTAGAGGAACTAAAAATATATTCATTAAAGATTGTAAAATTAAGAAAATAAAAGAATATTTTATAATGATATTTAAAAAATCACTTTTTTTTATTCCATTAGACCAAAATATAAGAGTTTGATTTTGATCCTCATATTTAACTAGAGTAAAAAAAACAGCAAAGAAAAACATGAATGGTAAAATTTCATTAAAAATTTTTGGTAAACTTAACAATGTATATAAAAAATAAACCTTAAAACCGTGACCATCTTCAGTTACAAAACCTAAGTAGTTTACAGCCTGAATTACCCAAACAATAAGTGCGACAGAACTACAGGAAAGTAAAAAAAATATTGTTGTTTCGCGTAAAAAGTTTTTAAAAATTATTTTTTTCATTGAAATTCTATAAAATAAACATATACACGTTTTGGTAGAAAAATGAATATAAAATTATGATTATAAAAGATAACTTTTCAAAATTAACAAATATCTCAAAGCTTTATGGGTGTATTGCCCTCTTTACTAACGAAAAATCAGAAATAAATCATCTAAAAAAGTACCTTAGCTCGTTAGACTATAAAAATTTAAACATGCTTTTAAAAAATAAAAATAAAAAAAAAGGTTTTTTATCTTTCGATTTAAATCCAAACCAAAAAATAGTTTTAATTTCGCTTAAAAAAAATCAGAAACCTAACGAAACAGAAAAAAGCGGAGCTAAGTTCACAGATTTTTTAAATAATGAAGGAATAGGAAACGTCCACGTTTTATCAGATACAATTTCTATGCATGTAAAGCCAGAGGCTATTTATGAATTCTTGCACGGAATAAGATTAAAATCATATTCTTTTGACAAATACAAGTCCAAAAAGGAAACAAAAACTCTAAAGATAAATATAATATCATCTAAAAAATTTAACAAAAAAATTTATGATAAATTTAAAGCAATAGAGTTGGGCGTAAACTACACAAAAGATTTAGTGTCAGAGCCTGGAAACATATTGCATCCAGATGAGTACGCTAAAAGGCTTACACAATTAAAAAAGATAGGTCTAAAAGTTTCTGTTTATAACGAAAAACAATTAAAAAAAATGGGTTGCAATGCGTTGGTTGGTGTCGGCCAAGGAAGTATTAGGGGCTCATATTTAGTTACCCTCGAGTGGAAAGGAAAAAAATCAGGTTCAAAACCATTAGCATTTGTGGGTAAAGGAGTTTGTTTTGATACTGGAGGTATATCCTTAAAGCCTGCAAGATTTATGGAGGATATGACTTATGATATGGCTGGTTCAGCTGTTGTTGTAGGTCTTATGAAAAATCTAGCTTTAAGAAAGTCAAAAGTCAATGCTGTTGGTGTTGTTGGGTTAGTAGAAAATATGCCTGGAGGAAATGCGCAAAGACCAGGAGATATTGTCAAATCATATAGTGGAAAAACAATTGAGGTATTAAATACTGATGCAGAGGGTAGATTAGTTTTAGCAGATGCAATCACATTTACAGAAAAAAAATTTAAACCTAATTTGATTGTAGATCTTGCTACACTTACCGGCGCAATAGTAGTAGCTTTAGGATCAGAATATGCTGGATTATTTTCTAACAACGATAATTTATCTAAACAAATTCATGAAGCCGGTGAAAAAGTTGAGGAAAAAGCATGGAGACTTCCTTTACACAAAAATTATGACAAACTAATGAATTCTAAAAATGCAGACATGCAGAACATTAATTATGTTGGTGGAGCAGGCTCGACCACCGCAGCTCAGTTTTTGCAGAGATTTATTTTAAATAAAACACCTTGGGCTCATTTAGATATAGCAGGGATGGCTTTTTCAAAATATGCTGGAGCTCTTAATTCAAGTGGAGCAACAGGTTACGGTGTAAGATTATTAAATAAGTTTATTGAGGACAATTATGAGTAAAGTTGAACAAACTCTTTCATTGATTAAACCTGATGCAGTCGAGCGAAATTTAGAAGATGAAATAAAACAATTTTTCATTAAATCTGGTTTTATAATTGCTAAACAAAAAAAGGTGAAATTGGATAAAAAGGATGCTGAAATTTTCTACAAAGTACATGAAACAAAACCTTTTTATAGCGATCTTTGCAACTACCTTTCTTCTGGACCTATTGTTGCAATGGTACTTGAAAAGGTGGATGCAGTCTCTGAAAATCGAAGGATTATGGGGGCTACCGATCCCGCCAAGGCAGACGAGGGAACAATAAGAAAAAAATATGGTTTATCTATTGATAAAAATTCAGTTCATGGTTCTGACAGCATTGAAAATGCCACTAAAGAAATTAATTTTTTTTTTAAGACCTAATTAGTTTTTCTAAAACTAGAGGATAAAGTTTGTTCTCCTCTTTAAGCACCCTTCTTTCCAATTTTTTTGAAGTATCTTTTTTAAAAATCTTTACCTTTTTTTTTGCAATTATCTTACCAGAGTCTAATTTTTTACTTACATAATGAATAGTGCATCCAGAAAATTTTTCTTTAGCTTTTAAGGCTCTATAGTGAGTGTTAAGCCCTTTATACTTGGGTAATAAAGAAGGATGAATGTTAATTATTTTATTCTTAAAAAAATTAAGAAAATATGGACTTAGAATTTTCATAAACCCTGCTAAACAAATAAACTTTATATTTTTATTGACGAGAATTTTTGCTAATCTTTTTTGTTCAGTTTTCAAAAATGATTGAGAAATAATTTTAGTTGAAATCTTATTTTTTTTTGCAATTTTTAATCCTTTAGCATTCTTTTTATTAGATACAACTAATGCAATATTATAATTACAATTTTGCTTTTTTGAGCTTAAAATTAATGCTTTAAGGTTTGTTCCTCTTCCTGAAATAAATACCGCAATATTAGCTTTTTTCTGGATCACATTACCAACGTATATTGTTAGTATATTTTACCCTACTTTCATTTTTAATTATTTCTCCAATTATGTAAGGTCGGTATTGCTTGGGAAAAAACTTTAAAATTTTATGAAAATTATTTTTTTTTATGATCAAACAAAAACCCACACCACAATTAAAAGTTTTGAGCATTTCTTTTTGAGAAACACCATTTTTGTTGATCCAACTAAAAATCTTATAAGTTTTTATTTTGTCTAAATCTATTTTTGCGCAGAGTTTTTTTGGTATTACTCTTTCAATATTGTCACCTATACCTCCACCTGTTATATTTGCACATCCATTAATTAATTTTCTATCAAGTAAATTCGTAATTTCTTTTACATAAATTTTAGTGGGTTTTAATATTTCATTTCGCAAAAATTTATTTTTCTTAAAATTGATTTTATTTTTTCTTAAAACTTCTCTTAATAAGGAATATCCATTTGAATGTAGTCCACTAGAGGGTATTGCCAAAATCAAATTTTTTTCTTTTATCTTTTCCTTTGTTAACACATTATTCTTGTTTACAAGTCCTACAGAAAATCCAGCTAAATCAAATTTATTTTTAGAGTAGGTTCCTGGCATTTCAGCTGTTTCCCCACCCACTAATTGACAATTACTTATTTTGCAACCTTCATGTATTCCCTTAATAATACTTTTTAATTTCTTTAAATTTATTTTATCAATTGAAATGTAATCTAAAAAAAAAAGTGGTTTTGCCCCAAGCACCAATATATCATTTACACACATTGCAACTAAATCAATTCCAATTGTATTAAATTTGTTTAATTCATTTGCTATTTCAAGTTTAGTTCCGACACCATCTGTGCTACTTACCAATAAAGGATTTTTAAACTTTTTTGGAATTTCATTTATTGATCCAAAACTGCCTATATTCTTAAATTTGTTTTTAGAATTTCCTTTTTTGGTTAATTTAGATATATATTTAATGAATTGATTAGATGCATTTATGTTTACTCCGCTTTTTTGATATGTAAATTTATATTTTTTCATAATTTAAAATGTTTTTAAAAAAGAATTTTTTGAAGTCTTCATCTTATATAGTTTTTACTATATTTGTAGTATTTTTTATTTGTTTTATTCACACTTATACTTTTGGTAAAATTTTCAAAATTCAAGACATAGAAATTGAGGAGCCTTTTAATTCTAATTTTAATAAAGAAAAAGTTATTAATAAAGCATTTGGTGAAGCTTTTAATATTCTTTTGAATAGCTTAATAACCTCTAACGACAAAAATAAAATTAAAAATACACAATTAAAAGATATTAAATATCTTATAGATTCTTTCACTATTACAAATGAGCAATTCCTAAATAAAAATTATCAAGCAAATTTTGAGGTAAATTTTGATAAGCCTAAAATTTTAAATTTTTTTGAAAATAAAAATATATTTCCATCAATGTATAAAAAAAAAGAATTTTTGACCTTACTGATACTTGTAGACAATGATGAAGACAAAGTTCTTTTATTTGATAAAAATCCTTTCTACTCAAAATGGAATGATGATATAAAAAACTTTTCCCAAATAAACTACATATTACATGAAGAAGATATTCTCGATCTAAAATTTATTAATGAAAATAAAGATATTATTGAAAATTTTAAATTTGATCAAATCGTAAAAAAATATGATACAGAGGATTACATAGTTGCAATATATTTTAAGAACAAGAATAATCTAAGGGTGCTTTCAAAAATGTTTTACGAAGATAAATTAAAGATTTCAAATCAAAGTTTTAAAAATGTTGATATTTTGGATGATTTACAACTACTTAATATTATAGAAAAAACTAAAATTTTTTTTGAGGATATTTGGAAACAAAATAACCAAATTAATACTTCAATAAAACTTCCAATAAATATTTCTGTTAATTCAAGAAAAATTAAACAAATTCAATTAATTGAAAATTATTTAGCTCAACTTGATTTAGTTTCAAACTTTTATGTAACAAGTTTTAATAATAATAATACAATTTATAAAATAATTTTTAATGGCAATCCAAATCAATTTTTAATGTTAATGAAAGAGAAAGATATCGACATTGATACAAACCAAGAAATATGGAAAGTAAGATAAGAGACCTAAGGCAGGAAATATTTAAGTTTGAGCAATTATCAAACTTTGATAAAAACGATTTTTTTGTAAGTGAATGTAATTATTTTGCGTTTAATTTAATCAAAAGCTGGCCTAATTGGGAAAAAAAAATAATAAATATTTATGGTGAGAGGAAATCAGGCAAGTCTCATTTATCAGAAATTTTTTTAGAAAACGAAAAAGGTATCAAATTTAAATTTAAAGAGTTGAATGAGAAAATATTCGATAAAATTAAAGGATATCAAAATATTGTAATTGAAGATTTTAATGAAAACTGTGATGAGGAAACAACTTATTCTTTAATTGATATAGTTGAAAAAGAGGACAAATATTTATTAATAACATCTGTGAAAGCCGTAAATGAGATGGAGACAGGACTTAAAGATTTAAATTCAAGGTTTAAAAATATTCTTACAGCCAAAATCGATAAACCAGACGATGAACTAATATATGCACTTATTGTTAAAAATTTTTCAGACAGCCAAATAATTTTAGATAAAAAACTAATAAATTTTATTTGTAAAAGAATAGCTAGATCTTACGATAAAATATCCGAATTTATATGTACAATTGACGAAATTAGTTTAAAAAAAAAAAAACCTATAAATTTAAAAATAATTAAAGAAATTTTAGGAGTATCAAATTGAATAAATTTAGAACACATACTTGTGGTGAACTCACAAAAAAATTTACTAAAAAAGATGTAGTATTATCTGGCTGGATAAATAAAAAAAGAGACCATGGAAATCTTCTTTTCATCGATCTTAGAGATCATTATGGAATAACACAATGTGTAATTGATAAAGAAAATAAATTTTTTAAAGAATTGGAAAAGCTTCAACTTGAAACAGTCATAAAAATAAATGGAAAAGTTATAGAAAGAACCAAAGAGACGATAAACAAAGATCTTCTAACAGGGGAGATTGAAGTCGCCATTGAAAAATTTGAAATTGTCGGAAAAACAAAAGAGTTGCCTCTCCCTGTTTTTAGTGACCAAGAATATTCCGAGGAGATAAGACTTAAGTATAGATTTCTAGACTTAAGAAGAAAACAAATTCACAATAATATTATCTTAAGATCAAAAGTAATTTCCTTTATTAGAAAAGAAATGGAGAAGATGGATTTCTTAGAGTTTCAAACACCCATATTAACTTCATCAAGTCCTGAGGGAGCAAGAGACTTTCTTGTTCCAAGTAGATTAAATCCTGGAAAATTTTACGCTTTACCCCAAGCACCACAGCAATTTAAACAACTAATAATGATTTCAGGATTTGACAAATATTTTCAAATTGCACCCTGCTTCAGAGACGAGGATGCAAGAGCAGATAGAAGTCCTGGTGAATTTTACCAATTAGATATAGAAATGTCATTTGTTGAACAAGAAGATGTTTTTTCAGTAATTGAAAATCTGTTTCTAAAATTGTTTAAAGAATTTTCAAATAAAAAACTAGCAAACGAAAAGTTTCCTAGAATAAAATACTCAGAGGCAATTGAAAAATATGGAACAGACAAACCTGATCTTAGAAATCCCCTGATTATATCGAATATAACAGAAATTTTTAACAGAGAAGATGTTAAATTTGATATTTTCAAAAAAGAGGTTTCAAAAGGAAAAGTTGTAAAGGCAATCGTAACAAAAAATACGAAAGATAAACCAAGAAGTTTTTTTGATAATATTGACAATTGGGCCAAGAAAGAAGGTTCAGGCGGTTTAGCATATTTCACTTTTGTTGAAGAAAATAATAAAATTGTAGGTAAAGGTCCTGTTGGTAAGTTTTTTTCTTCAGAAGCTTGTGAAAAAATTTTAAAATTAACTAATTCTAAAATTGGTGACAGCATTTTCATGTCGTGCGGACAAAAAAAAGATGTTGAAAAAATTCTTTCTCTAGCAAGAAATAGAATTGCTGAGGATTTGAACTTAATATCTAATGACATATTTTCATTTTGTTGGATAATTGATTATCCTATGTATGAAGTAGATGAAAAAACAAAAAAAATTAAATTTAGCCATAATCCCTTTTCAATGCCTCAAGGAGATATTAAAGATATTGATTTTTCTAAACCGTTAGAAATGAAAGCATATCAATATGATATTGTTTGCAATGGAATAGAGTTATCTTCTGGCGCCATTAGAAATCATATTCCAGAATTAATGTATAAACTTTTTGAAATAGCTGGATACAAAAAAAAAGATGTAGATAGCAAGTTTAGTGGAATGATAAATGCACTAAGTTATGGTGCACCTCCTCACGGCGGAATAGCTCCAGGAATTGACAGAATAGTAATGTTACTTGCAAATGAAGCCAATATCAGGGAGGTTACAATGTTCCCAATGAACCAGAACGCTCAAGATTTGATGATGTCAGCACCATCTGAGGTCAGCGAAGATCAACTAAAAGAACTTCAGCTTTCAATTACTAAAAAAAAATAATTACTTTTTTCCTTTAAGATTTATTCTGATATCGGATAAGTCAATAAGTTTTCTTTTATAATCGTTTCTTACAAAACCTTTACTAGTGATGTCTTTTACAATTTTAATTAACTCGTTATTTTCATCATTCATAGCACCTGCATTTTTTTCATCCGTTTTGTCTGATCTTCCAATTGATGGAGTATGAGCAAGATCTTCTCTATTTAAGTATGAAATAGCAAGTTCTCTAAAAATATAATCTAAAATAGATGTGGCAGAAAGAATTCTATCATTTCCATAAACTTTTCCCGATGGTTCAAATTTAGTGTCTACATATGCACTAACAAACTCATCTAATGGGACGCCATACTGTAAACCCAAAGATACAGCTATTGCAAAATTATTCATTAAAGCTTTAACAAGCTCACCTTCTTTACTTGTATCTATAAAAATTTCACCAATTTTACCATCTTCATATTCACCAGTATGTAAATAAACCTTATGATCTCCTATGGTAGCTTTTTGAATATAACCTTTCCTTCTGTCGGGCATACCAAATCTTTTATTGACTGATTCATTCAGGCTTTTAACAAAAGTATTATTCATATTTTTGTTGTCATCAATTTTGCTTACTGTCTTGACTTGCTTTTCTTTATTGCTGAGATTATCTACTGTTTTAAGATTCTTGTCTAAACTCTTAGTTTTTCGATTATCAATTTTCATGTCTAATATTTCAAATTTTCCATCCTCTTTTTTTTCAAGATTTTCTAATTCTTTTTCGTCTATTTTATCAAGGTAGTGACTGACTTTAAAAGTGCAGGTATAAAAGGTTTCAACGAGGTATTTTGCCATAATAATTTCCTTATTTGTTTTGAGTATTAAAGATTCTATTGTATATACAAAATTAATCTTTAGTCTAATTTATTTTTTACAATTTAAAATTGAAAAAAAACTAATTTTTTATGTTGACTCTATTTAAACAAATTTTTACTTGGTGGAATCATCAAACTCTTGGAACAAGACTTCACACTTTTTTCAAAGGAAAATTTGTCGGTAAAGATGAAAATGGTAACAAATATTATGAGAGTAAAAATGGAAGAAGATGGGTTATATATAATGGGGAAGTGGATTCAACAAAAATACCAAATGAATGGTTTTCTTGGATTCATTTTACAAAAAATAAAATAGAAAAAATCCAAGATCAAAAAAAATTTTCTTGGCAAAAGTCACATAAACCTAACCTTACTGGAACAGATAAAGCCTATCATCCCAAAAAAACCGAAAATGAAAATAAAAAATATAGATCTTGGAAAGAGTAAAATAGCAAAAATCTCGATTTTATTATATCTCTTATCAACATCCATCATTCAAGCTGATGATCTTGATTATTTTGGAAAAAAAATTAATATTAGAATTTTAGATAAGGTTAGTTCTAAAAATAAATTGTTAAAACTGAATATTGGTAAAAATTTCACGTATAAGAATTTAGAAATAAAAGTTTTAAAATGTAAAAATTCTAAATTTGATGATAATCCAGAAATTACTACATATCTTCAAGTTAAAGATAAAAAAAATTCCAATAATGATGAAGTTTTTGTTTTTAATGGATGGACATTTTCGTCTAGTCCCTCAATCCAAGTTTTTGATCATCCAGTTTATGATTTGTGGATTTTAAAGTGTTATTAAACAATTTTTTCATTATCCAACCAGGTTACATTAAATTTTGAGTCAATAAATTTTTTATGATTCAAAAGTTTTTTATGTAACTTAATTGTCGTTGTAATTCCCTCTATAACAAATTCGTCTAAAGATCTTAAAGTTCGTTGTATTGCCTCTGTTCTATTTCTACCATGGCAAATTAGTTTACATACCATACTATCATAATAAGGTGTAACTTTGAAACCTTGATAAATTGAGCTATCTACCCTGGTTCTAAAACCAGATGGCTGGTGACACATGCCGATTAATCCGGGGGATGGCTGAAAATTTCTGCTTGGGTCTTCTGCGTTAATTCTACACTCAATTGCATGACCTCTAGGATTAATGTCAGATTGTTCTAAGGCAGTATTTCCTGAGTATGCAATCCATATCTGTTCTTTGATAATGTCAATACCAGTAACCATTTCTGTAACAGGATGTTCAACCTGAACCCGAGTATTCATTTCTAAAAAATAAAATTTTCCATCCTCATAAATGAACTCAACAGTTCCAGCTCCTTCGTAACCAATTTTAGAAACCATATTAACGGTCCTATCAAAGAGGTCTTTACGAATTTCATCAGTTAAAACAGGACTTGGAGTTTCTTCAATTAATTTTTGATGTCGTCTTTGAACGGAACAGTCTCTTTCATGTAAATGAACTGTGTGATTTTTTCCTGAAAGCACCTGAACTTCTATATGACGTGGATTTTGAAAAAATTTTTCAATGTAAACTTCGTCGTTTGCAAAAAACTTTTTGGCTTCCGATTTAGCAGTTAAAAACAAATTATCAAATTCTTTTTCTGACCTCACAATCTTCATTCCCTTACCACCACCCCCACCAGCCGCTTTTATAAGGATAGGAAAACCAATTTTTTTGGCTAACTTCTTGCCACTTTCTAAATCTGAGATACCACCTTCAGAACCTTCGATAACAGGTAAACCATATTTTTTCGCAATCTTTTTTGCTTCAATTTTATCACCCATCATTTTAATAAGTTTTGAAGAAGGCCCAATAAATTTAATATTGTTTTCTTCAAGTATGCTAGCAAAATTAAAATTTTCTGATAAAAATCCGTAACCTGGATGAACTGCTTCAGAGTTAGTTATTTCTATTGCAGATAATATTGCTGGAATGTTTAAATAACTATTTGCAGGTTGATGTGAACCAACACAAACACTTTCATCAGCTAGTTTGACATGCATACTTTCTTTATCCACGTCTGAATGTATTGCAACTGTTTGAATTCCCCACTCTTTACACGCTCTGATAATCCTAACAGCTATCTCACCTCTATTAGCTATTAAAATTTTTTTGAACATTTTTTAATCGATAACAACAAGAGTCTGGCCATATTCAACGGGCTGACCGTCTTCAACATTTACACTTTTTACAACACCATCTTTAGGTGAAGGGACATGATTCATTGTTTTCATTGCTTCAACTATCATCACGGTATCGCCCTTTTTAATTTTTTTTCCAGTTTCAACAAATTTTTTTGCTCCAGGTTCAGGCGCCAAATAAGCTGTTCCTATAATTGGAGATTTTATTTCAGTTCCTGATACAGTCTCAACTTTTTTGTTATTTTTTTCTATTGTTATTTCTGGTGATATATTTTGACTTACTTTAGTTTGTCTAGACACTTTTATTTTTGTGTCTTTTTCAGAATATTCAAGCTCAGTAAGTTTAAATTCTTCTAAATTATCAACCAGTTCTTTGATTAATTTTTTATTAATTTTCATTTTTTAAGAGTTTATGCATTGCTATTATGGCTAAAATATAACCTTCACTTCCAAGACCGAAAATTCCACCATTTACTACATCACTAATTAAAGATTTTTGTCTAAATTCCTCTCTTTTGTAAATATTTGATATATGGACCTCTATTTTCTTTTTTTTAAATATTTCCAATGCATCTCTAATAGCTACAGATGTATGAGTGAATGCCGCAGCGTTGATGATAATTCCATCAAATTTTTCATTTGCTGATTGTATTATAGATACTATTTCACCCTCGACATTTGATTGGGTAAATTCAACTTCAAGATCAAGTTCTTTACATTTCTCTTCACATTTTTTTTTTAAATCTTCATAAGTTATAGATCCATATTGTGATTGTTCTCTCTGGCCTAATAGATTAAGATTTGGACCGTTTAGAAAAAGTATATTTGAACTCATAAGTTATACATAATGAAAAAAACCAAAAAAATCAAAATTATTTTGAACGGAAAGTCCAGATCTTTACAAAAGATAACATCAGTTTACGATCTAATAAGGTCTTTAAAATTATCAACAGACAAAGTAGCCATTGAATTGAATAAAGAAATAATAAATAAGAAAACAGTAAAAAATTTATATTTAAAAAATAACGATAAGATTGAAATTGTACATTTTATTGGAGGTGGATAATGAAAGATTTTTTTAAAATAGCTAATAAAAAATTTAAGTCTAGATTAATTGTGGGTACTGGAAAATATAAAAGTTTTTCAGAATGTGCTAAAGCAATTAAATATTCAGGTGCTGAAATAGTTACTGTAGCAGTCAGAAGGGTAAATATAGTTGATAAAAAGAAACCTTTGCTGATGGATTATATCGATCCAAAAAAAATAACTTATCTTCCAAACACAGCCGGATGTTTCACATCGGAAGATGCACTTAGAACTTTGCGACTAGCAAGAGAAATAGGGGGTTGGAAACTGGTTAAACTTGAAGTTCTAGGAGATAAAAAAAATTTATTTCCAGATATGATTGAAACTTTGAGATCAACAGAAATTTTAACAAAAGAGGGATTTAAAGTTATGGTTTACTGTAATGATGATCCATTAATGGCAAAACGATTAGAAGATTCAGGTGCAGTTGCAATTATGCCATTAGCAGCTCCAATTGGATCTGGATTAGGAATTCAAAATTATACAAATATTAAAATAATTAGAAATCAAACTAAACTACCTGTAATAATCGATGCAGGTATTGGTCAAGCTTCAGATGCTGCTATCGCTATGGAATTAGGATGCGATGGAGTTTTAATAAATACTGCAATTGCCAAAGCAAAGAAACCGTTTGAGATGGCTCAAGCAATGAAATTTGCTGTGATTTCTGGACGAAAGTCTTTTATTTCTGGGAGAATTTCAAAAACTTTACATGGTTCCGCTTCAACAACAAATAAAGGTATTATCTAGGTGTCTTACTTTTATTTTTTTTAAAAAACTTTTTCTTTTTAAAGTTTTTTGATTTAAACTTTGGCTTACCTTTAAGATTTTTTACTATTTTTTTCTCGACTATTATTTTTTTGAGTTCAATCGATTTTTCTATTTTTTCCAGAATTTTTTTACTTTTATTTAAAAACTCAATTTTATACTCAGGAACTAAAAGTGACAAATCACTATCAAAGGTAATCTTAATCTTATTTTTCTTCTCAATATAAATTATATCTTCTTTAAAGTTTTCATTCAGAAAGTTTTTAATTTTTTCAGGTAAAGTAATTTTAACTAATTTTGCTTTATTTTTAACAGCATTTACCTCTACAATTTTTATAACTTTTTGAGCAAATGACTCATTCGTCAGGGAAATATTCCATTGAACGCTACTTTCCCTTAATCTTTGACGAGACATTTCAAGTAACCCAAAACTACTTATTCTTCCGATTTGAATTCTTGCTCTATCTTTTCTACACCTCTCTTTAAGTCGCCTTTCAACTTGCCTTCTATTTCCAAAGCTCATCATGTCTATAAAGTCGATAATTATGAGTCCTGAAAGATCTCTGATCTTAATTTGCCTCGCGATTTCCTCTGCTGCTTCCAGGTTAGTATCTAGCGCAGTACTCTCAACATTTTTTTGTTTAATGGATCTTCCAGAGTTAACATCTATAGAAACTAAAGCTTCAGTTGGATTTATGACTAAATACCCTCCAGAGGACAATTTAACTTGAGTATCATAAATATCATTTAGTTTAATCTCAATATTTTCTTTAATAAAAAGCGGAATTTTATCTCTATATTTTTTAATTTTTTTTACATGACTAGGCATCAATATTTTCATGAAGTTTTTTGCTTTTTGATATCCCTCATTACCATCTACAATTATATTTTGAGTTTCATCATCGTAAATATCTCTTAAGGTTCTCTTTATTATGTCACTTTCCTGGTGAATTAACTTTGGTGCAATTGAGTTCATCGCATTTTCTTTAATTGTTTCCCATGACTTTATTAAACTTTGAAGATCATAATTAATCTCATTTTTGCTTTTATTAGATCCCGCAGTTCTTACAATCAATCCCATTTCTTTTGGAATAATTATTTCGTTTAAAATTGATCTTATTTTTTTTCTTTCACCTGAATTAAAAATTTTTCTTGAAATACCACCACCTTTTGGCGTGTTTGGCATTAAAACTATATATTTACCTGCGATAGATATAAAAGTTGTGAGGGCTGCTCCTTTTAATCCTCTTTCATCTTTCAAAACCTGCACCAAAATTACCTGATTAGGTTTAATTACTTCTTGGATTTTATATCTTTTTGAAGGAGCTCTGCTTTGCTTGAAATGTCCTTCATTTTGACTTTCTACTTCTGGCTTTTTCTCAACGATTTCATTATCATTTTTATTATTATCAATTTCCGATTCTTCTTTTTCACTTTGTTTAGCTAATTCCTCTCTAACTTGTTTTTCTTCCTCTTTAATTTTTTCTAAATCACTTAGGGGTATTTGATAATAGTCTGATTGAATATCATTAAAAGATAAAAACCCATGTCTTTCTCTTCCAAAATCAACAAAGGCAGCTTGAAGTGAGGGTTCGATTCTACTTACTTTTCCTAGATAAATATTGTTTTTTATGAGAGTATTTTTTATACCCTCATATTCATAGTCTTCAATATTTCCGTTTTCTTTAAGTACAACGCGTGTTTCATCTGGATGCGAGGCATCAATATATAAATTTTTTTCCATAATGTTATTGTTAAATTTTTCATATTTTTTTAAATTCTAATGCCTTATCTTTAACAAATTCATGAATTAAATGAAACTAAAATGAGCAAGTATTTTAAAAAAACATTAACAATTTTTTTATCTTCAATTTTACTATTATTGATTGTAACAGTTTCAATATTGTGGGGTTTTTCCAATGATTTACCAGACTATAAGTTTTTAAAAAATTATAAAGCTCCTGTTTCTAGCAAAGTTTATTCTGGAGATGGAGACTTAATTCAAGATTTTTCTTCTGAGAAAAGAATTTTTATACCTTATAACTCTATTCCCCCTAAAATCATAAATGCATTCCTCTCAGCAGAAGATAAAAATTTTTTTGATCATCCTGGTGTTGATGCAAAAGGAGTTTTAAGAGCAGTAATAAAGAATTTTTCAAATATTATTAACTCTAGAAGATTAGAGGGTGCTTCTACGATCACACAACAAGTAGCAAAGAATTTTTTATTATCTAATGAAGTCAGTTTAAATAGAAAACTTAAAGAAGCCATATTAGCATTTAGAATAGAAAGAAGTTTGAGCAAAGAAAGAATTCTTGAACTTTATCTAAATCAAATTTATTTAGGTCAAGGGACTTATGGTATTGCTTCTGCAAGCTTAGAGTATTTTGATAAATCTGTGGATGAGCTTCAGTATGTAGAGGCCGCTTTGTTAGCCGCTTTACCAAAAGCACCAAGTAGGTATAATCCTTATAAAAACGAAAAACTTGCTAAATTTAGAAGAGATTTAGTTTTAAAGAATTTACTTGATAATAATTATATAGATAAAAAAGATTACGAGGATTTAAAAAATTCAAAGATTAAATTAAAAAAAAGAGAAAAAGTTTTTTTAGAAGATGCAAGATATTACGTTGAAGAAATACGAAAAGACACAATTAAACAATTAGGCTATGACAAAGTTTATAAAGAAGGATTAAATATTAAAACACCTCTTAATCTTGAACTTCAAAAATTAGCGACAAATTCATTACGTGAGGGTATAGAAAAATATGATAGAAGAAAAGGATGGAGGGGACCAATTCAAAATATCAACTTGAGTGTAAAAGAATGGCCCAGCAAGATAAAATTAAAAAAACTTGAAAAAACTTTAAACTGGAAAATTGCAAGAGTTACGAAAATTGGTATTACAAACTTTGAAATAATGACTTCAGATGGTGACTCGGGTTTTATTACAAATGAAAATATTAAATGGACAAGAAAAACAAATACCTCTTTTAAAGAGGGGGATATCATTTATGTAAAAAAAAAAGAGGGATCTAATGAGTACATTTTAAAGCAACTTCCTACTGCAAATGGAGCAATCGTAGTAATGGACCCATACAACGGGAGAGTTCTAGCTCTGAGTGGCGGTTTTAGTTTTAATCAAAGTGAATTTAATAGAGCAACTCAAGCACAAAGACAGCCAGGATCTGCATTCAAACCTTTTGTTTACGCAGCTGCTTTAGAAAACGGCTATTCTCCATCGACATTAGTTTTAGATGCACCACTAGTGTTAGAACAAGGGTCAGATTTAAAAATGTGGAAACCTGAAAACTATGGTAAAAAATTTTATGGGCCATCAACATTGAGAATGGGTCTTGAGAAATCAAGAAATCTTATGACAGTGAGAATTTCTCAGGACTTAGGTTTAAAAAAAATTACTAAAATTTCTAAAGAACTTGGAATATATGAAAATCCAGATGAATTGCTTTCAATTTCCTTGGGATCTGCTGAGACTACTTTACTAAAATTAACAAGTGCATATTGTTCATTTGTAAATGGTGGAAAATTAATAGAACCAAAACTTATAGATAGAATTCAAGATAGTGAAGGAAATACAATATATAAAACTGAGGTAAGAAAATGTAAAAATTGTGAAGATGTATCTATACAGAGCAATGATGTGCCTGAAATAAAAGATGACTCTAAACAAATTTTCTCACCCCAGACTGCTTATCAAATTACTTCAATTTTAGAAGGAGCAACTAAAACTGGTACAGCAAAAAAATTAAGAGATTTAAAAATGGATCTTGCTGGAAAAACTGGAACAACAAATAAAAATACAGATACCTGGTTTATAGGTTTTACATCAGATTTAGTAATAGGTGTTTATGTTGGTTATGATGAACCAAAATCACTTGGAAAATTTGAAACTGGAGCTAAAACAGCAATGCCAATATTTAAAGAATTTATTAAATCTGCTTTAAAAAAAGAAAATACAAGACCATTTAAAGTTCCTGAAAATATTACCATGATGGTTGTTGATTCTAAAACTGGAAAAAAAGTAAGCTTTGCCTCGAAGAAAACGTTAATAGAGTCTTTTAAAAGTGATAAAGTTCTCGAAAAAACAAATATCTCAAAAAAAATTAATAATAGATTTAACAATAATAATATATTAAGATTCTATTAATGAGTGAAGAATTCTTTCAAAATGTAACTGAAGTCAATAAGGTTAATCAAAGAATAAAGGAGTATCTTTGAAAAGCACGACTTCGAAAAAAAATTAGACAAATATAATAAACTAATTTTGTCAGAAAATTTCTGGAAAGATAAATCTGAAGCTCAAAAAGTTCTTAAAGAAAAAAAATTCCATGAAACTTTAATAAATTCTTACACAGAAACAACGAAATATTTAAAAGAATTAGAGGAATTTTATAATCTAGCCTTGGAGGAAAATAATAAAAATTTAATTCAAGAAACATTAGAAAATATTAAAAATCTTAAAAATACTGTTAAGAAAAATGAGATTAAATGTTTTCTTTCAAAAGAAACAGATAGCAATGATTGTTTTTTAGAAATTCATGCCGGTGCTGGAGGAACAGAAAGTCAAGACTGGGCAGAGATGTTAAGAAGAATGTATATGAAATGGGCCCAATCAAAGGAATTCAAAAATCAAATAATTAGTGAACACAAAGGTGACGAAGCAGGTTTAAAATCATCAACTATTAAAATTTCCGGTGATTATGTTTTTGGATGGCTTAAGACAGAGTCAGGAATTCATAGACTAGTAAGAATATCACCTTTTGACTCTGGTGCTAGAAGGCATACAAGTTTTGCAAGTGTTTGGGTTTATCCTGTAGTTGATGAGAATATTGATGTTGAGATTTTAGAAAAAGACTTAAGGATTGATACATATAGATCCAGTGGAGCTGGAGGTCAGCACGTAAATACCACTGACAGTGCTGTAAGGATTACACACCTTCCAACAAAAATTGTCGTACAGTGCCAAAATGAAAGATCGCAACATAAAAATAAAGAAACTTGTATGCAAATGCTTAAAGCAAGATTATATAATTTTGAATTGGAGAAGAGAGAAAAAATAAACGAAAACAAACAAGACTCTAAAAAAGACATAGGATGGGGTCATCAAATAAGATCATATGTCTTGCACCCATATCGATTAGTTAAAGACAATAGAACTAGTCATGAATCAAGTGATCCACAAAAGATATTAGACGGAGATATAGATGGTTTTTTAGAAAACTCTTTATTTAAATTAGATGCTTAGAACAATTGCTCAAATATTACTTATAATAATTTTTCTAATAATTTCGTTTTGTGTTTATTTAAGTATTTACGGAATAAATACTGATAAGTTTAATGGAATTATAAATGAGAAAATTTCACAGAGAGATAGTGACTTTGATATTAAATTAAATAAGATTAAGATTTTTCTAGATATAGGAAGTTTTAAATTAGAGGCCAAGACAAAAAATCCAACCATATTCTATAAAAAAAATAAAATAGAGTTACAAAGTATAAGCACTGCTTTACCTTTGTTATCTATTTTTACTCAAGAAGCAAAAATTGAAAATCTGAAATTTATTACAAAAAAAAATAAGGTAAAAGATTTAATTGAGTTTGGCAGAGGCTTTCAAAATACTCCTCAATTATTCATTTTAAAAAAGATGGTGAAATCTGGAGATATTTCCATAGAAGCCAAGATAAATTTTTCTGAGGACGGCACCATCTTAAAAGATTATGTAATAGACGGTGATCTTGAAAATGTTAGTTTAAGGTTGATAAATAAAGATATTATTGAGAACATTAAATTTGGTTTCATCTTAAAAAATAATGACTACGTCATTTATAATGCCTCATCCTTTTATCAGGATATAAAATTTAAATCAGACGAAATTCGAGTAAAAGAAAAAGACAACGTCTTTTTATTTAACGGTAATATTTCCACATCGAAAGACGATCTTAGTCTTAAAACGATACCAAAAATATTCCAACTTGATTTTGAGAGTATTAAAAATGATAAAATTGTATTTTCCTCAAATAATAAGTTTTCTTTTGAGTTAAGTAAAAAGTTTAAATTTTCAAATATTAAAACAAATTCAAAATTTAATATAGAAAGCTTGGAATACCCAAACTTAAACTTAAAGGAATTTTTTCCAGGTTATAAAGATGGAGTAAAATTTGAAAATAATGTTGTAAATTTAGATTATCAAAATGGAAATTATAAAATATCAGGAGATAGCAAATTAAATATTAATGAAGATATAGATAGCCTAAGTTATTCAATTGAGAAGAAAAAAGATAAAATTTTTTTTAAAACAGATTTTGATCTCAAAAGTAACGCGTTAAATCTTGAACTTTTGAATTATACAAAAAAAAAAGATGTTAAAAGCAATCTTATTGTGGAAGGAATAATAAATAAGAATAATTCAGTCTTTCTAAATAAAATAAACTTCGCTGAATCTAAAAATTTAATTAAAATTAAAAATATCAATTTAAATTCAAAAAAAAAATTAAAAAGGATTGATCAAATTGACATTGATCTCGTAAACAATAATGATCAAATCAGTCAATTAAATATTAAAAGAAGAAAAAGCGATTATTCAATTAATAGCAAAATATTCGATGGAGCAAAAATTCTTGATAGAATATTATTTTCTAAGAGTGATGGAAACTTTTTTGATGTCTTTGAAAAATTAAACTCTAAAATTACAATAAATTTTAATACCATTTATATTACAAATGAAGATTATTTAACTAATTTCAAAGCAGATATGATTGTTAATAATAATCAAATTAAAGATTTAATTCTATCCTCACAATTTTCAACTAAAGAAGATTTAAAACTTTCAATAAAAACAAATTTAAGCAATGAAAGAATAACAGATTTATTTGCAGGTAATGCAAAACCTTTAGTCAAAAAATATGATTTTATAAAAGGTTTTGAGGGTGGCTATTTAAAGTTTGACTCTATTGAAAAAAATAAGGTCTCAAATTCAAATTTAAAAATTTTTGATTTCAAATTAAAAGAAGTACCAGCATTAACAAAATTACTTACTCTTGCTTCTTTGCAAGGTATCGCAGATCTACTGACCGGGGAAGGTATAAGATTTAATGAATTCGAAATGATTTTTAATAATAAAGACGGGCTTATGACGATTGAGGAAATTTATTCTTTAGGACCTTCGATATCTATATTGATGGATGGATATATTCAAAAAGATGATTTGGTAAGTCTAAGGGGTACTCTGGTACCCGCAACAACTGTAAATAAAGTCATAGGCTCAATTCCAGTGATTGGAGATCTGCTTGTTGGCAAAAAAGCAGGAGAGGGTGTTTTTGGAGTTAGTTTTAAGATCAAAGGGTATCCAGATGATTTGAAAACAACGGTAAATCCTATTAAAACTTTAACTCCTAGATTTATTACGAGAACGTTAGAGAAAATAAAAAAATCTAGCCAATAATCTTTATTAAAACGTGATTTTTCTTACCATGAGAAAGTTTTAAAACGTCATCTTCAAAGTCAGATACATTAACTGCTAAATTTTCATCAGTAACTGTAGAGTTATTTATTTTTAAGCCAGAATTTTTTATTGTTCTTCTAATCTCGCTTTTTGAACTAAACAAATTAGTTTTGATAGAGAGATCAATTATATTTAAACCATTATTAATTTGATCTTTTTTAATTTTTATTACTGGTAACTCATCTCCTGAGCCACCCGCGAATGTTTTTCTTGCTGTCTCTGAAGCTTTTACTGCAGCTGCTTTACCATGTAAAAGGGTAGTTGCTTCATTTGCTAAAAGAGTTTTTAAATCATTGATGTTTTTATCTTTAATACTTTCAATTTCAGATATATCCTTATCTGTAAACATCTTCAAAAATTTAACAACATCTCTATCATCTGTATTTCTCCAAAATTGCCAGTAGTCATAAGATGACAAAAGTTTTTTATCTAACCAAACAGCTCCCTTTTCAGTTTTCCCCATTTTTGCTCCAGATGCCAAAGTAATTAATGGCGTTGTTAGACCATAAACTTGCTTACTTGAATATCTTTTTACTAACTCTACACCATTTACTATGTTACCCCATTGATCAGAACCACCAATTTGCATTAAACAATTTTTAGTTTTGTTAAGTTCTAAAAAATCATATGCTTGTAGTATCATGTAGTTAAATTCCATATAGCTTAAAGATTGCTCTCTCTCCAGTCTAAGTTTTACGCTATCAAAACTTAGCATTTTATTAATAGTAAAATGTTTTCCGATATCTCTTAAAAACTTTATATAATTTAGTTTACCCAGCCATTTATAATTGTTTACATAAATAGGACGGGTTTTAGAATTTTTGTTATTTAGAAATTTCGAAAATACTTTCTTAATATTTTTTATGTTCTTTTCGATTTCTTTTTCTGTAAGAATTTTTCTTGTTTCTTCTTTTCCTGAAGGATCACCTATTCTTGTAGTACCTCCTCCTAGCAATATAATTGGTTGATGTCCATGTTTTTGCAACAACCTTAAGCACATAATTTGGAGTAAGCTTCCAACATGTAAGCTTTGGGCAGTACAGTCGAAACCAATGTAAGCTCTTATTTTTTTCTTATCCATTAGCCCACTAAGGGACTCTAAATTAGTACATTGATTAAAATATTCTCTTTCATTAAACTCTTTCAGGAATGAATTTTTCATATTTTTATAAAATTAGTCGTTTTCAATATACCTATATTAACTTAATTAAAAAATAAATATTATGTATAAAAATTACTATAGCCTTGGGTTAATGAGCGGTACATCTGGAGATGGAGTTGATGCATCTTTAATAAATTCTGATGGGGACTCAAATTATAAAGTAGAAATAAACAAGTATTTTGAATATGAAAATAACTTTAGTCAAAAAATACATTCAATAAAAGATAAAATAAACACAGCCGCTGATCTTGAAACACATTTCAAGGAGATTAAAGCTTTAGAGAAGGAATTAACAATTTTTCACTCAAAAGTAGTAATGGACATAGTTAAAAGAATAAAGAAGAAAATTGATTTTGTGGGTTTTCACGGACAAACAATATTTCACGATCCGTCAAAAAAAATCTCTAAACAAATAGGAGATGGTAAACTTTTATCCCAGTTAACAAAGACAACTGTCATTTATAATTTTAGACAAAAAGATATCCAAAATGGTGGTGAAGGAGCACCACTAACTCCTATTTTTCATAAGGTATTAGTAAAACAAAATAGAATTGAATTACCTGTATGTATATTAAACATTGGCGGAATTTCTAATGTTACAATAATTCAGGATTATGAGCAAAATAATCTCAAAAGCAGAGATTTAGGACCAGGCAATTGTTTAATTGATGCATGGGTCAGAAAAAACAAAAAAGGAAATTTTGACAAAGATGGCGCCTATGCAGCAATGGGTAAAACAAATGATTTGATGTTGAACCAAGCTCTGGATAATTTTGATAATCGACCTGATAAGAATAGACTTTCCTTTGACACTAAAGATTTTGACATAAATTTTTTAAGAGGTGTAAGTTTTGAAGATGGAGCTGCAACTTTAACAAACCTATCTGGGACAATAATTGGGAGTGGTTTATTTTCTTTGTTAAGTGAAAAAATAAAAAAATCTTGTAAAGTTTTGGTATCAGGAGGTGGAAGAAAGAACAAATCTTTAATTCAAAATATAAAGTCTAGATTATCAAAAAACTTGCTAATTGAACCAATAGATGATTATGGAGTAGATGGAGACTATGTTGAATCCCAAGCATTCGCATTTTTAGCGATTAGAAGTTTCTTAGAGTTGCCAATATCATTTCCTGATACTACAGGGTGTAAAAGTCCTACTACAGGTGGCGAAGTTGTGAAAAATTTTTAATATAAGGCAGATTCTTTTTTAATATATTTATCCAAAACCTTTTTTAAATTCTCTTCCGATTTTGTAAAAAAATGATTTGCATCAGGCACAGACTCAAACTCAACTTTTATTCCTTTTTGGGATGCGAGTCTTTTATCAAGTTCATTAATATATTCTTTAGGCACCAACTCATCTTTTTTTCCATAAACCATTAGCCCTGATGTAGGACATGGAGATAAAAAAGAAAAATCATAAACGTTAGGTTGTGGCGATATAGATATAAATCTATTGATTTCAGGTCGTCTCATTAGTAATTGCATAGAGATTAAAGATCCAAAAGAAAACCCAGCAACCCAACATTGAGAATTGTCGAAATTTTCTCTCTCTAACCAATCAAGTGCAGCTGCAGCATCAGCTAATTCTCCTTGACCATTATCAAACTCTCCATCGCTTTTGCCTACTCCTCTAAAATTTACTCTACAAACTGAAAAACCGTTATCCATAAAAGCATGAAAGGTATCCACAACAACTTTGTTGTTCATCGTTCCACCGTATTGTGGATGAGGCTGAAGTACTAAAGCTATTGGAGATGTAATTTTATGACTCTTAAAATATTTTGCTTCTAATCTTCCTGCAGGCCCAGGTATGAAGATTTCTAAAATTTTATTTTCCATGTTTGTTAATGATTATTATTCTCACTAAAAAACTTTATTTATCATATTGCAGTGTCAATTTGCGAGTCTTTTTCTATAATACAATCTTGACTATTTTAGTCGGGTATATATATAAGTCCCATAAATTGCGGATTATGAAGCTAAATACTAAATCACGATATGCTGTAATGGCACTTGCTGACATGGCAAGATTTGACGGAAAAAACCCAGTTAGTTTAAGAGATATATCTCTTAGACAAAGCATATCTTTACTTTATCTAGAGCAGATTTTTTTAAGATTAAAAAAAAATAATATTGTCAAGAGTGTAAGAGGTACGAATGGTGGTTACATTATATCTAAAAATATAAATGATCTGAAAATTTCAGATATTTTTTATGCGTTAGATGAAAAAGTAAAAACAGTTGGATGTAAAAAAGAGTCGAAAAAAGGTTGCAATGGTAAATCTTCAAAATGCATAACCCATAATTTGTGGGATGAGCTAGATTTACACATTAACTCTTTTTTTGAAAACAAAAGATTGGGTGATTTAGTAAAAAAAAAAGAGAGTAGAAATTAATGAGAGAAAAAGAACTAGAAAAATTAAAGGATTATAAATACGGTTTTTCAACCGATATTGAAAATTTTAAAGCTCCAAAAGGTTTAAATGAAGATGTAATTAAATTTATATCAAGTATTAAAAAAGAACCAAAGTGGTTGCTGGACTGGAGATTAAAAGCTTACAATAGAGTAAAAGTTTTAAAAGAGCCAAACTGGCAAAAACCAAAGTACCCCAAGATTGATTATCAAGACTTATATTATTACTCTGCGCCAAAAAGTTTTAAAGAAAAACCAAAAAGTTTAGATGAATTAGATCCAAAACTTATTGAAACTTACAATAAACTCGGCATTCCGTTAAATGAGCAAAAAAAACTAAATGGTATAGCAGTTGATGCGGTATTTGATTCAGTTTCTGTAGCTACGACTTTTAAAGATACACTGACTGAAAAAGGAATTATTTTTTGTTCTATATCTGAAGCAATTCAAAAACATCCGGATTTAGTAAAAAAATATTTAGGTTCCGTAATACCAATTACTGATCATTACTTTGCAACATTAAATTCAGCGGTATTTACTGATGGGTCATTTGTTTATATTCCACCAGGTGTGAGATGTCCTATGGAGCTTTCTACTTATTTTAGAATAAATGCTTCTGATACTGGTCAGTTTGAGAGAACTCTCATTATTGCAGATAAAGGAAGCTATGTAAGCTATTTAGAGGGGTGCACTGCGCCTATGAGAGATGAAAATCAATTACATGCAGCAAATGTAGAATTGATTGCATTAGATGATGCAGAAATAAAATATTCAACTGTTCAAAACTGGTATCCAGGAGATAAAGATGGAAAAGGGGGAATTTATAACTTTGTAACTAAAAGAGGTTTATGCAAGGGTAAAAATTCTAAAATTTCTTGGACACAAGTTGAAACTGGATCAGCTATAACTTGGAAGTATCCAAGCTGCATATTGCAAGGTGATAACTCAGTTGGTGAATTTTATTCAATAGCAATTACAAATAATCATCAAAAAGCTGACACTGGCACTAAAATGATTCATTTAGGCAAAAACACAAAAAGCAAAATCATATCAAAGGGAATTAGCGCTGGTTTTTCAGATATGACCTATAGAGGATTAGTTGATATTTCACCAAAATCGGAGAATTCTAGCAATTATACTCAATGTGATTCATTGCTAATGGGAAATAAATGTGGTGCACATACAATTCCTTATATCAAAAATAAAAATGCTAACTCTAATATTGCACATGAGGCAACAACTTCAAAAATAAGTGATGAACAATTGTATTATTGCCAACAAAGAGGCCTAAATTCTGAGGAAGCAGTAAGTTTGATTGTAAATGGTTTTTGCAAAGAAGTTCTTCAGCAATTACCTATGGAATTTGCTGTAGAAGCGCAAAAACTTGTTGGTATTAGTTTAGAAGGGAGCGTTGGTTAATGTTAAAAATCAATAACCTTAATGCAAAAATTGAGGATAAATCAATTTTAAATGGTTTCTCTCTTGAAATAAAACCTGGAGAAGTTCATGCAATAATGGGTCCTAACGGATCAGGAAAAAGTACACTATCAAATATCTTATCTGGAAAAAAGGGATATGACGTAACTGGGGATGTTTTATTTGAAAATAAAAATCTTTTTGATCTTGAGACTGAGGAAAGGGCACACAAAGGAATATTTTTAGCTTTTCAATATCCCTTAGAAATTCCAGGGGTAAATACGAACATTTTTCTTAAAACTTCTTTAAACGCTATTAAAAAAGCGCGCGGTGAAAAGGAATTAGATGCATTAGAGTTTCTAAAATTAGTAAAAGAAAAAGCCAAAAATCTTAAGTTTGACGAAGATAAACTTAGCAGACAACTTAATGTTGGTTTTTCTGGAGGAGAAAAGAAAAAAAATGAAATTCTACAGATGTCTATTTTAGAACCAAAATTATCGATCTTAGATGAAACAGACTCAGGTCTTGATATTGATGCATTAAAAATTGTTGCAGATGGCGTTAATTCATTAAGAAAAAAAGATAATTCTTTTTTAATTATAACCCACTACCAAAGATTACTTAATTATATAAAACCTGATTTTGTTCATGTTTTAATGAATGGAAAAGTTATTAAATCAGGAGGACCGGAGTTAGCGTTAGAGTTAGAAAAGAAAGGTTATGAAAACATAAACTAATGGAAAATTTTAAAACAGACTTTGAGAAAACATTAAAAAATAACAATTTTTCTGAAAAAGAAATTTCTTTCAAAAATTTTAATGCTAAAGAATTTTTAAATCAAGGATTTCCAAACAGGAAACACGAAGATTGGAAGTTTTCTGATATTAATCAAATCATCAATAAAGAAATTGGTGAACTAAAGTTTTACAGTGAACAATCAGAGAAAAATAGAGTAGATAAAGATATCTTACTAAATCAAATTGAGCATAACAAATTGGTTTTTATAAATGGTCAATTAGAAAAGATCGACTTTAATTCTGAGGATAAAAGTAAAATAGAATTTTTAGATAATCAAAATAGTTTAGATGAACAATTAGTTGAAAATTCTTTAATAAATTTAAATAACGCTCTAACAAATAAAAGTTATAAATTATTAGTTAAAAAGAATTATCAAATTAAAAATCCTCTTATAATTTATCATGTATCAAATAATAAGATAACATCACAAAACATAAATTTGAAAATTAACTTTGAGTTAGAAGAAAACAGTTCTTTAAAGTTAATTGACCTTGTAAAAGACAAAGGTAATAAAAATTTTATTAATATTTTTTACAATTTTTCTTTAGAAAAAAATTCAATTTTAAAAAACTACAAAATTGATCAGTTTGAAAATGATAATATTAGATATATGTTTAATAATATAAAACAATCTTCTAATAGCGTTTCAGAGACATTTTATTTGTCTAAAGGATCAACTTTTTCAAAAAATGAAATCTTTTGTGACTTAAAAGGAGAACAATCTTCAGCTTTTGTGAATGGAATATTTTCACTTAATAAAAGCAAACACCACGAAATTAAAGCAAAAATTAATCACTTAGTTGAAAATACAAAAAGTTATCAATTAGTGAAAAGTGTTTTAGAAAATAAATCAAGATCAGTCTATCAAGGAAAAATATACGTAGACTCAAAAGCACAAAAAACAGATGGTTATCAATTAAGCAAAGCAATACTAGTTGATGAAACAACAGAATTTAATGCAAAGCCAGAGTTAGAAATTTATGCAGATGATGTAAAATGTTCACATGGATCTGCTTCCGGAAGTTTAGACGAAAATTCAATATTCTATTTAATGTCTAGGGGCCTGAGTTATAAAGAGGCAAGAGAATTATTAATAAATGGTTTTCTTGTGGAAGTAATCAATCAAATAACTGATGAACCAATTAAAAAACTTATTAAAAATTTATATGGATTAAAAAATGAATATTAAAGATATCAAAAAAGAATTCCCAATATTCGATAATAAAGTTCACAATAATGATCTGGTCTATTTAGATAGTGCCAATTCATCTCAAAAACCTAAAGTTGTTGTAGATAGAATTTATGATTTTTATACTAAGGAATTTTCAAATGTGGGTCGTAGCGTTCATTACTTAGCTGTAGCAGCAACGAATTTATATGAGAATACAAGGGTTTTAGTTCAAAAATATATAAACGCAAAAGATCCAAACGAGATAGTTTTCACAAAAGGTGCAACTGAGGCAATAAATTTAGTAGCAAATACTTTTGGTCAAAAATATTTAAAAGAAGGTGATGAAATTTTAATTACAGAATTAGAACACCATTCAAACTACGTCCCTTGGTATTATTTAAGAAAATCAAAAGGTGTTAAGATTAATTTTGCAGATGTAGATGAGAACGGTGATATTAGTATAGAAAGTATTGAAAAGAAAATTACTACTAAAACAAAAATTTTGGCTATCACTCATCTATCTAATGTTACAGGCGCAATTCTTCCTATTAAAGAAATTATTCAATTAGCGCATTCAAAAAATATTCCAGTTCTTGTTGATGGTTGCCAGGGAGCTCCACATTTAAAATTAGATATGCAAGATCTTGATTGTGATTTTTACGCAATATCCTGCCATAAAATGTATGGACCTACTGGTCTTGGAGTTTTATATGCTAAAAAGAAATGGCTTGAAGAGTTACCTCCTTACCAAGGCGGTGGCGGAATGATTGGTGAAGTAAAAAAAGAAGGAATTACTTTTGGAGATCTTCCTAATAAATATGAAGCAGGTACAATGGCAACTGCACAAGTGATAGCTTTTGGTGAGTCAATTAATTTCATAAACAAACTTGGTATTGAAAAAATTGAAGAACATGAAAGAGAATTGACAAAATATGGTGAAGAAATTTTAAAAAAGAATAATTCAGTTAAACTTATTGGTAGCCCAAAAAACAAAGGGTCAGTTTTATCATTTACATTAGATGGAGTTCATCCACATGATATAGCAACTATACTTGATGAAGATGGTGTTGCAATAAGAGCTGGACACCATTGCTGTCAAATCCTTCATGAAAAATTAGGATTAGCAGCTACAGCTAGAGCATCTTTAGGTGTTTACAATACCAAAGATGACCTAGATCAATTAAACAGCTCAATTAACAAATGTATAAAAATATTTAATTCATAATGGACTTAAAAGATTTATATCAAGAGATAATTTTAGATCATGGAAAAAATCCTAGGAACTTAGGAAAGTTTGAAAATTTTAATAAAGATGCCAAAGGACATAATCCTTTATGTGGAGATAAAGTTCATGTTTACCTTAAAGTTGATGAAAATAAAAAAATTTCTGACATTAAATTCGAAGGTCATGGATGTGCAATATCAATGGCTTCAGCTTCAATAATGACAGAATTGATGAAAGATAAAGATGAAAAAGATGTAAATGAATTAATTGAAGACTTTTTAAAAATGATAAAAGATAATCCTGATCTCAAGTCAAATTTGATAAGTGAAGATGATAAAACAAAACTTATGTCTCTATCAGGTGTAAAAAAATATCCAATGAGAGTTAAGTGTGCTACGTTACCATGGCATACATTAATTTCAGCGATGACAAATAAACCAGGTGAAGTAAATACTGAAAAGGAAGATTAAATGGAACTAAAAGATAAAGTTATAGCAGAAATAAAGAAAATCTATGATCCTGAAATACCGGTAAATATTTATGATTTAGGTTTAATATACGATGTTAAAGTTGATAAAGAAAATGTTGTGGAAATTAAGATGACACTTACTACTCCAAATTGTCCAGTTGCTGAAAGTTTACCAAAAGAAGTAGAAGACAGCGTTAAAGGTATTAAGGAAGTTAAGGATGCAAAATTAGAATTAGTTTGGGAGCCGCCATGGGATAAATCAATGATGTCAGAGGCAGCAAAGTTGGAGTTAAATTTATGAGTCAGATAATTAAACTTAGTGACAAAGCAGCAGACAGAATAAAGTCAATTTTATCAAATGATAAAACTTCTTTAGGAGTAAGAATTGGAGTAAAGAGTGGGGGATGTGCTGGGATGTCATATGTAATGGAGTATGCAAAATCTCAAAATCCAAATGACGAATTGATTGAGGAAAAAGGTGTAAAGGTATTTATAGATCCTGGTGCTGTTATGTATTTGTTAGGTACAACAATGGACTTTAAAGAAGAGGAGTTTTCGTCCTCTTTTGTATTCAATAATCCCAATGAAACTGAGCGTTGTGGATGTGGAGAGTCTTTTAAAGTATAAGTCCCATTTTGAGCATATCTGCATTGCACAAAATGCATATCTTTAGTATTATCCCATTTATGAATCTTTTTGAATTTAAAAACTTGCTAAATTCAGAGGACAAAAAAGAGAAAAGAAAGTCTTTTTTTAGAACTCTGATTAAATCTGTTGAAGCAGGTGCAAATGGGACACAAGATTATGTCGTTAAAAAAGGTCTCAACAAAGATAAAATTGCATCTACTGATCAGTAATTAGCAACTGTAATACATATCGAACTCTATAGGGTGTGGTGTGTGTTCGAAGTTGTGTATCTCCTCAAATTTTAAAGCAATATATGCATCAATTTGATCATCAGTAAATACGTTACCTTGTTTTAAGAAATCCCTATCCTTATCTAGACTTTCCATTGCTTCTCTTAAAGATCCACAAACTGTTGGTATTTTTTTTACTTCAGACTCTGATAATGCGTAAAGATCTTTATCGAAAGATTTACCTGGATCAATTTTATTTTTAATTCCATCAAGTCCAGCCATTAACATTGCTGCAAAAGTTAAATAAGGATTACCAGCAGCATCACCAAATCTCACTTCGCATCTTGCTGCTTTTTTACTTAGTGTAATTGGTATTCTACACGAAGCAGATCTATTTCTTGCTGAATAAGCTAATAGAACAGGGGCTTCGAAACCTGGAATTAATCTTTTATAACTGTTAGTAGTTGCGTTAGAAAATGCATTAATAGCTTTCGCGTGTTTTAATATTCCACCAATATAATTTAAAGCTAAGTCTGAAAGACCAGCATATTTATCACCAGAGAATAATGCTTTATCACCTTTCCAAATTGATTGGTGTACATGCATACCCGATCCATTGTCACCTTTAACTGGTTTAGGCATAAATGTTGCTGTTTTTCCAAAAGAATGAGAAACCATGTGAACTGCATATTTATAAAGTTGTAAGTTATCTGCTTGATCTACTAATGTACCAAAGTACATACCTAATTCATGTTGGCTAGGTGCTACCTCGTGGTGGTGTTTTTCAACTTTAATACCCATATCTCTCATAGCTTTTAAATATTCACCTCTCATGTCTTGAGCGCTGTCAACTGGGGGAACTGGAAAATATCCACCTTTAATTCCTGGTCTATGTCCCATGTTACCATTTGGGTAATCTTTACCTGTGTTATAGGGACCTTCCGTACTATCAATTTTAAATCCTGTTTCATTCATATCATTTTTGTATTTAACATCATCAAACACAAAGAATTCTGCCTCAGGACCAAAGAATGCTTTATCTCCAATACCTGATTGTTTTAAATAAGCTTCTGCCTTTTTAGCTGTACCTCTTGGATCTCTTTCGTAGGGATCTTTTTTGATAGCATCTAAGATATCGCAAAATATATTTAGTGTATTATGTGAAGTAAAAGGGTCTACGACAGTTCTGCTTAAGTCTGGTTTTAATATCATATCTGACTCATTAATTGCTTTCCAACCGGCAATTGATGAACCATCAAAAAATATACCCTCATTCAACATATCGCCATCAACGATTTTAGCATCCATTGTTACGTGTTGAAGTTTACCTCTAGGGTCTGTAAATCTTAAATCAACGTATTCAATTTCTTTGTCTTTAATAATTTTTAATACATTGCTTGAACTCATAATTCTCCTTTAATTTTCTGGATTACTACCAAAAAAAAATATATTTTGATCTCGTTTTTAATTAATATCTCCTATGCAATTTAAGCATAGGATTAAACATGAAATATTAGATTTTTGCAATCAATCGAAGGTTGAATATGAATGAAATCACAAACAAAGAACCTGTGCAAAGAGTGATTAAAATATTAGATAAATTTGATAAAAATTTAAAAATTGAGGTTCTTAAAGATACTGCCAGAACAGCCAAAGATGCAGCAAACGCCCTAAATTGTGAAGAGGGCGCTATTGTTAAAAGTTTAGTTTTTAAAGCAGAGACAGAATTTTTAATTTGCTTAGTATCTGGCGATAAAAGATGTTCTTTAAATAAGCTTAAAAAGGTTATTTCAAAAAAAGATGTTTCAATGGCAAGCGCAGAGGATGTTAAAGCTCAAACTGGATTTACTATTGGCGGTGTTTCGCCGGTTGGTCATATAAATGACTTAAATATAATTATTGATAAAACATTAGAAAGATTTCAAATTGTATATGCTGCAGCGGGACATCCAAATAGTATATTCAAAATAGATATTTCAAAATTAAAAGACCTAACAAAGGGAAGGGTTGAGGATATTACTGAGTGAGACAGCCAACTATAACAGATTATTCATTATTAGTTTTTTTAGCAGTGATTTGGGCCTCTGCTTTTTTTAATATTAAATTAGCAACAGACTCATTTGGCCCTATAACTATAGCATTTATAAGAGTTTTATTAGGATCACTGCCTTTAATAATCTTATGTTTATACAAGAAAATTAAAATTGAGGTTTTTTCAAAAGATTGGCCGTGGTTTGCAGCGATAGGATTTGTAAACTTAGTGTTCCCCTTTTTTTTAATAGCCTATGGTGTCAAAAATGTTCAAAGTAATTTAGCCGCAATATTAATGTCTACTTCTCCGCTAACATCAACATTACTAGCCCATTTTTTTATCAAAAATGAAAAGATAAATTTACTTAAGGTAATTGGAGTTTCAATTGGTTTTGCAGGAATAGTTTATCTATTTTCGGATAACTTTTTGATTAATGAAAATAATATATTTTCAGCTCTATGTATTTTAATTGGTTCCTTAGGGTACGTAGTTGGAGGGATCTTAACACTCAGAATTAGTAATAAAAAAAACGAAAATGTTACTGCATCAATCTTGATTTGGGCAACAATAATTTTATTACCAATATGCTTTTATTTTGAAAAACCTTGGAATTATAATCCATCATTAACATCAGTGATTTCAATCACCTATTTAGGAGTTATAGCTACAGGCTTAGCCTGGGTTTTAAGATTTAAAGTTTTAAAAGATAATGGTTTAGTTTTCCAGTCACAAGTAGCATATTTAATACCAATCTTTGGGGTAATCTTAGGTTATGTTTTTTTAAACGAACTGATCACATTTAAGGTATTAGTGGCACTTATTGCGATTGTAATAGGGATATATTTTGTCAAAAAATCTACTTCTTCGAAGAAGATCTTAAGTCAAAAAAATATCTAATATTAGCAGTTAATTTAACAAAATTAGTTATAGACTTTTTAATGTTTAATATTAATAAATATGAAAATCCTCTAAAGAAATATTTCATTACCTTCTTAAAATGGTGAACCGTAAATTTTTGAACATTAAAATAAATAAGGGGAGAATATTCATTATGAAATGTTTTTAATAAAAAATTCTGAATATTAGATTTTGAAGATTTGCCCTGATTATGTTGAGCTTTAGATTTTGGTGTTATAATTACACTGGTTTTTTTGGATCTAAATTTTCTACAAAGATCAATTTCTTCCCAAAAAAGAAAATACTTTTCATCAAATTTGCCAATATTTTCAAAATGTTTTGCACTTATTAATAAAGCACAGCCTTTAGCAACATCAACGCATAATTCACCTTCTATCTTTGAATCTAATAATAATTCTCTTGATCTAATTGCACTTGATGAATCTACATTCTTTAAGTTTTTTTCTGGGAATGCTCCGTAAAAATCTTTATCGGGAAATGTAACAGGAGCAACTATTCCGCAGTCATTATATTGGTTTAAAGTGTTGAGCATATTTTCTATTGAACTAACATCAATGGAAAGGTCAGGATTTAGTACTAGAAAAAAATTTGTAGATATATTATCAAAAGCAAAATTTATTGCTCTACCATACCCAAGATTTTCATTTTTTGAGATAACTTGAATATTTTTAAAATTTTTAATCCGCTCAAGAATTTTTTCATTTTTTCCATTATCGACAACAATTATCTTAAAATTTTTTAGACTATCAAAAAAACTCTCAACTATTTCACTTGAGTTATAGAGAACAGTAATGATCGTAATTTCATTATAAATTTTGCTCATCTGTGTGAAATAGCTTATATTTTTTTAAAAAAATTTGTTTTAATTTATTTTTCTATTTCAATTTATAATAGAAGAATTCTGAAAAAACATACCAAATGTTGTTATCGTTTAATAAATCAATAATATTTTCAACTTCAGGTTTTTCTGTGGTTTCACGTGAAAATACTATAGGTTTATTAAATTAATGAATAAATTTTTACCTTTGATCTTTGTTTTATTGTGGTCTTCAGCTTTTGTTACTACAAAACCAATAGTAGATAACAGTGATCCCTTTGCAGCTTTAGCTTTTCGATTTTTTATAGTTGCTCTAGGTTTTTTTATTTATTGTGTTTACAAAAACTTATCGCTGAAATTAAATAGCAGAGACTTTGTTCAGTCTTTTTCAAGTGGCTTTCTATTTCATGGAATTTATTTAGGAGGTGTGTTTTTTTCCATTTCAAAAGGTATTCCAACGGGCATAACTGCACTTATTGTTACAATGCAGCCGATCTTAACAAATGCTTTAGCCGGACCTTTTCTCAAAGAACATGTTGGATGGAAACAGTGGATTGGGGTTGCTCTTGGATTTATAGGATCTGCATTAGTATTGGGGGTAGATATAGGAGGTGCTCTTCCAACAATTGGAATTATAGCTTCATTCATTGCACTAATATCCATTACATCTGCCACTCTTTTTCAAAAAAAATTTAGTGGCAATATTCCTTTACCAGTAAGCAATACATACCAAGCTGCAGGGGGATGTTTCTTCCACTTGGTAGTAATTTTGTTTTTTGTTGAACCTTTTATTGATTTTAACCCCAGTTTTTTGATAGCAATGGGTCACCAAATTTTTTTAGTATCTTTTGGGGCATTTACAATACTAATGTTTTTAATCAAAAATAATTCTGCAAGTAAAACAGTTACTGTATTTTTTCTAATACCAGCAACCTCTGCAATTATTGCCTGGATATTTCTTAATGAACAATTATCTTTAATCGACATATTTGGTTTCATTGTTGCTTCACTTGGCGTATTTATCGCAACAAGAAAATCTTAAACTATTCTATTTATTGAAAAAAAACATTTCAACTTTAAATTGAAATATATTTTGCGCATTTACATCATCTCTAAAAAGGTCTTTAATTAGATTTATATAAATGGCTAAGACTAAGAAAAAAAAAGCTGTTAAGAAAAGAAGAAAGAAAACAAAAAAGTCGATTAAAAAAAGAAGAAAACTTAAAAGCGGAACGACAAAGAAACTTTCTAAATCTAAAAAAAAGCTAAAAAAGATAAAGTCAAAGTCAAAAACAATACGTAAAACAAATGGAGGAAAAATGAGTGCAGAGATGAAAGTGTCTTCTGTTCTAGATACCTCTCATTTGAAGGTTAAATTTCCGTTCAAAGCAAAATACGGAAACTACATAAATGGAAAATTTGTAGAACCTAAATCTGGAAAGTATTTTGATAATACTTCTCCGATCTCAAATGAAGTTATCTGTTCAGTTGCGCGATCTAACGAAAAAGACGTGGATGCAGCATTAGATGCAGCTCACGCAGCTTTCCCAACTTGGGGAAAGACATCAATCACTGAAAGATCTAACATTTTGATTAAGATTGCGGATGTATTAGAAAAGAACTTAAATACATTGGCAGTAGCAGAATGTTTAGATAACGGTAAGCCAATAAGAGAATGTATGGCTGCTGACTTACCTCTTGTAATAGATCATTGGAGATATTTTGCAGGAGTAATTAGAGCAGAAGAAGGTTCAGTTGCTGAAATAAGCAATAATGAATATTCTTATCATATACCTGAGCCACTAGGTGTAGTTGGACAAATTATACCTTGGAACTTCCCATTACTAATGGCAACTTGGAAACTTGCTCCAGCATTAGCTGCTGGTAACTGTGTGGTATTAAAACCTGCAGAGCAAACTCCAGCGTCTATTATGGTAATGATGGAAATGATTGGCGATCTTTTACCAAAAGGTGTCGTTAACATTGTAAGCGGTTTTGGATTAGAAGCTGGTAAACCTTTAGCATCTTCTAAGAGAATTAAGAAAATTGCTTTCACTGGTGAAACAACAACTGGTAGATTGATTATGCAATATGCATCGCAAAACTTAATCCCAATAACTTTGGAATTAGGTGGTAAATCTCCTAACATTTTCTTTGAAGACGTCATGGATAAAAACGATGACTTCTTCGATAAGTGTCTAGAAGGTTTTGCAATGTTTACATTAAACCAAGGAGAAGTTTGTACTTGTCCAAGTAGAGTACTGGTTCAAGAGTCTATCTATGACAAATTCATGGAAAAAGCTATTGCTAGAACTAAAGCTGTAAAACAAGACAATCCTTTAAAAATGGAGACAATGATTGGTGCACAAGCTTCATTAGAACAAATGGAAAAAATCAAATCTTATCTAGATTTAGGTAAGAAAGAGGGTGCCAAAGTTCTATGTGGAGGAAATGTTGCAAAAATTAATAGTGGTTTAGAAAAAGGAAACTACATTGAGCCAACTATTTTCGAAGGTAAAAACAATATGAGAATATTCCAAGAAGAAATTTTTGGACCAGTTGTTTCTGTAACTAAATTCAAAGATGAAAAAGAAGCATTAGAAATTGCTAATGATACTCTTTATGGTTTAGGTGCGGGAGTATGGACTAGAAATGGAAATCTTGCATACAGAATGGGTAGAGAGATACAAGCTGGTAGAGTTTGGACAAACTGTTACCACGCTTATCCTGCTCACGCTGCTTTCGGTGGATATAAACAATCTGGTATCGGAAGAGAAACTCATAAAATGATGCTTAACCACTACAGACAAGTGAAGAACTTACACGTGTCTTACAGTGAAAAGAAATTAGGCTTCTTTTAAAAGATAATTAATATATAATGGCCCGTGAGGAATCACGGGCCATATTATTATGAAAGTAAAAGCAACAGAATCAGCATTAAAACTAATTGAAGATATTAAAGCTCAACATGGTGAGGAGCTTTTATTTCATCAATCAGGTGGATGTTGCGATGGAAGTGCTCCAATGTGCTATCCTAGAAAAGAATACATGGTTGGAAACAGCGATGTTAAGTTAGGAGAAATAGGTGGAGTTCCTTTTTATATGAATGATGATCAATATGAAAAGTGGAAACATACAGATTTAACTATTGATGCTGTAAATGGTATTGGCGGAATGTTCTCTTTAGACAACGGAACAGGTCGCAGATTTCTGACTAAATCAGAAATCTGCTTAGTCGTTGATAACGACAAAAAAAATTAAATAATCTTTTATTGACCAGGGGCTTTGTAACCAATTTTTCCTGCTTTAGCTGTAGCTTTCGAAAAATCAATCGCCTCAAGTATTGTTAAATTTTTAACAGCACCTGATCCTTCTACAACAAGTTTAATTGCAGCAAAATCATCAAACGATGTAAGATCTACAACAACAACAAAATCATAAGATCCTCTTACAATGTCCATACTATGCATTGTTCCACCCATAGCTTTTGTTAATTGCTCTACAACTGCTTTTCTGTCAGTTCCTGGATCTTTCAAAAATCCTTGAAAAGCTTTTTCTGTGTAGTTTCCCATTATATATGCTTTCATGTTATACTCCTTATATTAAGATCTATAGTAACGAGTTTAAGGGTTTTATTGATATGATTTATTTGCACACTAGACACTTTAAAAGCTCATGTTAGATTAAATTATGTACGAAAAATACGGTCAATTTATAGATGGTAAGTGGCACAAATCTTCTACAGGCGAAACTTATGAAGTTATCAATCCAGCTAATGAGGAAATTATTGGTAAAGCATCTAAAGCTTCATCTGACGATGTTGATAAAGCTTTGTTGTCTGCTCAAAAAGGATTAGAGGTTTGGAAAAAAACACCACCATGGCAACGTGCATATATTTTAAGAAGAATTGCTGACAAGATGAGAGAAAAGCAAGACATACTTGCTAAATGGATGACCCTTGAAGTTGGAAAACCGTTTGCAGAAGCAAAGGGTGAAGTTAACGGTGCAGCAGATATTTATGAGTGGAATGCAGAGGAGACAAAAAGAATTTATGGCCAAACAGTTGAAAGTAGATTTGTAGATACTAGAGTTCATGTTTACTACCAACCTGTTGGAGTAGTAGCGGCATTAGTCCCGTGGAATTTTCCATTAGTTTTATCTGCAAGGAAAATTTCTACAGCATTAGCAGCTGGCTGTTCAGTAATTGTAAAACCAGACGTAATAACTCCTGGTGTTGTAATGGAACAAGTTGAGATTTGCAAAGAATGCGGAGTTCCTCCAGGTGTAGTAAATTTATTATCAGGGGATCCACCAAGCATTGCTCAACAATTAATTGCATCTGATATAGTTAAAAAAATTTCAATTACTGGATCTTCAAGAGTTGGAAAATTAATTCTTAAACAAGCTGCTGACAAAGTTCAAAGAGTTACAATGGAATTAAGTGGTCACTCCCCATTTATAGTTTTTGATGATGCAGATATTAAAAAAGCGACTGACATGGCAATCGCTGCAAAGTTCAGAAATAATGGTCAAGTTTGTATTTCACCAAATAGATTTTACATCCAAGAAAATAAAAAAGATGAATTTGTTAACTTGTTTGTAGAAAAAACTAAGAAATTAAAAATTGGTGACGGTATGGATCCTTCAGTTCAACTTGGACCTTTAACAACTAAAAAAAGACTTAACGAAATTGAAGAATTAGTTGAAACAACAAAAAAAGAGGGTGCAAAAGTTTTACTAGGTGGGAAAAGACCATCAGGTTTTAACAAAGGTTATTTCTATGAACCTACAGTTTTTGATAATGTAAAAGATGATTATACAATTATGAAAGTAGAACCATTTGGACCATTGGTTCCTATGTTATCTTTTAAAAGTTTCGATGAAGTAATTGAAAGAGCTAATAATCATGATTTAGGATTATCAAGTTATATTTGTACCAACTCTATGGAAAAAGCACATAGAGCTTCAGAGTTGATGGAAACTGGAACAGTAGCAGTCAATACACCTTTAGTAGCTTTAGCAGAAGCACCCTTTGGAGGTATCAAACAAGCAGGATACGGAAGGGAAGGTGGATCTATGGCAATAAAAGATTATCTTAATGTTAAGTACACTCACCTTGGTTTAAAAGGTTAATTTAGATGACAGAATTAATTTTGGCGTTAGGTGCAGGCCTTCTAAGTTTTTTATCTCCATGTGTTTTACCTTTGATACCTGGGTATATATCTTATGTATCGGGAAAATCTTTAAATGAACTACTTGAGGAAAAAAAAGTAAATATAATACCAATAGTTCTCTTTACAGTTGGCTTTTCTTTAATTTTTATTGCATTTGGTGCAACTAGTTCTCTTATAGGAAAAATTTTGTTAAATAATTCAATAGAATTAAGAATACTCTCTGGTCTAGTTATTATTTTTTTTTCTCTTCAAATAATTGGAATTATAAATTTAAATTTCCTTAACTTTGAAAAAAGATTTGAAACACAAAAAAGTGCTAATATTTTTAGCTCTGTTTTAGTTGGAATGGCTTTCGGTTTTGGTTGGACACCATGTATTGGACCTATACTAGGATCTATATTAGCTCTTGCAGCTGTAGAGCAAACACTACTCAAAGCCGTAATGTTGTTATTATTTTATTCTTTAGGGTTGGCGATCCCATTTATTTTATCTGGTTTCTTGATACAAAAATTTATGCTTGTTTCAAAAAACTTAAAAAGAAATATTAATATTATTTCAAAAACTGGTGGATTTATTTTATTGGGAACCGGTATTTTAATACTTACAAATCAACTTCAGGCAGTGGGTTTTTATTTATTGAAATCTTTACCTTTTTTACAAAATCTGGGTTAAAAAAATCATCTTTTTTGGTATAATCAAAATATGTCATTAAGCTATTTAATAAATCAATCTAGTAAGTTTATCTGGTACTCTGCGCACTACATTATTTCGTTTAAGTATGCGACACCTATTAAAATAGATAAGTCTAATCCACCTCCATTTTATGGAAAGATGCCATCAGGTAAAAAACTATTTTTTGAAATGATGAAGCTTTTAAATGAAGAAAGAAAACTAATAAATTCAAAATTCTATAAAATACCAAAGACAGAACTAAAAGACTTAATAACTACAGCCAAAGGGAGCTTTGACTTTTTTCTTGATTTACCAAAAATTGATAAAAGAAGAACATCAGGAAAATTCTCTGAAGTAAAAACTAACAAAGATTTACCAAAATATTTCTTAAGAAATTTCCACTACCAAACTGATGGATATTTAAGTGAAAAATCTGCAAGATTGTATGAGTTTCAAGTCGAGACTTTATTTTCCGGATGTGCTGCAACAATGCGAAGATTCTCAATGATACCGCTAATTAAATTTATTAAAGATGAAAATTTACCAAGAACAAAGTTGTTGGACATTGGTACTGGTACTGGAGATATAATTGCAACGTATAAATTAAACACTAAAAATTTAGAGGTCACTTGTTCTGATTTATCAGAAGAGTATTTAAACGTTGCAAAGGAAAAATTAAAGAAATTCTCAGATATTAATTATGTAAATTGCAAAGGGGAAGAGCTCCCATTTGATGAAAAGTCTTATGACGTTGTTACTTCTACCTATGTTTTTCATGAGGTTCCCTCTGCTATTAGAAAAAAAATTTTTAGTGAAATTTCAAGAGTACTTAGAAAAGGAGGAATCTTTATTTTAACAGACTCTTTACAAATGGATGACAATCCAATTTTAAATCCATTATTAGAATTTTTTCCTTATTCTACACATGAACCTTATTACCCTAAATATATAAGAGAAGATCTTGCTAACGTTGCAAGACAAAGTGGACTAGAACTTTTTTATTCGAAGAATGCTTATCTTTCTAAAAGCCTAGCTTTCAAAAAAATCTAATTAACTAAATTTTCTTAGCAAGTGTCTTAGTTTACCTTCTGAAGAGTCGTAATCTATATAACAACCTTGTAAAAACCTATTACCCTCATTAGGATTAAATTCTGTTCTACCGTGAAGTAATCTATAATTATCCATCATCAGCAAGTCACCTGGATTTAACTTGAATTTAATTAAAAATTTATCTGAGTTATAAATTTCTGAAATTTTATTTCTTGCTTTATAATATAAGTCTAACCTATCTTTTTCTAAGGCTGGAACAAAATCTAGTCTGGTACTAAATCTTACTTGTTTAACTCGTTTATTTTGATCTAATTCAATAAGTTCCCCATAATTTTCTAAAACAACATTTTTATCTGAAAATCTAAACTTCACTTTTACTTCTGTAAGAATTTTGAAAAATCCAGGAAATTCTTTTTTTAAATTTTCTGCTACTGCAAATCCATCGACAAGAGTAGAAAATCCACCTTTAACCTCATTTTCAATACAATGTAATAACTGAATATTGGGAACTGGTTTTCTGTAAGGATTGTCAGTATGAGGTGAAAGAGGAAGAGGTGTATAAGCTAAATCATTTGGATTTGGTTTTGACTTAACATTAAAGTATTCACCAAAATTTGTTCTTCTAATACTGCCAATCGAATTAGCAAAATTTACAATGAAATTATCTTTAGTTGGAACATTTGAAATAATAATAAAACCATTTTTATAGAATGATTTTAAAAGCTCAAGCATCTCACCGCTTTCTAAAAAATTATCATTATATTTAAAATTCTTTATATTCTTAAGTTCAGAATTCCAAAGCGTTGGCTGCATTAATCTTTCTAATTCCTCATCTGAGGAAAACTCTTTTTCAATTTTTTTAATGTCAAATTTAGACTTTACTCCATCACTAAACTCGAGATTTAAAAGATCATTATCAATATTAACTTCTTTAATTGTTATATTTTTTAGAAAAGATGGATCAAATAATCTTTGTTCGGTATTAGCATCTAGATGTTCTTTTTCAGACACTCTTTCTCTTAACCAAATAGGATGTAATTCTTTCTTTTCTGATCCTAGAAACACAAATATTTTGTTATTTTTTTCTAATTGTATTTTCATATCTACAATTAACATTTCAACAAAAAATAGCTTTAATCAAGCAAAATTAAATAGTAATAAGATCTTAAGATAAATCAAAACAAATGAAAAATATTGAATTTTATAGATTTTTAATCTCTTTAGCTAAAGACTTAAATAGATTTTACAAAAAGAATTTAAACAAACCTTTTAAGGCCATTAACAAAGGCAAAGGCTCTAACTATGACCCAGTCACTATAGCTGATAAAAAATTTGAGAAATTTATAAGATCAAAGATTAATAAAAAATACCCGTCTCACTCTATCGTTGGCGAAGAATTTGGAAAGAAAGAAACTAAAAGTGACTACTCTTGGGTAATAGATCCAATCGATGGAACTAGATCTTTTGTAATTGGTAATCCTTCATGGAGTAATCTTGTAGCTGTTTGTTATAAAGGACAACCAATTTTTGGGTTAGCAAACTTTCCTGAACTAAATAAATTTTATATAAACAAAAATACTAAAGAGGCCTTTTTATTTAGGGATAATAAAAAGACAAAATTAAGATCTTCGAAAGAAAAAAATTTCAAAAAGATAAAACTTTCAGGAAATTTTCATGGTCATTTTTCTTTAGATAAGCTCAAGAAAGTTAAAAAAATTCTTCCAATGATGCAATTTCCTTGTATGGATGCATTAAGTTATTCTCATTTTTGTGAAGGAAAAATTGATGTTGTTTTTCAATGTGGAAATAAAATTTGGGATATTTTTCCATTGATACCAATAATAAGAGCTTCAGGCGGAATAGTTACAAATTGGAAAAATCAATTTAACTTTAAAAGTGGAAATGTTTTAGTCTCTCCAAACAAATTCTTTCACTCTAAGATGCTTAAAATGCTTAGACCCCTAAGTTAGTAATTATTAATAAACGACTTAATATAATCTCTGAGTTTGATTTTACCAAAATGTTTATAAACTTTATTTGATAAATTCATTGTAGTAAGTGCTGACGCATATCTTTCACCAGGTCTTTTTGATAAAAGCCTAATTCGTTTCTTAAACATCTTTGCAACTTCTAAAATCGTAAAACTTTGCTTATGGGAAATACTATAATGTCTACACAGATTTTTTTTCCAAGCTATATAGCAAACATTAACTGTATCATCTATATGCGTAAATCTTCTTGATTGAGAGCCTGGTTTAACTACTGGCAAAGCTTTATTTTTTTTGTAACAGTCTTCGAATATTCCAATTACAGTAGCCATATTTCCTTTACTAATTTGATTAGGGCCATATACATTATAAAAATAAATCACTTCATATTTAAATTTAAACCACTTTTTTAAATTTTCTAATAATTCTAAATTCTTTGCTTTTGTAAATGCATAGGGAGATAAGTTTTTATCATTTCCTTTATTCCCAAGTGAAGCAGATGTTGCGCTGTAAACTAGTTTAATCTTATTTTTAAGACAAAAATTAAAAACTGCTTTTGTTCCAATAGAGTTAGATTCAATACATTTATCCATTTGTAAAAAACTTTGATAAATTCTTGCAAATTCACCAAAATGAAAAATTGAATGAATTTGTTTCGGATTTAATACTGTAGAGATATTCTTAGTATGAGCTTTAATGTATTTTACCCGAGAGTCTTTAATATGATTTTTACGTGTACTAGAGCTGTAATCATCAATTGAAATCAATTTGTAATTTGTCTTTTTTAAAAGTAATTTAATTAAATTAGTACCGACAAAACCTGCGCCACCTGTGATTACTATCTTTTTTGAGCTCATTAGCTTTTTATCTATTAATTTAAATATTTATTTATGTAAATAACTAAATTACAATGCACTCAAAAAGAGGAGGAATATGGAAATTTTCAAACCAATTAACGAAAAAAAAGCTAACTCAAAAGTAAAAAGAATTTTTAATGAAATTAAGAAAACTAGAAAAATTACTAAAATTCCAAATTTTTGGAAATCTATAGCACATAACCCGCAACTTTTAGAGAGAACTTGGAATAATCTTAAACAAATTATGAAAGATGGTGCGCTAGACTCAGTTACCAAAGAATTAATTTATGTTGCTGTATCAATAACGAATAGCTGCAGTTACTGTACCAGATCACATACTTTTGCTGCTAAAAAAAGGGGTGCATCTGACGAGATGATTAAAGAGATGATTGATGTAGTCGGCATTGCAAATCAAAACAATAAACTTGTTGAAGCGTATCAAGTTGAGGTAGATAAAATTTATAAATAAACTATGACGAATATTCTTGGATATGTATATCTTTTGTTGGCTGTGATATTAGGAATTACTTCTAATGGCTTTTTAAAAACTACTAATGGATTTACAAATCTTGTACCAACGACGATGTGTATAATAACAATTGTTCTTTGTATATTTTTTCTAGCAAAAGCAATGATGACAATACCTGTTGGCTTTACCTATGCAACATATGGAGGTTTAACTATTACTGCTGTAACAATATTTGGAATATTGAAATATAATCAGGTTCCAAACATGTACGGAATTATAGGTATATCTTTGATTATAATTGGCGTGATACTAGTTAATTTTTTAGGCAAAACAAACTAAATTTATTTAGTAATCTTATCCACAAAATTTTTAGTTATTGGACCAACCACCAAGGCAGCTACAATTGCAATAGGAAGACTAACAACCCAAGCCTTTAAAAATCTATTTATGTATTCGCTATCCATCCCTGTGTTTATGTATGTGATAATCAGCGTCATCATAAGGCTCATTCCAAAACCCATGATTAAGATAAATAATAAATTAGAATATTTTTTTGGAAACATTCGATAATTTATTAAATTCTATACGTAAATTTTATCAGCTAATCCGTAACAAAGAACGGCACTAATAATAACCAGAACTAATGGAGCATATATTCCATCATTTCTAGTTTTCTCAGTCAAACCAGTTTTATCAATTTTTAAAGTGTAAAAATTTGCACATAATATCGTTACATTAATTATAAAAACTAAATTAAAGAACGCCCAAGTAGCATCTAAACCACCCGATCTTATGAAAGCGATATATATTGCCATTAAAACCATTGCAATCATGAACGAACCAGCAAATCTTGTAATTAAAGTAGCTGTTTTATCTACTCCTCTACCTTCAAGAAATTTTTGAGTTCCGAAAACCAATTGGAATGCGTAGCTTCCAACAATAATGAAATGAACTAAGTAAATTATTAAATAAAAAATATTCCCAAATTTATCTATCATGTTATCTCCTTTTTTTTGTTAATATGAATCAGACTCTTCACAGATCACTATTGGACTTGATGGGTCTGTTGCAGCTCTTCTTTGAACCACTATTTTTTGATGCTCTGGAGAATTATACCAACCAAGAGCTTTTTCCTTATTAGGAAATTCAATTACTACTGTGAGAGATTTTTCTTCCCCTTCTTTAATTAGTTTATTTGGGGTTCGAACAAGAAATTTGCCTTCAAATGGTTTTATAGTATCGGCTACTTTACTTGCATACTCTTTTGCAAACATATCGTTATCTTTTATTGTAGGCATTGCTACTAAATAAGCTTTTTTCATTCAAACTCCTTTGATAATTATTATATTACCTTTAGATCCTTTTTGGCGCAATTCTTTTAATGGTTTGTATATATCAGAATTGTACCATTCTAACGCTTTTTCATAAGTTGGAAATTCAATAATTACATTTCTTGTAAAATCCCACTTTCCTTGCATTGATTTAAACTCTCCAGCTCGCACTAAGTACTTGCCACCAAATTTTTTTACAGATTCAGGCACTGTTTCAGCATAAAGCTTAAAACTTTCTTTATCTGTCATGTTAAGTTGAGCAATTAGATAGCCGCTCATTTACTAATATAGAGTTTGAGCAACTTTCTTTACTCTATCTTTGCCATTGGGGATAGTAGCTTCTAAAAAACTGTGACACTGATTAGTTGCTTTTTCACTAAATTTTGATCCATAGTGTTTATCGACAGCTTTATTTACACCTTTGTCCCAATCAGTTTCTTTAATTCCTACTTCGAGAGCATATTCTTTCCAAACTTTTACTGATGCCATCGATTTTTCTTTCATTCCATACTCAAATTTTTCACCAGAAGGTAAAAAGTAGTTAGCCATGTAAATTCCTACACAGTCCCATGCTTTTTCTTTATTGCTTTTAGTTAAATCAGCTAAGGCTAATGAAAAAATAAACAAACTAAACAGCACAATTAACAAAAGTGAGAAAAAATTTTTTTTAAGTAGTTCGTTCATAGTCTTAATTATGAAAATTATTTAACTACAATATTTTTATTATGTAAAAGATTTATTAAAGAGTGTGCGAAAAAAAATTAAATCCAAGCGGGAATTGGAAGACCTTTTTCCTGTAAAAACTTCTTATTAAACAGCTTGGAGTTGTATTTATCTGATCTGTCACAAAGAATGGTTACAATTGTCTTACCTGGTCCTAATTTCTTACCAAGCCTAATAGCTCCAGCAATATTGACACCACAACTTGTTCCTAAACTTAAACCTTCGTTTTGAATAAGGTCATATAACACTGGCAAAGACTCCTTATCTTCTATTGAAAATGCCCCATCGATTTTTGCCTCCGCAAAATTAGCCGTTATTCTACTTGATCCTATACCTTCAGTTATAGAATTACCTTCACCTTTTAATTCTCCGTTTTCAATGTAGTTATAAAGGGATGATCCAGCAGGATCAGACAAATAAATTTTGATATTTTTGTTTTTTTCTTTCAAAAAACTACTTACACCAGCAATAGTTCCACCAGTACCTGATGAACAAACAAAACCATCGACTTTTCCATCAGTTTGCATCCAAATTTCTGGCCCTGTCGTCTCATAATGTCCTTTGGAATTAGCGGTGTTATCAAATTGATTAGCCCAAACTACCCCGTGATTGTTGCTACTCTTTAATTCATCGGCGAGTCTACCAGCAACCTTTACATAATTGCCATCGTCTTTGTATGGTTTAGGTGGGACCAACCTTAAATCAGCTCCCATGTTCTTTAACATATCTTTTTTTTCCTGAGTTTGATTATCATTCATCACAATAATTGTCTTATAACCAATAGAATTTCCTATTAAACAAAGACCGATACCAGTATTACCAGCTGTACCTTCAACAATCGTTCCACCTTTTGAAATTAATTTTTTTTCTTGAGCATCTTTAATCAATGCTAAAGCGGCTCTATCTTTTACTGATCCACCTGGATTTAAGTATTCTGCTTTACCATATATATTGCATCCAGTTATTTCTGATGCAGCTCTTAATTTTACTAATGGTGTATTTCCAATCCCTTCAATAAAATTATTTTGAGCATTTTTCATATTAGTTTTTATCACTTTCAGAAGTTATACCATAAGGTTTAAAATTCTCATCTGAACCAGAAGTTTCTCCAACATTTTTTGCTGGTATTCCAACCATCACTGCATTTTCTGGAACATCTTTTGTTACAACTGCGTTTGCACCAATTTTTGCGTTTTTGCCAACAGTTACTGGCCCGAGTATTTGTGCACCAGATCCAACTACAACATTATCTTTAAGCGTCGGATGTCTTTTGATATTTCTTTGTTCATTAGAATTTACGCTTGGTGAGATACCACCTAGTGTTGCCATGTGATAGATCGTTACATTGTCTCCAATTTCTGAAGTTTCACCAATCACAACTCCCATGCCGTGATCTATAAATAAATTTTTACCAATGTTTGCTTTTGGATGAATTTCTATTCCAGTTAAAAATCTTGAAAATTGAGATATAATTCTTGCAACTAAATGAAACTTTGCAATTGCAAAAAAATTTGCAATCTTGTGAAAAAAAACAGCCTTAGCACCAGGATAAGTTAAAATGATACTTAACTTTGATTTGGCAGCCGGATCTCTCTTAATTATAGACTCTAAAAATTCATTCATAATTTTGTGAAATTAAATTAGCTTACTAATTGCAACAACAACAAACACCTTCAGGTTTGCAATTACATTGCATATCCCCATCACAAGCACATGTGTCGTTAGTGCAGTTTGTGCAAATACATTTTGAATTGTCGCAAGCCATAAATTATATATAGAGCTAATAACCTAATAATCAACCCAATTTTTGTCGCTTTAAATTTGATTTAAAGTAAGGCCTTTTACGTTTGCCGGCACAGCCACATCCATCATTTTTGGATTAGCTAATTTTAAATTATTCATGATCTCTACATATTGATCTATTGAATTTACTTGTAATCTTGGATTATTTTTTATTTCATTTCCAATTGTAGAGTTTTTTTTCCCGTTATAATCATGTGCTGGAAAAACTATTGTGCTTTCTGGAAGTTTAAGCAATTTATTAAATAAAGAATCGTATTGTTGTTTAGCATTTCCATTTTGAAAATCAGTTCTTCCAGTCCCATTAATTAATAAAGTATCTCCAGTGAAAACTCTATCTTTCATTAAAAAACTATATGAACAATCTGTGTGTCCAGGTGTGTACAAAACTTTTAATTCAATACCATCTAATTTAATTTTTTCATTTTCTTTAACTCTTAAATCAACCACTTCAGATTTAGAATTTTCACCCATTATTTTTGTGCAACTTGTTCTTTTACTTAACTCATTAAGCCCAGTAATATGATCTGCATGAATATGCGTATCAATTACTTTTACTAATTTTAATTTTAGTTTTTCTAAAAGTTTTATATATTCTTCAGTGTGCTCTATTACCGGATCGATTATTAAAGCTTCGCGACCTTCACCGCTTGACAATATGTACGTATAGGTTGAAGACTTAGCATCGAATAGTTGTTCAAAAATCATATTAATCATCATCTTATAAAAAATTGCATAGCAAATCAATCTTGCATATAATTTGTTTTTAAAAAGGAGATGTAAATGACTCTAAAAATAAATAGTTTAGCGCCTGACTTTAAAGCTAAAACAACAATTGGTGATATTTCATTTCATGAATGGCTAGGTGATAGTTGGGGTGTCTTATTTTCACACCCAAAAGACTTTACACCTGTTTGCACAACAGAACTGGGTTCTCTTGCAAAATTAAAACCTGAATTTGAAAAAAGAAATGTAAAGGTAATAGGTCTAAGTGTTGATCCAGTTTCAGATCACGTAAAGTGGTTAGAGGATATAAAAGACGTAACTGGAAAAAAACCAGACTATCCAATTATAGCTGACGAGGATCTTAAAATTGCAAAACTTTATAACATGTTAGAAGGTGATGCAGGAACTACTTCAATGGGTAGAACCGCTGTAGACAACCAAACAGTTAGAACAGTTTTCATTATAAGACCTGATAAAAGAATTGGTTTGTTCTTAACTTACCCAATGGCGACTGGAAGAAACTTTATGGAATTATTGAGATCAATAGACTCAATGCAGTTGACTGCAAAACATAAAGTAGCAACACCTGCAGATTGGAAAAAAGGTGAGGAAGTTATCATTGTTCCTGCTGTTAAGGACGATGAAGCTAAAAAATTGTTTCCTAAAGGTTGGAATGCAATTAAACCTTATTTAAGAAAAGTTCCAGATCCATCTAAGTAGATTGGACAAAAAACTTTTAAACCTACAATCTCAGCATTGGGAAAGTAATTTCTCAAGTAAGCCTGAGATGTTTGGTTTTGAACCAAGCTATTCAGCAAAAAAAGCTCTAGAAACATTTAAAAAAAATAACATTACAAATATTATTGAACTTGGAGCAGGTCTTGGAAGAGATACAATATTTTTTGCTCAAAATGGAATTTATGTGCATGCAATTGATTACAGTTTGTCAGCAACAAATATTATTAAAAAAAGATCTAAAGAAAACAATTTAGACGCTTTAATAAAAATTGAAAATCACGATATTAGAAAAAAACTGAATTGTGATAATGAAAATTTTCAAGCATGTTACTCACATATGTTATTTTGTATGGCCCTTACAAATCAAGATTTAAAAGATTTAAATCAAGAAATTTTGAGAGTTTTAAAAAAAGATGGTTTTAATATCTATACTGTAAGAAATCATATGGATGGAGATTTTAAGAAAGGAACGCATAGAGGAGAGGATATGTATGAAATGAATGGTTTTATTGTTCATTATTTTTCAGAAAACAAAATAAAAAATCTTTTAGATGGATTTACAAATATAAGTATTGAAAATTTTGATGAGGGTAATTTTCCTCGAAAATTGTCTCTAGTAATAAATAAGAAAAAATAACGTTTTTTTAATGCAATTTAGCCCCATTGGTTTTTTTTAAATAATGATTAAATAAGTCATATGAGCAATTTAGATAGTCATTATAAACCAAGTAATTTTAGTGATAAGGTAGCATTATCTTTTACTAAATTTTTAAGGTTCCTTGCAGATACTTTTTTCAAAAAAAGGTACGGACATAGAGCTGTTGTATTAGAAACTGTAGCAGCAGTTCCTGGTATGGTTGCTGGAATGTTAATCCATTTAAAATCTCTTAGAAAGATGGAAGATGACAAAGGGTGGATCAAAACTCTTCTGGATGAAGCTGAAAATGAAAGAATGCATTTAATGACATTCATTCACATTGCAAAACCAACTTTTATTGAAAGAATTGTAATAATGATTGCGCAATTTATATTCATAGTAACGTATGCTATCATCTACATTGTTTCTCAAAGAACCGCACATAGAATTGTTGGTTATTTTGAAGAGGAAGCTGTTAGAAGTTATACAGAATACTTACATGAATTAGAAACTGGTAAAATTAAAGATCAACCTGCTCCAGAAGTTGCAATAAATTATTGGAACTTACCTTTGCACGCAACATTAAAAGATGTTGTAAAAGTTATTAGAGACGATGAAGCAGGGCACAGAGATGTAAATCACAGTTTCGCAAATGTAATAGATGAAAGAAAAACAAAAGAAACAATTAATAAAAAAGAAAAACAAATAACAACAAAAGAAAACTTAGGAGGAAATAATTAATTATGACTAAAATTTATAAATATATTTTGACTATATTTTTTATTTTTACGTCTGCTTCATTTGCAGATAAAAATATGATGATAGGCTCAAAAGGAAAACTTAATGAAGTGAATAGAACTATTAAAGTAAAGATGTATGACAACTACTATGAACCAAAATCTTTCAATATTAAAAAAGGTGAGACAATTAAATTTGAAGTAGTTAATGCGGGAAATCTTGTACATGAATTTAACATTGCTAATGCAATGATGCACAAAAAACATCAGCCTGAAATGGAAAAAATGGTTGAGAATGAAATTTTATTAGCCGATTCAATTGATAGAGAGAAAATGAAGAAAATGGCTAAGATGGATAAGTCAATGGGTCACTCACATAGCAATAGTGTTCTATTAGCTCCAAATGAAAAAGGGGATTTAGTTTGGAAGTTTGACAATGCAATGAATATTGAAATTGCTTGCAATGTGCCTGGTCATTATCAAATTGGAATGGTAGCTAACGTAGACTTAAAATAATTTTTAGTGAGTTCAGAAAGTTTATCTTTTAATTGGTCTTGTAAACACACATGGAAAAGAAGTGCAAAAAATACTGCGTGGTGTTTATTAGGATGCTCTATTGGTGATTTTGGAACAATCTTATTTTTTCAATTAACTAAAATTCCATTTCCAGTTCTTGGAATAATGACTTTAGCAATAATCAATGGATTAATCACGAGTATAATTTTGGAAACAGTTATACTTATGAAACAAAATTTTGATTTTAAAAAAGCATTTAATACTGCAATAGGAATGAGTTTTATATCTATGATCAGCATGGAAGTTGCAATGAATTTAACAGATTATCTTTTAACAGGTGGCGCAATATTAACTTGGTGGGTAGTCCCGCTGATGTTGATGGTAGGTTTTGTAACCCCTTGGCCTTATAATTATTGGAGATTAAAAAAATTCAATATAGCCTGTCACTAATTTTTTTTTAATTTGCAGAATATCAGAAATCCAGGAAAAAATTTCGTTAAAAAATTATCTAAAATAATCATAGATTTTGCAAATTTAAAAGAGATGAAAGCAAGAAAAGGTGAAATTAACATGAAGGAATTTAATTCCACAATTTGAAAACCATTTCTATTCATTGATTGTTTTATTCTACTTTTGGTAAATTTATTAATGTGTTCATGTTTATAGTCAACAGGAGACATCTGGTTTAAAATTAATTCTAAAACTGGCCACAAAGAAAAATAATTTGGCGTCGAGAGACATATAGTGCCTTCCTTTTTAAGTACTCTTTTACACTCTTTTAATAAATAATTAAGGTCAGTATTATCAATATGCTCTATCAATTCGATTAAAGAAATACTATCTACTGAGTTTGTTTTAATAGGTAATTTATTTTTGTAAGAAATAAACTTTATTTTTTTATTAGAGTAGTTTTTTTTGGCGTATCTAATTTGATTTTGAGAAATATCAATTCCAATAGATTTTTTATTTAAAATTCCTAAAAAAGTTCCTGGACCACAACCTATATCTAAATGAAAAGAGCTTTTGGTAATTTTATTTTTAATATAGTTAAATTTTATATGGTGCCATGCACTTTGGATACCTTTTTTTTTTCTAAAGACGATATCATAATATCCGTCTACTACTGAAGTATTGTAATAGTCGATATTTTTCATGAAACTTTAAATTTATTTTTGTGAGTATCCATATTTTTTTAGTCTCACATCGCCTGTTCTAGCATGAGCTTCCATACCTTCGTATCTAGATATTCTTGCTGCAGCAGATCCTACTTCTTTAGTAGACTCTTTCGTCATTCTTTGAAAACTTAAAGTCTTAATAAATTTACCAACAAATAACCCACCTGTATATTTACCTGCACCTTTGGTTGGAAGTATATGATTGGTACCAGAACATTTATCTCCGTAAGCAACCGTTGTTTCTTCTCCAATAAATAGTGAGCCATAATTTTTTAATCTTTTATGGAACCAATCGAGGTTTTTGGTTTGAATCTCTAAGTGCTCAGGTGCATAGTCATCACTTACTTTTACCATTTCCTCATCTGTATCACACAAAATAACTTCACCATAATCTCTCCAGGCAGCCTCAGCGCTCAACCTTGGAACTTCTGGAAGTTTTTCTATTAATTCCGGAACTCTTTTTATTACTTCATCTGCAATCTTTTTACTTGTTGTATACAACCAACATGGAGAATTATATCCATGTTCTGCCTGACCGACTAAATCAACAGCTACAATTTCTGGATCTGCCGTTTCATCAGCTATAATTCCAATTTCTGTTGGACCAGCAAATAAATCGATACCAACTTTACCAAAGAGAATTCTTTTAGCTTCAGCCACAAATTGATTTCCAGGTCCAACTAGAATATCAGCAGGCGCATTACCAAATAAACCATAGGTCATTGCAGCTATTGCTGGTACCCCACCTAAATTTAAAATTACATCAGCACCACATAAGTCCGCTGTATAAATTATAGAAGGGTGAGCACCAACTTTTTCTTTTGGTGGACTGCATGCAATAATATTTTTAACACCTGCTACTTTTGCGGTAGTTACACTCATAACAGCTGAAGCAATATGAGCGTATCTTCCTCCGGGTATATAGCATCCAGCAGTATTTACCGGTACTAGTTTTTGTCCAGCATATAATCCTTTTGAAAGCTCAACCTCAAAGTCTTGACCATAGTTTTTTAATTGAGCCTCAGCAAATTTTTTTACTCTATCGTAAGAAAACTTGACATCATCTTTAGTTTTTTGATCTAATTTTTTTTTGATGTCTTCAATTTTTTCTTTAGAGACAATTATTTCACCATCATATTTATCAAATTTTTTTGTTAGCTCTTTACAGCCTTCCTCTTTTGATTTTTCAAGTTCTTTTAAAAGATTTTGTACTATCTCTTTAGTTTTAGTATCATCTGTAGATGCTGTTTTAGTGGCTTTTTTTAAATATTTAATTGTCATTTATATAAATTTATATTTCATTCTTAATCTAATGCAACAACTGCTGCAGCTATAGAAGCTAGTCTTGCAACTGCTTCATCTGATCTGCTTGTTATAACAACAGGAACTTTTCCACCAACCACCACTCCTGCTGCGCACGCTCCCATGAAATAAATCATCATTTTAACCAAAGCATTTCCAGTTTCAACACTTGGCACTAATAGAACATCTGCTTCACCTGCAACAATATTTTTTATTCCTTTTATATTAGCTGATTTTTTAGAAATACAATTATCAAACGCCAAAGGTCCAAAAACATCAGCATCTAATTTTTCTTTTTTTGATAATTCAGTAATTTCTTTTGCTTCCATTGAACTTTGTATGCTATCTAGAACCTCTTCTGTAGCTGATAAGACCGCAACTTTAGGTCTGTTGTTTCCTATTCTTTTTGAAAAACCAATTACATTTTTTAGAATATGCATCTTGGTTTTAACATTTGGTAAAACATTTAAAGCACCGTCAGTTATAATTAGTGGTTTATCCTCTTTATCTAATGTCATATGCCATATATGACTGAGTCTAGTTTTTCCCAAAAGCTGATATTCTCTTTTTAAAACTTCTTTCATTAATATATCTGTATGAATGTGACCTTTAACTATAATTTTTATCTTTCCTGCTTTTGCTAATTTAGCAGCTACGATTGCAGTATTGTTTTCAACTGGTTCATGAATAATTTCATACTGAGAAATATCAAATTTGATTTCCTCAGCACATTTTTGAATTTCTTGCTTATCTCCTATAAAAATTGGCTTAATTAAATTTTCTTTAACCGCATCCATTACTGAAAGCATTGGCAAAGGTTTTCCAGCATTGACAATTGCTGCGCTGACACCCTTCTTTTTGCTAGCTGCATCCAAAAGATTGTTAGGACACACTATTTGCTTATCTGAAATCATTTAAAATCTTATATTTGTTTTTATAATGAGTATAAAGGAATTTGAGCATATTTGTGGTAATATAAAGAGTGGAAATCGTAACAAAAATAACACCGATAATCCTTGCATTAATAATGCTTGGTTTAGGATTAGGTTTAAAACTTGAAGATTTTACAAGAGTATTAAAAACACCTAAAGATTTTATTGTTGGTTTTATTTCACAGTTAATAATTCTTCCTCTTGTTGCTTACTTATTAATTATGATTTTAAAAACACCTCCTGAAATCGCAATCGGAGTAATGATTATTGCAGCAGCACCGGGAGGAGTGACTTCAAATATAATGACTAAATTTGCTGATGGAGATGTAGCATTATCAATTTCCTTAACAGCGATAATAAGTTTATTAAGTATTATTACAGTCCCTTTTATAATTTTTACATCTGCTGATTTGTTTGGAATTACAAATATTGCAGAAAATATATCAATGATTGGTATCGCAATTAAAATGTTTTTAGTTGTTACTGTGCCAGTTATATTAGGAATGATTATAAGAAAATTTGCAGAAAATTTTGTAGCTTCAAAAGTAGAAATATTTAATAAACTTAATATTGTCTTGTTTGCAATTTTTTTCTTTGCTGCGTTTTATGAAGAAAGAGAAAACTTAATAAATTTATTGAAACAAGCAGGTCTTATTGCCTTACTTTTAAATGTTACCATGATGATCATTGCATTTTATCTTGGTAAAATTTTTGCATCTGGGGTTAAGCAACTTAAATGTATTGCTTTAGAATGTGGTCTGCAAAATGGGACTTTAGCACTGTTTGTTTCTACACAAATATTTGGATCTGATATATTATACGCAATACCAACTGGAGCCTATGCGCTTATAATGTATATAACTGGATTTACTTTTGTATTTTTGTTAAGAAGAAGTACCAATTAATTTTTCTAAATCTTTTTCTATTTCTCTCGGTAAATTAATTTTCTTTTTAGAGTTTTTTGAAAATCTTTTTGCTTTATTTTCTCCAGGATAGGAAATTGATGCAAAACCTTTAGCTCGTGGAAGTTTTTTTATAATCCTTATATTTTCTTTTATTCTTTTAATATAATTTTTTCCAATGAAGATATTAGGTTTAATAGCTAAAAATAAATGTCCAACATTTTGAGGTCCTCTAAAATCATCAAATGGGTCTCTAACTTTTCCGCCATGAGCAGCTCCTGTAATCACTCCACTTAAAATATCAACCATCCATGCAAGACCCGATCCTCTAAAGCCTGCGATAGGAAGCTGAACTCCTTTTAAAGCTTTTTTAGCATTTGTGGTGGGATTTCCACTTTTATCTAAGGCGACACCAGCAGGAATTTTTTTACCAAGTCTAGCAGCAACTCTTATAATACCTCTGTTAATCATCGAAACAGATGTGTCTAAAATAAATGGAACCTTTCCTCCTGAAGGAGTTCCAAAACAAATTGGATTGGTCCCAAACAAAGTTTTTTTCGCCCCGAAAGGTGCTATTGCAGGTGGTGCATTAGTAAAACACCAAACCATTAAATTTTTTTTAACTGCTTGTTCAACGTAATAACCTGACAAACCATAATGTCCCGAATTTTTTACACCTACTAATCCTATACCTGTTTTTTTTGTATTCTTTATTAAAGTCTTAATAGCTGTATCTGCTGCAACAAATCCAATTGAATTGTCAGCATCAATAAAAGATATTGAGTTAGATATTTTTCTAATCTTAATTTTTGGTTTTGGATTGATAACTTTTTTCTTAATTCTTTCACAATACATCTTAAGTCTTGATATACCATGACCATATGCACCGACATATTCAGCATTTATTAAAGCATCAGCACTTATTGATGCATGAGGGAGACTTAGTCCTCTTTCTTTTAAAATTTGGATAACAATTTTTTTTAGTTTTTTTCCATCAACCATAGACCATCCTGACCAAGAAAATAAATCTTTCCATTGATGGGATGAACCTGGATATCTCTAATTCTTCCAATTTGATTTTGAAATACAATTTCTTCTCGCACATTTTTAGTGTCAGAAAAATCAAGCTTTCTTAAAGACATATCTTTTAAAGATGTTATTAATGCTTGACCGTTCCATTCTTTAAATTCATTACCTTTATAAATTGTTATTGCACTTGTTGCAATTGAAGGAACCCAATATTTAATAGCTTTTGTGTAACCAGGCATCCATTTTGGTCCTATCTTAGTTCCACTATAATTTGTTCCACCCCAACCTAATATTTTCCATCCATAATTTTCGCTCTTCTTAATTTCTCCAAACCAATCACCGCCTTTAGCTCCGTGATTACTTGCATAAACTTTTTTATCAAAAGGAGATACCGTTAAACCTTGTGGGTTTCTTACACCAATTTGAAATATTTCGGGCAACCAATCTTTTTTATCTATAAATTTAGGATTATCTTTTGGGATACTCCCATCAAGCTTAATTCTAATAATGCTTCCAGGATGTTGAGATGGATCTTGTGCTATCATTCCTTGTCCTCTTTCACCAACGGATGCAAAAAGAAATTCATCTTTAACTGCTAGTCTAGAACCAAAATGATAGCCTGAGTTAATAGGGGGTTGAGCAACAAATATATTGTCAAATCTTAATTCTCCTCTATCTAAATTTGCTCTGGCAATAGAAGTAGTAGTTTTAGATTTTCCGTGATCCTCTGAGTAGCTAACAAAAACAACATCATCTTTATATAAAATATCTAATAAACCTCCTTGACCGTCCTCTAATATTTTAAGATTATGAATTACTTCAGAAATATTACCAGTGCTCAGTTCTATTAATTTAATTTTTCCTGACTTCTCAGTAATCAATAATTCTTTATCAGATATAAAAGTTGAGCCCCAAGGAGCATCTAAATCTGTAATTTTATTTATTTTAAATTCTGAAGCTTCAGCTGATACTGAAAATATAAATAAAAATAGAATTAACCTTTTCCACGCCATGGGATAGTTTTATCTATTATTTTTCTTAATGTAACGTCAAATAATAGTCCCAGCATACCCATGATGAAAATAGTTATCCAAATAACTTCATATTGGAAATATTTTTTTGCGACATTTTCAACAAATCCAATTCCTGTAGTACCTGCTAAAAATTCAGCTGCAACAAGAGTTCCCCAACACATTCCAACTGCCACTCTTATTCCTGTAAGAATTTCAGGTAAAGAATTAGGAAAGATCACATATCTTAAAATTTGTTTTTTGGATGCACCTAGTGAATGAGCTGCATGAATTTTTGACAATTGAGTTCCAGATGCACCAGCCCGTGCAGAGATAATCATGATTGATAATGAGACCATAAATAACAAGAATACTTTTCCAGTATTATCGATACCTAAAACTGAAATGATTAAAGGAGCCCATGCTAATGGTGGCACAGGTCTGTAAAGTTCAATTAAAGGATCAAAGAAGCCTTTGGCAAATCTATTTAAACCCATAAATAATCCAAGCGGAACTCCAATTAAAATTCCAAAGATAAGCCCTAAAAAGACTCTTAGAAATGAATCCCATATGTGTCCATAAGGAACAGGGATTTTAAATAATTTAAAATCTCCTGTAACAACTTTAAGAACTCTTCCTTTAAAGTTTTGTTCAACTACACCATCTTTAGTGTGAATAGGGTATTCTCCTGGAAGAACATCTGCAATCCAATCAGGTAAAATAAATCCAATTATTTTACTTACATCCATCATATCTATCCAAAGTAAAGGTATATTTTTGTAACCGACGCTTGGTTTTGACATTAAGATAAATTTATTAAGAGTATCTGATGGTTTAGGTAACCATCTTCCAGAACCTTGTTCAGAACAACTTGTTCCACTTGATACAATTGTTCCAGCAGGAAATAAAAACATATCTACAAATCGTAATCCACCTTGTTCAGATTTTTGAACATTATCGAATTCAACAATTGCCTTTTGCATTTCATTTAGTGCATTTGGTGGATAAATACTTGCAAACTCTATTCTTCTTGCAATTTTAACAATATTTTTAGCAAAGGTAGATGCAACTTCCTGTGTATCATCTAAGCCACCTCTATACTCTTTAATTTTATCCTTTAAAGCTTTAATAGAATTTTTAAATTGTGGATTATGATTTCTTAACTTAAAGAATTTATCGTTTATTATTTCAAGCTCTTTTGCAGCAGCATCAAATTTAAGACCTTTATTAGTAGCTGGAACTAAGGGAACTTCAATTGTGTTTTCTATTGAACCAGTGCCAGATTGAACTTTTGTAATACCCCAACCACCTTCTTCAGATACAGCTCTTAATCTTTCACTTTTTTGTTCATCAGTTTCAAACGGGTAATCATTCTTTTTAAAATTAGATGTTAAAAGCCTTATCTCTGCAGTCATTTCTTTAATCTGAATTTTTGTATCTGTTTCCATCAAATTTTCGTTTGTTAGTAGTGGAATTAACTGTCTCGTCTCGTTGATAAATCCAACTAAAGTTGTTTTCTGTGGACTGCTTAAATCTGGAGAGCTTTGTATTTCCTTAGTGATTATTTGAAGGTTTTTATTTTCAATTTTTATTATTGAAGTACTTTTAAATTCTCTCTCCTCTATTGGAAACTGATATTTTAAACCTAAAAGAGATTCATTTACTTTAGCAACCTGACACAATTCGTTAGCAGATTTAGGATAAAAACCTTTCGCTATATCCCAAGAATAATATAACCAAATTAAAAGTATCGCACTGCTCCCAACAATAATCCAATGCGTTCCACCTTTAGCTCTCTCAGGATTACCAAATACAGCATCAACTTTTTCTGTTCGAATTAATCTTCTTCCGTAAAGAATACATCCAACAATCGATACCAAAATTAATATTGTAATAAATTGGGTAAACATTTAATTATCTTTCCCCATTATTTCTTCTTCCATGTTCCATATCATGGACAAAATTTCTTCTCGTTTTGATGAAAATTCTTTATTCTTTTTAATTTCTCTTAAGTCTTCTTTTAAACCCATTTCTGCAAATGGAAGTTTATACTCTTTATGAATTCTACCTGGCCTTGGCGCCATCACATATAATCTTTCACCTAATAACAAAGCCTCTTCAACCGAGTGAGTTATTAGTATAATTGTTTTTCCAGTTTCTTTCCAAATTTTAAGAACAAGCGATTGCATTTTTTCTCTAGTTAAAGCATCTAACGCACCTAAAGGTTCATCCATTAAAATTAAATCAGGATCGTTAATTAAACATCTTGCAAGCGCTACTCTTTGCTGCATACCACCAGATAATTGATAAGTAGGAGTATTTCCAAAACCTTTTAGACCAACTATTTCTAACCACTCATCAACTTTTTTTTGAGTTTCACCTGGATCTTTTTTTTTCATTCTTAATCCAAAGTTTACATTTTCAGAAACTGTTAACCATTCAAACAAAGCTCCTTGTTGAAACACCATTCCTCTATCAACTCCAGGACCATTAATTTCATTTGATCCTAAAGTAATTGTTCCTGATGTAGGTCGAATAAAACCTGCTGCAATATTTAGCAAAGTTGTTTTTCCACATCCTGATGGACCAAGAACTGTTAATAGCTCGCCTTTTTTGATTGTAAAATTTAAATCTTTTAATGCATGAACAGTTTCTCCTTTAGGAGATTTAAAGATCATATTTAGATTTTGAGAAACTAAATCACTCATAACAAGACCTTACATTAAAATTTGTATAAAAAAAATAGGCACCAATTAAAAAAATTGGCGCCTATTTAAATATTTAACCTTATGATTATAAAGGTAAGAAACTAGTGTCTACGTTTCCTCTAGGTGTTCCCATTCCTTTTAAGAATGCATCTAGATTTCCTTTAGTCATAGATTGCTTAGTCTCTGCTGGTGTTAAAAATTTGAAACCACTTAAAGTTTCTTTCATATCACCAACTTTCATTTCAGAAGCTTTAGACATTGCGTTCATGTCGCTTTTGCCAGCTCTGTATCTGTCATTAGCTTCATGAGTTACTTCAATAAAAGTTCTTAGCATTTCAGGATTTTCCTTCATGAACTTAGTAGTTACTGAAGTAATATCAATTCCTAAGATACCAGCGTCTCTTGCTTCTTGAACTGTAAGTAATCTTGTTCCAACAGCTGTTGCAGCTTTAATTGAATTACCACCAAATAAACATGCCATTACAACATCACCGCTTACTAAAGCAGCGGCACCTTCTTCAGGGTCCATTTGAATGATATCCATTTTTTTTCTGTCTGCGCCAACAACTTTCATACTTTCATCAAAAACGTATTCAGCCATTGTTCCTAGTGGTACAGCAACTTTTTTACCTTCAAGTTCAGTAGCATTAGCTTTTGTAATACCTGAAGCATTTGAAGTTACACAAGTTGTTCCACCCATTCCATATTCCATAGCTATATCAACAAGCTTAATAGGTGCTTTTGATTTAACTGCGTTTATGAAAGGTACTAAACCTTGTGAGTAAGAAATATCGATGTCGCCCGCTAACATAGCGTCAGTCATTGCTCCACCGTTTGTGAAGTTGGTCCACTTAACTGGTACACCTAAAGCTTTAGCAAAATTTTTCTTCTGCATGTCCTCCAGGTTTGGACTAGGCCATTCTAAAAAGTAAGCAACTCTAACTTCTTTTGCAGCTGAGTTAGCAACTGAAATAGTTAAGTTAAGAGCTAAGATACTTCCAAGAATAAAACTTAGTATTTTTCTCATTTATTCCTCTCCTTATTTAAATTTATAAGCGGTATTTAAGTTGAAAATAGAACCAATGTAAATGAAGTTGTTAACAGGAATGGGTGTCAAAATTGACTATTCAATTTTTGGTTGTGCTGCTATAATAGATTTTTATAGTTAATTAATATTAATTAGTCTAAAGATTAGGAATAAAAAAAATGAGTCAAAAACCTTCTATACCAAATTCGCTTAATGAACATTGGATGCCATTTACATCCAATAAAGACTTTAAAGAAAGACCAAGATTAATTACAGAAGCTAAAGGCGTTTATTTAAAAAATCATGAAGGTAATACTCAAATAGATGCAAGCTCAGGATTATTCTGTAATCCTCTTGGTCATGGAAGACAAGAAATTATAGATGCAATATCAAATCAATTAAAAACTTTAGACTATGCTCAACCGTTCCAACAAGGTTTTGGTGGATCGTTTGAATTAGCAACAAGAATTTCAAAACATACACCAGGAAATTTAAATAGAATTTTTTATACAATATGTGGATCGACTGCAGTTGAAACAGCAATCAAAATTGCAATCGCTTATCATAAAGCAAGAGGCGAAGGACATAGATTTAGATTTGTTGGAAGAGAAAGAGCTTACCACGGAATGAATATTGGTGCCACTTCAGTTGGTGGAATGATTAACAACGTAAAAACTTTTGCAAGTGTATTGATGCCAGGCGTAGTACATATGAGACATACTCATTTACCAGAACACAAATTTGTTTCTGGACAACCAGATACTGGTGCAAATAGAGCAGAGGATTTAGAAAGAATTTGCACAAACTTTGGTGCAGAAAATATTGCAGCTTGTATTGTTGAACCAATTGCTGGCTCTACTGGAACATTAGTGCCTCCAAAAGGATATTTACAAAAACTTAGAGAGATTTGTGACAAACACGGAATACTTTTAATATTTGATGAAGTTATAACTGGATGGGGAAGAACTGGTTCTGCTTTTGGTGCACAAGAGTTTGGTGTTACTCCAGATATAATGACAATGGCAAAAGCTACAACAAATGGAATTGTTCCAATGGGTGTTGTTGCAAGTAAAGAAGAAATTTATGACACGATAATGGATGCATCTCCAAAAGGAACAATTGAATTATTTCATGGTTATACTTATTCAGGTATTCCAATCTCAGTTGCAGCTGCATTAGCAGTACAAGATATTTTTGAAAAAGAAGATATTTTTAAAAGAGTAAAAGAATTAGCACCGTACTTCCAAGAAGGTTTGATGTCTTTAAAAGATTTAGAGGCAGTAGAAAATATAAGAGGTTACGGAATGATGGGTGGAATTGATATGAAGATGGATCAAAAACCTGGAAGGGCAGGTTTAACAACCTTCAAACATTGTTATGATGCTGGTGTAAATTTTAAAGCTACAGGTGACTGTTTAATTATTGCACCAATGTTTATATCTGAGAAAAAACATATTGATGAAATAATTGAAAAATTAAGAACTGGTATTAGCAATTATTCTAAAAGTAAGAAAAATTAATTTTCTAAATGAAAATTGGCGTTCCTAAAGAAATAAAACCACAAGAAAATAGAATTGGATTAACCCCCGAAAGTGTAAAAACTTTAGTAGGTGAGGGTCATGAAGTTTTAGTTGAGAACAATGGTGGATTTGAAGCTGGTTTTGACAATGATCAATATATTAAAGCTGGAGCAAAAATTGCAAAGACAGCTGGTGATATTTTTAATGATGCAGACATAATTGTAAAAGTTAAAGAGCCTCAGAAAGTTGAGGTAGATATGTTAAGAGAAAATCAAATTCTTTATACTTATCTTCATTTAGCAGCTGCAAAAGAACTTACAGCAGGATTGATTAAATCTAAAAGTATTAATATCGCTTATGAAACAGTTACAGATGATAATGGTAGACTTCCATTACTTGCACCCATGAGTGCAGTTGCTGGACGTATGTCAGTTCAAGCGGGAGCTCATTGTTTAGAAAAAAATCAAAAAGGTAGAGGTATTTTATTAGGTGGAGCACCAGGTGGTGAGCCAGCAAATGTATTAATTCTTGGTGGTGGAGTAGTTGGGGAGAACGCTGCAATAATTGCAACAGGTATGAGAGCAAAAGTTCATATAGTTGATAAGTCTGAGGAAAGATTAAAACAATTAGTTAAAATGTTTGGTGATAAAATTATTCCAGAACAAAGTGATAAAGTTGATTTAAATAAGTTAGTTTCCGAAGCAGATTTATTAGTTGGCGGTGTTTTAATTCCTGGGGCAGAAGCTCCAAAATTAGTTACTAAAGATATGCTTAAATTAATGAAAAGAGGTTCAGTAATAGTGGATGTTGCAATTGATCAAGGGGGATGTGTTGAAACAAGTAAACCAACCACTCATGGAGACCCAACATATATAGTTAACGATGTTGTTCATTATTGCGTTGCTAATATGCCAGGTGGAGTTCCTAGAACTTCTACATTTGCATTAAATAAAGCAACTCTTCCATACTTGGTAAAATTAGCAAACAAAGGTTATCAAAAAGCTTTAGGTGAGGATAAAAACTTCTTAGCAGGACTAAATGTTCATAAAGGACATGTGACTTATAAAGCTGTTGCAGATGTTTTTGGTCATGAGTATGTCAGCGCAGGAGACGCAATCAAAAGCTAAATGCATTCTGCCAAAAATCATAATGAAAAACAACTATCATTAATTGATGGTTCAAAATTCTTTTACTCCAACAAAAAATATGATTTTGAAAATAGATTTAGTTTTATAGATTTATTTGCTGGTATTGGTGGTTTTAGATTAGGCTTGGAAGCATTAGACATAAATTGTGTTTTTTCATCTGAATGGGATTTAAATGCAAAAAAAACTTATCAAAAAAATTTTGGTGAATTACCCCATGGAGATATAAACGATGTGAAAATAGAAACAATTCCAAAATTTGATATTCTTACAGCCGGTTTTCCTTGTCAGCCTTTTTCTAAAATTGGAATGAGACAGGGTTTTAAACACAAAACCCAAGGTAATTTATTTTTTAATATTGCTGAAATACTAAGAAAAAAAAAACCTATATCTTTTATATTAGAAAATGTTAGCGGATTATTAACACACAAATCTAAAGATAAAAAAACTCTAGATATAATGTTTTCAGAGTTAGAAAAAATTGGCTATGAAATAAACTATAAACTTATAAACTCATCAAATTTTGGAGTACCACAAATTAGAAGAAGAATATTTATAGTTGGTTTTTTAAAAAAACACTTTCCAGAACAAACCAATTTTAACTTTCCAAAAGGTAATAAGACAAAAACCAGTATAGGAAAATTTTTAGAAACTCATAAAAAGGGCTATTGTATTTCAAAGAAATTACAAAAAAATTATATTTATAAATCAAAAGATAATTTTCCAGAAGTGATAAATAAAAGATCAAACATTCAAGTTAAAACATTAGTAAGCAGCTATCATAAAATTCAAAGAATTACGGGAACATTTGTTAAAGATGGAGAAACTGGACTAAGACTTTTAAGTGAGAATGAATGCAAAGCTATAATGGGTTTTCCAAAAAAATTTATTTTTCCAGTTTCAAGAACACAAATGTATAGACAATTAGGAAATGCAGTAGTTGTTCCTGTGGTTAAAGAAATAGCTAAAGAAGTAATTAAAGTTTTAGTAAAACTAAAAAAAAGTTATGGCAAACAACTCAAAGAGTCAGCTTGATTATATAAAAGACTATTTTAAAGCTAATCCTAATAAAGATTTAAACACAACAAAAATTAAAGGAATTATCGAAAACCAGTATCTATCTGAGACAGGTAAAAGATTTGAAGATTGTGATAGGGGTATAAGAAGTCTTTATCAAAAAGGTTGGCTCATAAAGGTAAAAAAAGGATGTTATAAATATGATCCTAATTATAAATCAGATGATAAAACCTCACATGACTTCCCAGGCAAAATAAAAAAACAAATTTTAAAACGAGATAAGTACAAATGTGTTGTTTGTAAACTTGGAAAAAAAGAAGGTTTAGACTTACAAATTGATCATATTATACCAAGAGATAGAGGTGGAAAGTCTACACTAGAAAATGGTCAAACTTTATGTTCAAGGTGTAATTTTTTAAAGAAAAATATGAGCATGAATTCTTTAGGAAAAAAAATTTTCCAAAATTTATTAAAACAATCTATTAAAAAAAAAAATACTGAAATGACCAAAATTGCTAAAGAGTTTCTTAAATTATTTAAAAAATATAATTTGAATTAATTACTAAAGTTTATCAACTACCTTAGATATATCTTTGCTATCTTTGTCCGCTCTTGCCCGATCTTCCTTACCACCGCTATTCCATTCATCCAAATTATCTTGAATAAATCTTTCTGTTCCAAGTTCATCCCACTCTAATTTATCCTCATACTTAATTTTTACTTGAAGTGGGAATTTTACAGCATTACCACTAATATAACCTTGACCCTTTCCAAAAGCTTTTAACCATTTGGCATCTTGTTCTGACATTTGCTCCATTACACTTCTTACCCAATTTTGATCTTTTGGATTTACCAATTTTAAAACTAAAAAACTATTACATTGGGCTAAAGTGGTTTCGTCTAATCTTCCTGGTCTTTGAGAAATTAAAATTACACTTGTCCCAAACTTTCTTCCTTCAGTTAATAATCTTCTTATTGTTAAAAGTGATGGTGACTCATTTTTTTCCTCAGATTTTGAAGGTACGAAATTATGAGCTTCCTCAACAACTGCAGTAAAAGCTTGTATTCTTCCCTTTCTCATACTTGATCTATCTTCAAATAAATCTTCCAAGATTATTGATACCATAGTGCTTGATACAACTCTCTCATACCCACCTAAATATAAAACTGTTATTTGATTCTGAGTTACGAATTTGTGTGGTTCTAATTCAGAGTTAGACATATCTTCAAACTGTAAGCCTTTTTTTTGAAACATTCCTCTTAGTCTTGCATTAGTTTGTTCCATACCTCTAAGTTTTTTTATTATGATATCAATTTTTCTTAAAATAGGATTTACTGACTTTTTAGATGTTGGATCAAGTTTTTCTCTATTTTTATTTATAAAATCCCTTAATCTTTCAAGATGTTTTAAAAGATCAGTTTCTTCAGCATGAAATATATCTTTATCTTTTACAAAATTTTCAAATACTCCAACTTGAGACTCGGTCATTCCTAGTCCTAATTTTCTTACTATTTCGGAAATAGCATCACCAACTTTTTCAGGACTTGCTAACAACTTAGGTGTTAGTAATTTGACGGTTAAATCTTTATTGCCAGTTATTTCTTTTAAGTTATCAATATATTTATAAAGACCCAGATAATCACCATGGGTATCAAAAATCATTAATGGATGGCCATATTTTGCTAGACCGGCTAAGATTGTTCTACAAGCAACTGTTTTTCCTCCTCCTGTTTGAGCTAATACTGCTAAATGTCTAGAACATAATGCTTCGCCTTTTAAATTTATCTTAACTTTTTCCCTATTTATGAGGTGACCAATTTCTATAGGTTTATCTTCCTCTTTTTTTCCTGACAACAATTTATTGAGCACATCTGTATCAGGATATAAAACTTTGTTGGCAGGCTTTACTGGATAGTTTAACGGCATTAATTCTATGCTGTCATGTGATGCATCTTTTTCTTTAGTACATCCCATAATTTGAACCTCAGCTAATAAATACTCAGAATTATTAAATCCAAGAGTTTCAAATTGTTCTAAATTAGCATCAGTTAAAGCTGAAGCAAACTCATTTGGAAATGTAGGATTAGATCTTTCCATTGTAACAATTCTTCCCCACACATGTACTTTTCCCTCTGTTGGGGTGTTAGATTCTGTAATAACAATGTCACCAACACTAGCTTCCATTTGACCTAAAACAAAACTATAAGTATCAGTTGAAGTATTTCCAACTACCGTACCTATACTTTTCCATTTATTAATCGTCATTTGGGCCTCACCCACCAATTTCTACCAGAAACAAAACTTTTTAATACCATATTTATTTGTTGTTTACTTGCATTAGACTCTAGAGTTTTTCTCAGTAAATTGTTTATATAATTACCTCTCATTGAATTTCTTAACCAAGATGGAACCTTAGATAATTTATCAACAGTATCAAGACCTAAAGGGAAACAATATTGAGGAAGAAGTCTAGCTGAGTGAAATGTTAATTTCATATCTTCATCATAGCTATCTAGGATGTTTAATGTTTCTATTCTTAGAGGTCTTTTATCCTCTGAAACTTTTAAAAAAGTTGAAAATGGTTCAGCAAGTTGAGTAAACAACTGTTGGTAAGAATACTTACCTTGAGGCCACTTTTTTTGGAGTTGTTTTATAACTTGGACTGGTTTGATGTATTCACCTGGATCTAATATCAAATCAAAAATTATATCGTCTTTAACAGCTCTTTTTTTAAATTTTTCCTCAATTTTTATTCCATCACTTTTAGTTCCAACAGGCTTAACATCCCATGTTCTGTCTAATTTTTTCCAGTTTAATTCGTATAATCTTCCGAAAGTTTTATTTGACTGATGATGAAATAGCTCATCTAAAACTGCATTCGTTACAGGGCCGGGACTTACTACTCCACCAATTCTCTCAACAACGCCATAAGTTGGGATTTTTGAAGCTTGGATTTGTTTTAAAATTTCAGAGTACAAAGGTAAAAAATATCTAAACTCTATATCAAGTTCTTTTTTTTTAAGATCTTTAAAAAATACATTATTTAAGTCAGGAAACAATGTTTGACAAAACTCTTTTTTAAAGGGTGGAATTGGATTTTCCTCATCAGTTGCTAGATGATACATGGTTGATTCATATGCTATAGGACCATGTAAATAAATTATGTCATTTGTTGATGGCTTATCCCATTTTCCTTTTCCAAGCTGTTGTTTAATAACTTCTGATGCTTCCATAATCATTCTAGATCCAGTTAACATTTTATCATACTTCATTATGAATTCTTCTTCCTGTTGCTCGTAATGACTATTATCCCTATCAACCAAATTAGTTGTTAGAGTTTGACTTTCACTAAAATCACACCAATTATCTGATTTATCACCAGGTCTATTTTTTAATACACCAACTCTAATTCCAAAAGATGCAGAACCAGGAATAGATAATGATAATTGTCCTCCATCAATATTATAAACTGTTTTTTTTGTTGCTATAGATTTCCAATACTTATTTGGCTCAAAATCTACTTTTCTTATTAAATCTCTTTGTCTAAGATATCCTTCTAATAATTCTGCTAAATTAATAATATTTTTTATATACTCTTTTTGATCAACACCTGTTGTATTTGCAAGAAACATCATTTCGGTAAAAAAATTTTTTTGTGTTCTTGCCTCAATTTTTTTTCTTATTTCACTCATTAATTTTTTTTTCCAATTCAATTACTGCTGAAAGATACCTGTTAAGAAGATTGTTTTCGGGCTTACCTTTTTCTTTTCTACTTTTTTTTCTATCATCCATTTCAATTCTTATTTCTTTTAAAATATTTTTGTCCCTTACTTTAAAAGCGACTTTTGCTGCTTGAAGGAGTTCATCAGATGAGCCCTTGATACTGAATGAATGGTTAGCGTCCACTATATGTCTTGCGCTAGTCATAGGTTCAAATAAACCATTTCCTAGGTATTTTGGCAATTTATTTTTCCACCAACATTGAGGGAAAGTAGAACATCCAATAAACCATTGTTGATTTATTAGTGAATATCGAGTGGTTGCATCAGATCCACACTTCATGCATGTTTTTAAATGGTCTGGTATTGGTGGAGATTTTGGAATTGCTTGATCATTATGATCTTTAATTTTTTGTATTTTACTCTTCTCTTCACCTCTTGCACAAGGAGTACATAGTTTTGTTCCTTTTTTAACCTTAAGTCTTGTTAGAAGAATTGGTTTTTCACATTGTTCACAGGGAATTATTTTTTCAGGATTAAGAATATATTCATGATTGTTATTAATTATAAATAATGGTGATGTATCACAAGTTTCACATATTATTTCATCATATAGATCAGAAAAAATATTTATATCGTACTCTTTGTTAGTTTCGTATATTTGCCTATTAAATCTACTATCAAAAAAATTTTTTAAATCTTTTAATTTTAATTCACTGCTATAATTGCATCTTTTATTTCCACAATATATTCTCCAGTCCCAATCATTATTTGAAACTATATTTGCCATTCTTTTTTAACCAACTCTAAAAATTTAATTTCTCTATCTCTAACTATCAAATCTGCAGCAGCTAATCTTTTAGTTAATGTCATGACTTCATTTCGTAAAATTTTATCTTCAACTGAATTTATGTAAAATAAACATGATGTATCAAAGTCATCTCTAAATTTATCCTTCATTTCATCTAAAATAATATCAATATCTAAATCAAAATTTTTTTCATCGATGTAATCCTGAATAAACTCTCTTTCTTTTTGATGCAATTCATCATCGGAAATAGATAATAGGATTAGTATGTTAATTATATTTTTTTCTTCTTTCATTTTTTGAAAATTAAATTATATATTTTAATTGTTCTTTAACGAATTGACAATGATTACAATCTTCTGTGAAGTTTGGAACAGATGGGTTATTTAAAATGTCTATTATTTTTGTTATATTTTCAAAGAAATCTTTTTCATCTCTTTTTAATGGTGAATAAGATATATTCATTCTCATATTGCAACTATCATTATTGTGACTTTGAATATCACTTGGATCAAATTGTAATATCCCCATATGAGTAATTGGGTTTAATAAAGGTGTTTTTTTACTTTTAGTAGATCCAGGTTTTGAAAATATTTGAGCGTAAGCCTCTAATTGGTATTTGTAATTCTCTGATTTGTCATCAGAAATTTTTGTAGTTTTAAAATCAATTATGCCATAACCACCCTTATCAAATTTTATTACGATATCTGGTCTTCCACCTAAAATGAATTCTCTGCCTTTATTATCTTTTAATGTATCTGAAACTACTCTTCCTGGAAGTTCATCTTTGTTCATAATTCTTCCAGAGGGTAATTCTTTCGTAAGACCGGATGTATTTTTATCTTTATAAAAATCTTGTTGAACTACATCAAATCTTGAAAAAACTGGTGGAGGAAAATCCTTAGGTCCAATTTTATGTTTTTTTTCTAGATAAAAACATCTTTTACATTTTTTAGGTTTATAATCTAATTCTGAAGGAGCTAAGACCAACATTTCATTTGAGTTTTTTCTTTTAATATTAACCAATGAACTTGCTAAATCAACAATATTTGAATTTTTAATTGGTTTACTCTTTTTAAGTTTTTTATCTTTTTTAATTAATTTTTTCATTTATATCCCCTTTCTTTCAGCTTGAAATTAAGTTTAAATTTTTCTTCTAATAATTTTTCTTTAACTTTTAATTCTTCTAGATATTTTTGTTCTTTTTCTCTTAAAATATTTTTTAGCGCTTCGTTTGCTGAAAATAATTTTTTGCAATTAGGGCAAATTATTTTAACTTGATCCATTCTATCTCTTTTGTTGAGTTAATACCCCCTGTAAAGAAACAGGGGATATCATTGACGATTTATTCACTTTTATTCCCTAGGTTTAAAAACATTGCTCCAGTTAAACCTGCAGCAAGTGGGGTGAATTGTGATAAAGGACCTAAGAATGCAGTTAAATTAGTGCCCATCCAAGACATTGCAAAATCAACAACCGCAAATCCTATTAGAAGTATTCCAATAATTTGAAATATCTCATTATCATTAGTCTTGTCTTCTACTTTTATTTTTTTCATTTTCTCCTCTTTGTTAGTGTTTATGATTAAGAGGAATTCACAAATTGTAGAAAGGAGGCTATAAAAACCACAAAGATCAATTTGTTTATTTCCTCTTAATCTTTTGTGCTTAAAGGACAATAAAATTAAACACACTATAGATATAATCATTTTGAACCTGTTTACCCGTAGGTTAAATTTTAACTTTGCCTACGGATGAATTTCTAATAATCTAAACAAATGAATAAGAAAAAAGGTTATCCAAGAAAACCCTATTCATTTGAGAGGGTTTTAAAAGATTTGGCGGATGATATTGGTTATGAAAATATCGAGACAGTTATTGAAAAAAAGAGAAAAGCTATAGAACATATTAGTAATCCAAATTTTAAGGATCGACAGCTTCATATTCAAGATGGATTGGAATTAGATATACATTGCAAAAAGATTGGAAAAGGCACTCCTTTTCTTACAGCTTATGAAACTTTACTGAGAAAAGAAATTGAAAATAGAAAAGATCACGACAGTAGTGATGAAATAATTAATAATTTACTTAGACTAGGCGAGTCAATAGGGGATGTAATGGAGGAAACTAGAAAAGCTCTTGATGATGATAAAGTAGATGAAAAAGAAAAAGAAAAAATATCAATAGAGGTTATAGAACTAGAAAAAAAAATCGCGGAACTTAAACTTAAATTAAATCTAGGTGAGAAAACAAACTATAAAAATCAAAAAAAAAGAGAGTTATAAAATTAACTTTTTTTATTTCTTTTTTTAGTAACTCTTTTCAATGGATCTGGACCAAATCTATTTTTACCTTTTGTACCTTCTGGTATTAAAAAGAATAAAAGCACTAATCCACCAATAAACGGAATAAAGCTTATCAATAAAAAAAATCCCGATCTATTTGTGTCATGCAGTCTTCTTACGCCAGCAGAAATTGCAGGTATAAGAGTAAATAATGTTATCCCTAAAAAAAAATAAGCGATTTCATTTTCTAGAATTGTTGAAATAAAGTATGAAGGTGAAACGATTAATTGAAACCACCAATATTCAGATCTACTTGCCCTACCTTCAAAAACAAAATACTTTTTCAAACATGTAGATACTGAGTCACCAAATGTCATAAAATTATGTTACCATTGCCCAATAAAGATAGTCAATTGTATTATTTGATATATTAACTTTTAATTTTTCATTAAGGCGTCTCTTATCAAGTCAATAAGCTCTTTTTTTTCAAGCGATGTATTATTTTCTATTATTGAATTTGAGGCTTCATTCCATTTATCTTTGTACCAATTTAAAGCCTTTCTTTCAGCTTGAATAATTTGATCAGTTGTCAAATTTAATTTTTTCATTATAGAGAGTTCTGCACTAGCTCTTTTTTTATCTTCAACAATTTGACAATAAATACTACATAAGTATTGCCATTTATATGAATTTATTAGGATTTCTTCTCTATTTTTAAGAAACTCATCTTCATCACTTAACCAAGCTAACTGTTGAAAAACCCTAGTGTCTTTACTTTGTATCAAATAATCCTCAAGCCAACCCAAATACTCTTGCAAATCAATTGGAAGTCTTTTTTTATCAAATAAGACAGCTAATTCTGAAAAATTGTCATTTCCATATGGCGCAATTCTTTTAAGTTTATAAAACTTAATTGCACTATCATAATCTTTTTTAATCCCTCCCAAACCTAGAACATAAAATTTTCCTAAATTTCCATAAGCATAATGTAGACCTAACTCTGCTGCCTCTTTGTACAATTTAAATGCTATTTTATTATTTTTTTTAGGTGAAAAATTGCCGTATCTATCTTGATCATAAATAACGCCTAAATTATTTATGTAATATTTCAAATAGTATTTTTCTTTTTCATTATCTGCGGCAATGGACATGAAATCATGGGCCTTTTGCATATCAAAAAAATTTTCATTTACATTATAAAACCAACCTAGAAGTCCATATACCCGAACTGCATCTATATTAGTCAAAATATTGGATCTTTTTAGATAATTATTTTCAAGTTCTACTAAAGTTTTTTTTATCTCTAATTCATCTTTAGAATGCCATAAAATATTATCGTGAAACTCTAAGTATATTTTAATACCAATATTTTGTGATTTACTTTTACCTTCAGATATCGCTTTATCAATTAAATCTTTAAACCTAGGATCTTTGTTAACAACTTCATTTAAAATTTTATTACATTTTAAGAACAGTGGTGACTCATCTATGCCTAATTTATCATATAAATCATATTCAATAGTTAAATAGTGTTCTACTTGGGTATCTGACCATATGCAATCATCATAAACATCATAGATTTTTTTATAATCTTGATCAAATTTTTCATCAGAAACAGATATATTTAAAAATATATTTAAAAATAAAAAAATTAAAAATAAAAACTTATACATTGAGAGAATTTCTATTTGAAATTAAAGATTTAAATAAAAGCAATATAAATAAAATACCAAAAATTTGGGAAATTATACTTAATAGTATAAAATAATTAATTTTATTTTGTACTTGAGCATATTTATCAACAAAATTTAAAAAAGACCCAAATTTTTCAACATATTCTCCCTCCGATTTCTGTAAATACCTATAGAATTCATACTCAAGATTTCTAAATTCAGTAATTTTCTTATATATAGTTGAATATATCTCAAAATTAACATTATCCTTTTCATTTAATTTTTTTTGGTCTTCCTCGAAGTAGGGATCAAATTTTTTCAAGAGATTTCGCTCTATTTTAATGTCTTTAATTGAGTAATTTTCACCTAATATATTTTTATATATGACAGGATCAGGATAAATTGATTTAAAAATATTATCAATGTCATCTGTTTTATTATTAAAATAAGCTATTAATTCATCTAATTTAATTATAAAATTATTCCCGATTTTATTTTGTAACTCTTTTTTATAAAACTTTTCCCACTTTAATTTAGATTTAGGGTTTTCACCTAAAAAACTTAATGACCCATATAAATTTGTAGGTAAATGTTTATAGAAATAATTTGCAGAATTTATAACATCAAAACTTAAATCATTTAGCGTTGTAATTTCATAGGATAAAGTTTCTAATTCTATTCTTTGCGAAACTAATTGTCTTTCAAGGTTTCTATTTGTCAACTCTGCTTGGACCACTAGTTGATCAAAACTATAAGATAATAGATTAAATATACCAGATAAAATTACTAGAATAATAATCTTTGAAGTAGGTTTTTTAGTTCTTCTCATTTCTTCTATCTCTCTCAACTGTAATTTCAAATATTTGCAAAATAATAAAAATCGTAAATTGAATTAGAAAAGCACAAAATATAAAGATTGTCTCTAATCTGCCAAATTCATTTATTTCATTTAAGTAAGAAACATTTTGTTTGTTATAGAATTCTCTTTTTTTTGAAAAAAAGGGAGAAACAAAATTTAAAAAAAAAAGATTTTGCTCATTGATAATTTCTGAATTTACTTCATTATATTTCTCATAACCTGAATAGAATATTTGATCCTCTTCGAAAGTTTTATCTGGTTTGCTATCTTGATATTTTAATTGTTCAAACGTATTTTTATCAAATTTTTTTAACAAATTAAAAAGAATTAACTTTTGCTCTTTAACAACCCTAATATCCTCCAAGGAAGAAGATAATAAAACTGCATCAGTCAATGCCAAATCCATGTTTTTAAAATTTATTTCTATAAAGTTATTTAAAAAAAAATAAGGATTGTAATGTAGCTCTCTCTTCGAAACTATTGATTTAGTAGGAAGTGATGTAATCATTAATTGAAATAATTTTTCCTCATTTCTATATCTATATACATTATCTATTTGATTAATAATTTTTGGTGATCGATTTAACCACTTTGTATATAAGATTTGATTTATTTCATTTTTAGTTATTTTTGTTTCGAGTTTTTCGATTCTATTTTCGAACAATATAGAAATGAAAGATACTGTTAATGCGAATATTATAACAAATATTGATAAATTTATTATTATATTTACTTTAGAATTTACTAATTGCTTAATTGACAAAAAAGAAAACCTAAATAAAAAAAATCTATACATTTTTTATTTTATTACTTTAATTTCCTTTTCATTCTTTTTAAATTTTTGTTTTTTCTTCAATTCCAAATGTAAATAAAAAGAAAAAATAACTAAAATTCCAATTATAATCATTGGATTTGGCCATACAAGAAAGTTATAAAAACCATGAAACAAGTATGGTAATGCTAAAGAAAAAATAAGAAATTTTTTATTACCGGTAAAAGCATACATTCCGAAATAATATCCCATTACCGCACCGTTAAAACCATGCATTGGAATAGCTGAATAAGACCTTCCTAATGCAACTAGATATGAAAATTCGGCAAAATTAATATTTTCCTCTTTGGCTATTATTTCTGCCCACTGATACACATAAGTATAGTTTTCGTACGTTGCAAAACCTAGTGAAACAACAACACCATAAACTAAGCCATCCATGGGTTCATTAAATTCATTTCTTTTCAAAACTATCAAATAAAGAATTGAAAATTTTAATAATTCCTCAGCCCAAGCAGGACCTAAAAAACTACTAGTTAGATTTTCTGAATATTTTGATCCATCATAAAAAAAGTCATGACTTAAACCATTTAAAATTCCTGCAGGTAAGCATATTAAAAAGCCCAGAAAAAAAATTAACAAAACTGTTCCTCTAGGCTCTTTAAATCTATCGGATAATGTAAAATATAATAATAAAACTATTGATGGAACAAAAGTTAGTAAAATTGTTATCATTAAGAATAAATTGTACTATTAATTTATTCTCTTGTCCTGCTTTTGTTTTAACAAATTCTTTTAAAAATTGTTGAAAATTAAAAAAATAAAAGGTCAAGGGGCTGGTGATTAATTATTCTACTGGTATGATAAATTATGAAAAAAATTCCTAGTTCAGCAAAAGTTGTTGTTATTGGTGGTGGGGTTGTTGGATGTTCATGCACTTACCATTTAGCAAAATTTGGATGGAAAGATGTTATCCTTTTAGAAAGAGATAAATTAACTTCTGGTACCACTTGGCACGCAGCAGGATTGGTTAGTCAATTAGGTCCTTCTGCAACAATTACAAAAATAAGAAAATATTCTCTAGATCTATATAAAGAACTTGAAAAGAAAGTAGATCATTCTGCTGGACTTCGTTTAAATGGTGCAATGTCAATTGCTCAAGAAGAGGGTAGATGGCAAGAATTAAAAAGACAGGCTACAACTGCCCAACTTTTTGATGTTGATGTTCAAATTTTAAATAAAGATCAAATTAAAGAAAAAGTTCCATTAATTAAAAATGATGATTTGCTAGGTGGTATTTTAATGCCAGGGGATGGATCAGGAGATCCATCTGGAATAACTCAGTTACTTGCTAAAGCTGCAAGAGAAGAAGGTGCAAAAATTTTTGAAGACTCACCTGTTGAAGATATTTTAGTTAAAAATAAAAGAATAGAAGGTGTTGTCGTAAACGGAGAAAAAATTGAATGTGAATATATTGTTTTGGCAACAGGAATGTGGTCAAGACAAATTGGAGAAAAATTAGGTGTAAGTATTCCATTATATCCAGCAGAACATTTTTATGTAATTACTGAACCAATTAAAGAAGTACCGAAAGATTTACCTGTAATTAGAGATTTTGATAGCAGAACTTATTTTAAAGAAGATGCTGGAAAATTACTTTTAGGAATATTTGAAGGAAAATCTATTCCTGCTTTTGATAAAACAAATAAAGTTCCAGAAGATTTTTCTTTTGGTGAGTTTCCAGAAAATCTTGAACATTTTGAACCTTATCTAAATGCATGCATGAAAAGATTTCCTATTTTAGAAAAAACAGGAATAAGAAAGTTTTTTGCAGGACCAGAGTCTTTTACACCTGACACAAATACTTTATTAGGCGAAGTTCCTGAAGTTAAAAACTTTTTTGTTTGTTGTGGTTTAAATAGCATTGGAATAGCAAGTGCTGGAGGTGTTGGTAAAGTTACAGCTGAATGGATGATGAACGGTCATATTAACGAAGATATCTTTAGTTATGATATTAAAAGATTTCAAAAATTTCACTCTGGCATTAATTTTATTAAAGAAAGAGTGACAGAAACACTTGGTGATTTATACGGAATGCATTGGCCGTATAAACAACACAAAACCTCAAGAAATGTAATTACACTTCCTTATCATGATAGATTAAAAGATCATGGTGCATGTTTTGGTGTATCTGGTGGATACGAAAGACCAATGTGGTTTTCTAAAGATAAAAAAAATAAAGATTATAAATATAGTTACAATTATCAAAACTGGTATCCAAGTGCAGAGTTTGAAACTAAAAATGCAAGATCAAATGTAGGTTTGTTTGAATTATCTCCATTTTCAAAATTTGATTTAAAAGGGGAAAAAGTTCATGAAGAATTGCAAGTTCTATGTACAGCAAATATCCCAAACGATCCCGGTAAAATTAAATATACGCAAATGTTAAATTCAGATGGTGGAATTGAGACTGATTTAACTGTTATTTGTATTGAAAAGAATTATTTTAGAATTGTTTCTTCTGCAGCTAATAGAGAACATGATAAATTTCATATTTTAAAGCATATTTCTAAAGATGTGAAATTAACTGATGTAACAGAGGATTATTGTTGTTTAGGTTTATTTGGACCAAAAAGTAGAGATATGATTTCTTCAATAAGTTCTGATGATTTTTCTAATGAAAACTTTAAATTTGCTACAGCTAAATTTGTTAAAATTGATGATGTAGAAGTATGGGCTCAAAGAATTTCATATGTGGGAGAATTAGGCTTTGAACTCTATGTAAAAAAAGAAAATGCATTAAAACTTTTTGATATTTTAATGGATAAAGGAAAATCTTATAAAATTTCTCTTTGCGGAATGCATGCAATGGATATTATGAGGATGGAAAGTGGTTATTTACATTGGGGCCACGATATTTCACCTGAAGAAAATCAATTTGAAGCAGGTTTAAATTTTGCTGTCAGTTTTAAAAAGAATATAAATTTTATTGGAAGAGCTGCTTTAGAAAAGAAGCGTGACAAAAAGGACCATAAGAAATTTAAAATGCTCATTTTGAACAATTCTAAAGTAGGTGCACCTCTTCTGCTTCATGATGAACCTATTTATTTGAAAGATAAAATTGTAGGACGTACAACTTCAGGGTGCTATTCTTTTAATTACAACAAAAATTTAGCTTTTGGTTATATCAATTCAGGGTTAAGTAGCGACCAAATCGATAAACAAGCCTTTGAGATAGAGGTTGAGAAAAAAAAATACCCAGCATCTGTGATCACCCGACCTCTAAATGATAAAAAGCTTAGCTCTTTGTAGGACCATTTTGAGCGGGGCCCGAAAATTTGTAACTCATTTTGAACAACGCTTTTCTTGAAAAACCGAATCGGGTGGTGTTAAATACATTTTATGAGTGGGGAAACATCAAGTTACGATCAACAAGTAGAGCTTAAAAAAACGCCAAATATTAAAGTTGATATCAACGATTTATTATCAAGGGTAAGAGACGAAAAGAAAAAAGAAAGAAAAGAAAATCTTTTATTCTTAGGATTAATTGGTTCAGTGATAGTGATTACTGGTATTATTGCGTCTCTTTAATTAAATACGATAGTATTCAATATTCTCGTTAACATTCTAATAAATCTATCTTCATTAGTTTTATTAATATCACGAACTGTTTTTAAAGTTACATCTTTTTCAATAGTATTTGTATCCAATCTTGGTAATCCGAATAAAAGATAAAGATTATTTTTATCTTTTTTAAGCAATTTTCTTTTAAGCAAAGTATTTAATTTTCTAAGTGCTGTAGGTCTTGGTATTCCTGATAGCTCAGAAATAGTCATAGCATTTAAACCTTGGTTTCCCCAATTGTTAATTTTTTCAACGAAATTATCCATTGTTAATTCTGTACTTATACTTTCTTTAAAACCTTTATTCATTACAAGATTTTGATTATATGCGCACTGAGCCCAGATAGACCAAGTCTCTATATCTCCAAAAAATTTTTTCCAACCTATAATTGTTGGTATCTGAAATTCAAAAAAGATAGTCCAAATTTGTGTAAAATTATCTCTTATTTTTTTATCAAGAATTGAATTATCAACCTTTTTATCCAAAAGATTTGCTTGACTTAAAAAATCTGTAAATCTTGAAAGTAATCTAGCCATGTTTCGTATTGAATCTTTTGGTTTTTGATATTCTTGCCCTTTACGATTTATCATTATTTTTTTCTTATCTTTCTTAATAGCCCCATCTCTTTCCATCTCTAAAATTTTTCTTCTAGTTGTTTCTTTAGAAATCAGTAATTCTCTTGATAAATCAATTACATTTATTTTTGGTATTTCGTAAGTTTCTTTTGCATAAAACTCATCAAATGAATTTTTGATTTGATAATCCCTATATGCTTTAAAAGTTTTGTGTACTAAATGAATTAAGATTAAATACTTATCAAAATCTTTAAATCTATTATAAGCAGCATGTAGCCATTGTTGTTGGAAATAAAATCTTTCTGTAACGATATAATTAAAATTTTTGTGATAGACAGATTTGACTTGTTCTTCTTGGATTTGATTTGAAAATTTTAACTCTCTTAATGACATTTTTAATTATTTACGCAAATAATCTTAAATTTTATGATTTAGCAACCCCAAAATGAACAAAAATGCCTTGAATTTTATTTTTTTTCCTTCATAAAGCTCATGAGGGAATTGTGGAATTTGTAAAAACCGTTGGGCCACTTGGCATGATTTTCATCATGTTTTCTTTAGGTCTTAATTTATCTTATAAAGATTTCTTTGAGGTATTAAAAAAACCAAGAAATCTTATTGTTGCACTAATTTGTCAAATGGTAATACTTCCATTCATTGGGATAATAATCATTTCCTTCTTTCCAATGCAGGCCGAGTTTCAACTTGGAGTATTCTTATTATTAATTCTACCCTCTGCAGTTATGTCAAATTACGCGACTAAACTTGTAAAAGGAAATGTAGCATTATCGATAACTATTACATCGATTTGTGGATTAATATCATTCATAACTATTCCAATGTTTTTGAAGATTTATGCAGCCTTCTTCTCATCAGTAGAATTTGATCTGAATCTTTTAAAATTTTCCGTGAGAATGTTTTTGTTTATAGCTTTACCAACATTTGTTGGCATTCTTGTTAGGGGAAATTTTAAAAGATTTTCTGAGCAAAACAATTTAAAATTCGATAGAGCGGCTCTTGCTTTATTTATAATTATCTTATTAGTGGCTATATTCACAGAACAGGGAAATCTGGGTGGTTATTTTGCAGACGCTGGCGCAATTGCATTTGTTGTAATTATTTCTGTATTGACGTCTGTTTATATAATTACAAGTTATACTTTAAGAGATGTAAAGGTAAAAAGAACTATTATGATTGAGGCTATGTTGCAAAATGGTGCAATGGGTTTTATCGTTGGAGCCCAATTATTTCATGAGATTGAGTATATTACACCAATAGCAATTTATGCTCTAATTCAATATGTGGCTTTAATGTTTTATATAGGAAACATTAATATAAACAGAATTACGGCAAAATAATTTTAATTAGATTTACCTGATGTACAATATTGAGGAACCTTTTGACTTAATGATTGATTTTGTTTCAAAAAAACAAAATCCAATAATATTAGAATTCGGAGTTGAAAGAGGTTCTTCGACCAAAAGATTTATTGACTTTGCTGAAAAAAACTCTGGTAAAGTTTTTAGCGTAGATATTACAGATTGTTCAAAGGTGAGTGATTCAAAAATTTGGAGGTTCTTACAAACTGATGATCTGAAATTTAATTATGTTTTAGATCAGTTCAATGAGATAAAACAAAATGGTGCTGATTTAATATATATTGATAGCTATCATGAGGCTGGACATGTTCAAAAATTAATATCTTATTATTTTACTTATTTAAAAAAAGATGGAGCAATATTTGTTGATGACATAGATAGTTTTCCTTTAAGATTACAAAAAAATACCTGGAGCTCTATAATTTATGACCTTACTTTGGATAGTGTCAAAGAATTTTATTACAATAATACAGATAATTGTTCTTTAAAAATTTTTCACAAAGGAAATGGTTTAGCAATGTTATATAAAAAAAATAATTTCGGTGTTTCACCGAATAAAGTCAAAAAGATATGGAATTATAACTTCTTTTTAAGGACTCTTTACCCCAAATTAAAAAAGATAAGCCAACTATTTAAATCAATATTCAAATAATGTTGTATAAAAAAGTTTTATAAGTATAGTTTATTATTTCTAAGTACGGCGGGGTAGCTCAGTTGGTTAGAGCGCGGGACTCATAAGCCCGAGGTCAGTGGTTCGATCCCACTTCCCGCTACCAAAATTAAAGAAATTTTTTAAACTTCCAAGTATTCATAGTTGAATTTAATGGGAGGTTATTTTTTTTTGTTTTCAAATTTTTTTTTTTGATCTTTTTGTTACTTTTTTTTGCAAAATCATAGACGGATTGCACGGGGCCTCCAATATTAATTATACCCTTTTCGTTAATTATTTTAAAAAAAACTTTTGCTAGGTCTTCATGAAACATAAAATTTGTTCTTAAGTTCGAAAAAGCATATTTATGTGTAAAGGGCTTTTCGGTCATGCATATCCTTAATATAAGAGAATTTTTTAACATTTGAACAGCGCACTCTCCTCCCAGCTTAGACCAGGCATAATTATTAAAAGGAAGCAAAGGATGATCCTCTTTATAGTTGCCTTTTTTAGACGGATAAACATAATTTGTTGAGAAATATATTAGTTTTATTTTATATTTGTGGCAAAGATTTACTATATTTGATGTTCCAATAATATTTGTAATTATACTTTTTTCAATTTTTTTTTCATGAATATCCATCGGTCTTGAAACTGCAGCAGTATGAATTATCAATTTTGGCTTTGTTTTTTTAATATACCGTTCCATCTTTTTAATATTTGTTACATCGAATGTATTTGAAGGGGGATAGAAAATATTTTCTTTTTTTGAATTTATTTTTTTAAATATCCTACCAAATTTTCCACTGCCACCAGTAAATATTATTTTTTTCATCTTTTATATTTTTTAAAATTTTTAAATGAAAGAGCTTGTTTGTCTTTTTTGGAAATAATAGGTTTTTTAACTCCCCAATTTATTTTTAAATCACGATCGTTCCATTTAATAGATACCTCACTTTTAGGACTCCTATAATTTGAACACGCATAATGGAGAATATTTTCTTTATCTAATCCTAAAATTCCGTGAGCGAATCCTTTTGGAACAAATAAATGCTTTCCATTTTTTTCACTCAAAACAATTTTAAAATGTTTCCCATATGTTTTGGAATTTTTTCTTAAATCTACCGCAATATCAAGTACTCTTCCCTTAAGAACTGATAAAAATTTATCCTGTGATTTTTTAGTTTGCATATGAAGACCTCGCAAAACATTTTTTTTTGAACTTGATACCAATGTAAAAACTAAATTTTTTTTAATAAAATTTTTTTTAAATTCTTCTTTTAACCAACCCCTTTTATCCCTAAAAACCTTTGTCTTAACAATAAACAAACCCTTAAACTTTGTTTTAATTTTTTTCATTTAGGCAATTAATTTCTTTAAATAATTTGTATATTCACACTTTCCATAAAATTGAATTGCATCTAAAACCTCTTTTTTACCAATCCATTTATTGTTAAAAGCAATTTCTTCAAGACAAGCAATTTTAAAACCTTGTCTGTTTTCTATTGCAGAAACAAAAGCGCTCGTTTTATAAAAATCTTCTATAGAACCAGTATCCAGCCACGCTCCACCTCTCCCCAAAATATCTGATGTCAATTTTTTTTTCTTTAAATAAAATTTTAATAAATCAGTAATCTCTAATTCATTTCTAGACGAAGGTTTAAGTTTTTTTGCATATTCAACAACCTTTTTATCAAAAAAATATAAACCAGTAATGGCCATATCAGAAATATATTTTTTTGGTTTTTCTTTAATTGATAAAATTTTTCCACTCCTAGACGTACTTGCCACACCAAATAGTTCAGGTTTAATTACTTTATGCAAAATGATTTTTGCTCCACTTTTAAGCTTTGTACAGTTAATTAGTTTAGATGTTAAATTTTGACCGTAAAAAAAATTATCTCCAAGAATTAATGCAACATTTTTATTATTTATAAATTTTTCTCCTAATAGAAATGCATCAGGTAGGCCTTTTGGATATTGTTGTTCTTTGTAAACTATATTAATTCCTAAACGTTTTCCGTCAGGCAAAACCTTTTTATATTGGTTCAATTGACCTTTATTAACAATGATTAAAATATCTTTGATTTTTGCTAACATCAAAATCGAAAGTGGATAAAAAATTAATGGTTTATCATAGATTGGAAGCAATTGTTTGTTGACGGCTTTTGTTAAAGGACTCATTCGAGTACCCTTACCACCAGCTAAAATAATTGCTTTATTTATCATTTTACTATTCCAAGTCTCTTTGTGATATCCTTTTTTTTTAAAGTTGTATAGTATTTCATATTTTCGAAATACCACTTAAAGGTATTTTCTAAACCTTTTTTAAGATTTATTTTAGACTTCCATTTGAGTTTTTTTAAAACCTTTTTACTATCTAAAGCGTACCTAAAATCATGTCCAGGTCTATCTTTTACAAATTTTATCTTTACGTTTTTGCCTAATTTTATTCTTTTCTTAGAGATATTAATTAGTAATTTTGCAATATCAAAATTACTACTATTTATATTAGATCCAATGTTATAAAATTCTCCCTTAACTCCATTTTTAAATACTTTAAATAAGGCTTCACAGTGGTCATCTACAAATATCCATTCTCTAGAATTTTTTCCTTTTCCATATAAAGGCAAAGGCTTATTATTAATTATATTATAAATTAATTTTGGAATAAGTTTTTCAGGATGTTGATGAGGTCCATAATTATTTGAACAGTTTGTTATCATTGCATTTAGTTTAAAAGTTCTGACGTAAGAGTATACTAAATGATCTGATGATGCTTTTGATGCAGCATAAGGAGAGCTTGGTTTGTAAGGGTCGGTTTCTTTACTTCTACCTTTTAAAACATCTCCATAAACTTCATCAGTAGAAATATGTATTAGTTTAGTCTTTTTGTTTTTTTTTGCAAAATCTTTAAATACCTCAAGTAAATTAAATACACCAACTATGTTGCTTCTTATGAATTCAGTAGGAGCATCAATTGATCTATCTACATGTGTTTCTGCTGCTAGATTAAATATAGCAATAGGTTTATGTAAATTTAAAATTTTTTTAAGTTTTGATCTATTATTTATATCTAATCTTACAAATTTATAATTTTTCTTTTTAGAAAAATTTCTCGTATTGTAAAAGTTTGAGGCATAGTTAACTTTATCAATGTTTACTACAAAATAGTTTTTCTTGATTAATAGTTTTATTAGATTACTCCCAATAAATCCTAAACCACCAGTTACAATAATTTTTTTCATTACTTTTTTTTTTACAACAATAGTTATTTTAAGTATACTTCATTCTCAAATGGAATTTACAAGCAATAATCTTACCTTTGTAATAGTCACTTTTAATAGCAGAAAAGTAATCTACGATTGTTTAAACTCACTACCGAAAGATTTTCATAAATTAATAATTGAAAATTCATCTGATAAAGAATTAAAAAAAGAATTAGAGCAAAATTATGATAAAACTGAGGTAGTTTTGTCTAAGAATATAGGGATGGGCGCTGGAAGCAATCTTGGTATTATCAAATCAAATACTCAATATGCTTATGTCTTAAATCCAGATGTTGTTTTAAAAAGTGACACTATACTAAATATTAATAATTCAATTTCCGAATTAGATAATTTTGCAATCTTATCACCTATGTCAGATAACCCTCTTTACCCAAATTATAGAGGAATTTCTGATGAGATAATAAAAAATAATAATAAATCAATTAGTAATGTTGAAGAGATTGATGGTTATTCAATGATTATTAATAAAGATTGTTTTGAAGATAATATTTTTTTTGATGAAAAATTTTTTATGTATTTAGAAAACGTCGACTTATGCTTAAGAGCAAAAAAAAATGGTGGAAAACTATATATCGTTATGAATTCTAAAGTTCGTCACCTAGGAGCCAAAGCTGTTGATGATAAATATAGTGAGGAGATAGAACTTTCAAGAAACTGGCATTGGATGTGGTCAAGATTTTATTTTAACAAGAAACATCGAGGTACTTTTGTCTCGCTCTTATTAGGATTAATCAGTTTATTAGGAAACTTAATAAAATATACTATCTGCCTATTCACTTTTAACAAAAAAAAAAATATTTATAGAATGAGAACGTTAGGCACCTTCAATGCTTTATTAGGTAAACGATCTTGGTATAGGCCAGAAATAAATTAATGTCCTGGAAAATCGATTAAGTTTTCAACTTTAAAACCTTTTTCAATTAATTTATCTGATCCACCTAAGTCAAATAAGTTTATAACAAAAATAAACGCTCCAACTTTTCCCTTTGAGATTTCAATAAGTCTTGAAGCTGCTTGAGCTGTTCCGCCGGTAGCAATTAAATCATCAATTATTAAAACAGTATCATTTTCATTAATTGAGTCCTTATGCACTTCAATAGTTGCAGTTCCATACTCTAATTCAAAATCTACTGAGTGAGTTTCAGCAGGTAATTTATTTTTTTTTCTTAACATTATAAAAGGTTTTTTAAGAATATATGAAACAGCAGATGCAAAAACAAAACCCCTCGACTCAATTGCTGCAATCTTATTAAATTCAAACTTTTTAGATCTTTCAACTATTTGATTAATTGTTTCTTCAAAAGCTTTTTCGTCTTTAATTAAAGTTGTTATGTCTCTAAATAAAATACCTTTTTTAGGATAATCAGGAATTGATCTTATAAACTTTTTTAAATCCATTTAAATTTGCGTTATATTATTAAATAAACTATCTTTTAAATATGGCAAACAATAAATTAGCTATAATTGGTGGAAGCGGGTTGTATGATGTTGAAGAATTTAAGGATAGAGAGTTATTAGATATAAATACACCATGGGGAAAACCTTCAGATAAAATTTTAAAAACTAATTACAAAAATAAAGAAGTTTATTTTTTGCCAAGACATGGTAGAGGACACTTTATAAGTCCATCCAAAATAAATTTTAGAGCGAATATCGATGCCCTTAAACAACTTGGAGTTACCGACATTGTTTCTATCTCAGCTGTAGGATCACTTAAAGAAAATTTATCACCAGGAAAATTTGTTATAGTTGACCAATTTATTGACAGAACTTTTGCGAGAAATAAAACATTTTTTGAAGACGAAATTGTGGCCCATGTTTCAATGGCACATCCAACTTCAACTGGATTAATGAATGCATGTGAAGATGCAATTAAGAAAGAAAAAATCGATTATCAAAGAAATGGCACTTATGTTGTTATGGAAGGACCACAGTTTTCAACATTAGCAGAATCTAACTTATATAGATCCTGGAAAGCTGATGTAATTGGAATGACTAATATGCCAGAAGCAAAATTAGCTAGAGAAGCTGAAATAAGATATGCTTCCGTATCAATGGTCACAGATTATGATTGTTGGCACCCGGATCATGAAAATGTTGATGTTCAACAAGTAATTAAAGTTCTTTTAGGTAATGCTGCAAAAGCAAAAAATATGATTAAAAATCTAATAGAAAATTTCGAAAAACATATTGATCCTAAAGATCCAACTAATAATTGTTTAGATGTGGCTATTATAACAGCACCAGAAAAAAGAACCCAAAAAACAAAAGACAAACTAAAAACAGTTGCAGGTAGAGTTTTAAGTAAATGAAAATTGAAGGCAAAGAATACCGAACTATTTGGTTTGAAAACAATTTAGTAAAAATAATTGATCAAACAAAACTCCCACATCAATTCGTTATTAAAGAATTAAAAACAGTTAAAGATTCAATAAATGCCATTAAAACAATGGAGGTGAGAGGCGCACCTTTAATAGGGGCAACAGCTGCATATGGTTTAGTTTTAGCGATATTAGAAAATAATGACCAATCTTTTTTAAAAAAATCTGGTGACGACTTAATTAAATCTAGACCCACTGCAATCAATTTAAAATGGGCAGTAGATAGAATGATGAAAAAACTTTCAGGTGTTAATAGCGAAAAAATTTTAGATATTGCATTAAGTGAAGCAAAAGAAATTTGCGAAGAAGATATTAAATTTTGCGAAAATATAGGATTAAATGGTCTTAAAATAATTGAGGAAATTTATAAAAAAAAAAAAGATACAGTAAACATTTTAACTCATTGTAACGCTGGATGGCTTGCAACAATTAATTGGGGAACAGCCACATCCCCAATTTATCATGCACATAAAAAGGGTATTCCCGTACATGTTTGGGCAGATGAAACTAGACCCAGAAACCAAGGCGCAAACTTAACGTCATATGAATTAAATGAAGAGGGTATTAAAAATACAATTATTGCTGACAATACTGGTGGAATTTTAATGCAGAGAGGGCAAGTTGATATGTGTATAGTTGGAACTGATCGCACTTTATCTAATGGCGATGTGTGTAATAAAGTAGGGACTTATCTTAAAGCGCTTGCTGCAAAAGATAACAATATACCATTTTATGTGGCCTTACCAAGTTCGACTATCGACTGGAAAATTAAAAATTCTAAAGATATTCCTATTGAAGAAAGAAGTTCAGAAGAGTTGTCAAAAATTGAAGGTGTTGATGAAGATGGAAAAGTAAAAAAAGTAAAGATATACCCAGATAAAAGTAAGGCTATGAATTTAGCATTTGATGTTACTCCAGCAAAATATATAACTGGCTTAATAACAGAAAAAGGTATTTGCGAAGCATCTGAAAAAGGATTAAAAAATTTATTTAAATGAACCCACTAATTTTATCACTTGTTTGTCTTTTATTAGTTGGAGTTTCTGCTAATTGGCTAAGTATTGTTAAAAATAATAAGACATTAATTTATCTTTCTTTAGCACCATGTATTTATATAGCAATTTATGGAATTTATTTAGTTATTGGACCTGTTGATTTGTATGAAGACGGTTCAAAAAACTTTTTTATGCAGAACCCTTATGAAAGTGAGCTTCCACCACAGTTTTTATTATTAAAGCTTTACCAGTATATTCTTATAGGCGTAGGTCTAATTTTTGGGTATTTATTTTTAAAATATTTAAAAAATTATGGACGTTAAGAGTAGAGAAGAAATAATAAAATTTGCACAAAAACTAAATAGTACAAATTTATCTCCGTTAAGATCAGGAAATATTTCACTTAAAGCTCAGAACAATAATGAAGAGGGGTTTTTAATTACTCCATCAGGCAAAAAATACGACAGTTTAAAAGCTGATGATATCGTATTTGTATCTTTAGAGGGGAGATATGATGAAAAAGGTTTGCAGCCTTCTTCGGAATGGAGATTTCATAAAGATATATATTTAAAGAAGGCTGATGCAAAAGCCATCGTTCATGCTCATTCACCACACGCAACAGCTGTATCTGCACACAATAAAGACATTCCAGCTTTTCACTACATGATAGCGTTAGCTGGAGGAGACAATATAAAGTGTGCAAAGTATGCAACTTTTGGAACACAAGAACTATCTGACAATATTATTGAAGCATTAGAAAATAGAAAAGCATGCTTAATGTCTAATCACGGTCAAGTTGCTTATGGGAATAACTTAAACTCAGCTTTCGAACTTGCAGAAGAAGTTGAAAATATTTGCCATCAATACATAAATGCAATAAAGTTAGGAGAACCTAAGATTCTTTCATCAAGTGAGATGGATGTAATATTAGAAAAAGTTAAAAATTATAAAAAAGGATAACTTTTTATGACGAAGGTTGGGGAGCACGTCACTTTAGATATCATAGGTACTGAAAAAGAGTACGAACCAAAATTCTTTGAAAAACTAGTCTACAAGATATCAAAGAAAGCAAAGGTAACTGTTCTAGAGATTTCAAAGTATAAGTTCGAACCACAAGGCTTCACTCTTGTAGCACTATTAGCAGAAAGTCATATCAGCTTTCATACTTTCCCAGAAAGAGGAATTATAAGTTTTGATTTTTTTACGTGCGGAAAAGTAAATCCTAATGTTGCTTATGATATTTTAAAAAAAGAAATCAAACATAAAAGAATTGTTAAAAAAGAATTCAATAGAGATACAATAAGTTATTATGATGATATTTATAGCTCACCAGGTTTAAAAAAATATTACATGGTAAAAGATGTTTTAGAAAACTTCACTTCAAAAGTAGGTCAAAACATTGAAATTTTGGATTTAGAACAATTTGGCAAATCTCTATTTATCGATGGTGAACTTCAAGTAGCAGAAAATGATGAACATTTGTACAGCTCAACGTTTGTTAACTCTGGTTTAAAACTCAATCCATCAAATGATAAAACTGCAATCATTGGAGGAGGAGATGGAGGGGTAGCAAGAGAATGCATCTCTAAAGGTTTTAAGTTAATTGATTGGTATGAGTTAGATCCTGAAGTTGTGACAATGTGTGAAAAATACTTATCCAAGGTAGGCAAGAAAGCAACTACAAAAAATCATGTGCAATGTGTATGGGGAGATGCATTTGAAAGTATTAAATCAGTTGAAGATAACAAATATGATAAAATTTATGTAGACCTTAACGATGATCAATATTGTATTGATTTAGCCTCAAAAAATATCAAATCTTTAAAAAGAATTCTTAAACCAAATGGGACTATAACCGCCCAAGTTGGAAGCCAGGATAAAAAACCTAAGCAAGTTGATAAATGGTTAAATCTTTTTGAAAAAAGTTTTGGCAATACGTCATTAGACAGAGTTTATATCCCAAGCTTTGACTGTTCTTGGAATTTTGCATCTTCTCTAAATAAATAATTAATATTTAGTATACTCTTTAATCTCTTTAATCTTAGATCCAGTGTGATTATTTATTTCCAACTTAATATTCGCTCGTTTGTCGTTTAAAAAGTGGATCTCTCTTGATAACAAAATGAAATGATCATCGAATTTTGAGTCTTTTTCGCACTGTCTTTTATTATCTTCAATATCCCACAATTTAGCATTTATTTCTTTTAATTCAGAGAAAAGATTTTTAATCTTTTCATCAACTTTCACATTTTTATCATATTGTTCCTTTAAAGAATCATATTCTAAATTTATGAATTTTAATTTTTCTGTGTCTTTGATTTTGTCTTTTTTGATTTCAAGGATAGTTAATTTATCTAATAACTCACCAACAGATACTTCAACTAATATTTTATTCATAAAATTTTATAGTGTGATAAATTGTTAAAAATATGTCTAATATATTAATCATAAAACACGGATCACTAGGAGATATAGCTCAAGCGAGTGGGGCAATTCAAGATATTTATGACAACCATAAAGATGATTTTATTTATTTATTAACCACTCACGTATATTCAGATCTTTTCAAAAAAAATCCCAATATAAGAGAAGTAATTGTGGATAAAAGATTATCTAGATTTAATTTGATCTATCTTTTTTCTTTAATGAAAAAAATTAAACAACATAAGTTTACAAAGGTCTACGATCTACAGAATTCCTCAAGGACTTCATTTTATAAAAGAATTTTATTTCCTAACTCAGGATCTTATAAATGGTCTTCTTCAGAAACTACCCTTCCAGCAAGTGAAACTAAAAAAGAATTTGATAAAAAGCCCGTATTAGAAAGATTTGATTATCAATTAAAGATATCTGGTTTAAAAACATCCCACACTTTAAAGCCAGATTTTTCTTGGGGTTGTTCTAATATCGATAAACTTATTTCCAAATATAATTTATCAGACTATATATTGTTATTTCCTTTCTGCTCTGATCACTTAGAACAGAAGAGATGGCCGTATTACGATCAACTCATTAAAATGATTAAACAAAATCATCCTAATCTAAAAATAGTGATAGCTCCTGGTCCTAATGAAATAGAAAAAGCCAAAAAGCTAGATGCTGTTTCTATTCTAAGTGAAGACAAAGCAATTTCAATTTCAGAACTGGCAGGTTTAATAAAGAAAAGTAAATTTGTCGTTGCTAATGATACAGGACCTGCACACATGGCAGCACATTTAAATGTTAAAGGTTTATCATTGTTTGGAAGTCATACAACAGCTCATAAGGTGAGTATTGAAAGAGAAAATTTTAAAGCAATACAAGTAAGTGATTTAAAAAACTTGAGTGCAGAGAAAGTTTTCGAAAGATTAGTTCTTTAGTATTAGTAAATAACTTTTTATGATTTCTTGCCAAAGAAATTTTTTTGCATTTTCTTCAGCATTTTTTCCTAAAACTTTAAATTTATTATTCTGTAATATTTCTACTAAACTTTGATAGATTTCATCCATGTTATTTCCATCACAAAGTAAACCAGTTTCATTATTGACAATTGCGTCTGAAGCACCACCAACTATTCCGCCAATTGATGGAACTCCATATTGAGCAGCCTCAACATAAACAATTCCAAATCCCTCCACAGACTTTTTATAAGATATTGATGGCATAACAAAAACATTTGAATTTTTTAAATAAGAGTTTTTTTCATCTTTAGATAAATTTTTTAAAAACAAAACATTACTTTCAAGTTTTAATTCTTTAATAAGTTTTTTCTGAGACTCCAAAGTATCGCCTTGACCTATACAAATATAAATTATGTTTGGGTAAATTTCTTTCAGATTTCTCAAAGACATTATAATTTTTTCATGATTTTTTCTTTTATCAAATCTAGCGACAGTAATGAGTCTTGGATCTTTTCCCTCAAGTTTCTTTAATATTTTTTCCTCTATTTTTTGATTTATTCCTTCTCTTGGAAACACACCTGGGTTAATAATTTTGATTTTTTCCTCATTAATACCAATTTCAATACCGAGGTTTTTTGTAAAGTTTGAATTTGCAATGACATGATCGCAGTTGTTTAAAACTCTAACAACTCGTTTATTCAAAAAAGAATCTTTTTTATGATTTATTTCCTTAGAGTGAATAAGACATATTTTTCTAATTTTGGTATTAATATTTTCTAAACTTTTCCAATGATCAGAGATAATATTTTTTACTTTAATATTTTTTTGTAAGTAATTATTAATTAAGGAGGCTTTTCTAAATTTTCTAAAGATTTTTGGTCCCCCAACTCTTTCAATTGAAAATGATAAATCTTCGTCAAATTTTTCTTGTTGATGATGTTCATCAGCAAATACCTTGACCATCATATGTTCTGATAGTGATTTTGTAAGTCCAAACATAAGGTTTTGCATACCTCCAACATCAGGTGGAAAATTTCTTGTGATAATTAAATTCATTATTTAAACCATTTAATACTACATCCCATACTAGGATATTGTTCTTTAGGACCGCGTTGGGTTTTAGCAATTAATTTCATTGATTTAAGCAACTCACTTTCACCCAAACCGACAGGCTTTAAATCATTTAACTCTCTTATTCTTCCTCTATAATTTAGCTCAAGGTTTTTGTTGTAGCCAAAGAAGTCTGGCGTACAAACTGCATCATATTTTTTTGCAATTTCTTGTGTTTCATCAATTAAATAAGGGAATGAAAAGTTATATCTATCAGAAAACTTTTTCATATTTTCAAAAGAGTCTTCAGGATAGTTTTTGGTATCATTTGACATTATCGCAACTGAGCTAATGCCATCTTCTTTAAGTTTTGCACAATCATCTGCAAGTTCTCTTATTATAGCTTTTACATAAGGGCAATGATTGCATATAAACATAATCAAAGTCCCGTTATTACCTTTGACATCATTCAATGTTAATAATTCCCCATTAATTGATTTAAGCTTAAAATCTATTGCATTCAGACCGAAATCACATATTGGAGTTTTTAAAAGTGCCATGTTAGAATATATAAATTATGTTTTACGATTTGGAAAATAAAAAACCAAAAAACTCAGGCGAAAATTGGGTAGCTCCTAATGCTGTTATTATAGGAGATGTAACATTAGATAAGAATACAAGTGTTTGGTTTAATGCAACCTTAAGAGGTGACATTGAAAATATTCATATTGGTGAGGGTTCAAACGTTCAAGATGGTTGTGTGTTACACACTGATCCAGGTTGTCCTTTAAAGGTTGGAAAAAATGTAACTATTGGCCACCTAGTAATGCTTCATGGATGCACAATTGGGGACAATAGTTTAATCGGAATTGGTGCAGTGATCCTTAACAAAGCAAAGATAGGAAAAAATTGTATTATAGGCGCCAAGGCTTTGATTACAGAAAATAAAGAGATACCAGATAATTCTTTAGTTGTAGGATCCCCAGGAAAAATTATTAGACAAGTAACAGAAGAAGAAAAAAAAGCAGTGTTTGAAAACACAAAACACTATCAAGATAATTGGAAAAAATATTCTAAATCAATTTTTTAAGGAACCAACCAAGTATCTTTATTACTTTCTAAATCAAACTTTGCTCTTCGATGTCCTTTAGCAGCAAGATATAACCATTCAATAGATTTTATTTTACACTGAATTACAGTGAAGTTTTTATAACCTTCTTCGCTCTGTTCTTTTGTATAATCAAAATTATCTAACTCAGGTTTTAATCCTGATGTTGGAACATCAGACTTTGATCCTGGTCCATTATCAACCAAATAACATTTACGACTTATATGTTGAGTTTTTTCCCAAGAATTCTTTGTAATGTCGTTTTTATGATTGATAATACATTTTACTTTGAGTCGAACCTGAATTTTTTCATCCTTATCATAAAATAAAAGAGCAGCATTGGGATTATTTTTAATTAATTCTATTTTATCTGATCTAATATCACTGTGAAATTGAACTAAGTTATTTTGTTGGTCTGACTTTCTTAAAACAACAATTCTTCCATCTATATCGTTATTATGACCACATATAAAAGTTGGAATTCTAAATTGAGAACTTCTATTCGTCACTGCATCATCTAGCATTGACCAGATTTTTTTCTTAATCTCTGTGAAGTCTTCATAGTACGCAGGCTGCATACTTTTACTTTCTAAATCTTTTTATTAAGCTTGAAGTATCCCATCTTTTACCACCCATGTCTTGAACTTCAGCATAATATTTATCAATTATTTCTGTGATAGGTAATAGAGATCCATTATTCTTTGCTTCTTCCATTGCAATTTTAAGATCTTTTCTCATCCAATCTACAGCAAATCCAAAATCAAATTTATCTTCTAACATTGTTTTATATCGGTTCTCCATTTGCCAAGACTGAGCAGCGCCTTTTGAAATAACTTCAATAACATCTTCCATATTTAGTCCTGCTTTTTGACCAAAGTTAATTGCTTCTGATAATCCTTGCACTAATCCCGCAATACAAATTTGATTAACCATCTTTGCTAATTGACCTGAACCTGATTTACCTAACAACTTTACTTTTTTACTGTAACAATCAATTTTATCTAATGCTTTATCAAAATCTTCTTGATCTCCACCTACCATTACAGTAAGCGCACCATTCTCAGCACCTGCTTGACCACCAGATACGGGCGCATCTAAAAAACCAAAACCATTTTTTTTTGCGTATGAATAAATTTCTCTTGCTATTGTTGCTGAAGCAGTTGTGTTATCAATATAGACTGCACCTTTCTTAATTGACTTGAATATTCCATTTTCTCCAAATGTAACTTCTCTTAGATCGTTGTCATTCCCTACACATGTGAAAATATAATCAGCGTCTTTCGCAGCATCTTTAGGTGTATCAGCTTTTTTTCCTTTGAAATCTTTTAGCCATTTATCAGCTTTAGCTCCGGTTCTATTATAAACAGTTACATTGTGCCCACCTTTTGATATATAACCAGCCATGGGATATCCCATTACACCAAGACCAATGAAAGCAACGTTACAAGACATAGTTTAATGTTAAAAAATTTAAGTATTAAAGTAATTATTTTTGGATTTATATTTACATTTTTTTCAAGCTTTGGACAGAGTTTTTTTTTAGGATTGTTCAACGAAAGTATAAGAAATGAATTAGATATTACTCATGGACAATTTGGCTCAATTTATGCATCAGCAACTTTATTAAGTAGTATAATTTTAATTTGGGTTGGAAAGAAAATTGATGACTTTGATGTCTTAAAATTTTCTTTTTTTGTTATATCATTGCTTGCAATTTCAACATTTACTTTCTCAAAGATTAATTCAGTAGCATTTCTTTTTGTTGCAATATTGTTAATGAGATTTTCTGGTCAAGGAATGATGTCTCACACTGCCTCTACAACAATATCTAGATATTTTACTAACACTCGGGGTAAAGCACTAAGTACTGGATGGTTTGGTTTATCTACTGCAGAATTTTTAATGCCAGTTACAATAATTTATGCTCTTACAATAATGGATTGGAGAAATATATGGATCATTATCTCAGTCGCCATAATTTTATTTCTCCCAATGGTATCTTACTTTTTAGTTAAAGAGGTTAAACTTTCATCTAGAGAGAATGATACTGAAGTTGCCAAAGAAAACATAAAACAATGGAAAAGATCTGAGGTTATTAAAGATTATAGATTTATTATTATAGCTTTAAATATGTTAGCAATGCCCTGGATAGCCACAGGTATCTTTGTGTATCAATCATTTATTTTGTCTGCGAAAAATTGGGGGGAATATACTATTGCTCAATCTTTTATGGTTTATTCAATAGCATCAGTATTAACTTTGTTCGTAGCTGGATATTTGATTGACAAATTTACAAGTAGAAAACTACTTATATATATGAATATCCCTTTTTTGATTTCTTTATTAATTTTAATTTACTTTCAATCACCAGTTTCCTCATTCTTCTTTCTTGGATTAATTGGGGTATCAAATGGTTTTGCTAACGTTTTAGGTTCATCAACATGGGCTGAATTATATGGGGTTAAGTTTATAGGATCTATCAAAGCATTAACCACTGCATTAATGGTATTTTCAACTGCGTTTGGAACTGCTTTTTTTGGACTAATGATAGACTTTGACTTTTCTATAGAGCAGATATCTATGATTTCTGGAGGTTATATTTTAATTTCCTTAATTTTACTGTTTTTAATTAAAAACAAACTCAATCCTACGATTTTATAAAAACACCTTGATTTTATATACCTCAGAGTATAAATACTCTGCATGGCTAGAGTAACTGTGGAAGATTGTATCGATAAAGTAGACAGCCCTTACGAATTAGTTTTAGTTGCAAAGGAAAGAGCTACTCAATTGAATTCTGGAATTGAACCGAGTGTAGAAAGAGATAACGATAAAAATACCGTTATCGCACTAAGAGAAATTGCAAATGAAAATGTCAAAACAAGCGAATTAACTGATAGCGCTGTTTACAAACTTAGAAAACATATCGAGCAAGTTGATGACTTAAGCGAAGAAGATGAAGATATTGGAGATGATTTTGAAAACTTGTACAAAGGTGAAATCTCAAAAAGTGGAGCCCCTATTTTACCTTCTAAGAGAGCGAGAAAAGTTCCAGAAAAAATTCAAGTTTCAAAAGAAGATTTAGCTGAATTACAAAATGCTGATGCGCCTCATTCAAATGATGCTCCAGCTGAAGAGGGTGGAGTAGAGGAAAGTAAAGAAGTTTCTCTTGATGAAATAGCCGAAAACGATCAGCAGGACACTGATAACTCAGAAAATTCAGAACAATAATATTTCAATCATAATCAAAATAAGTTATTTAATTAAACATAGTTTTAATGAATAAGTCTTTAAGAATTGCATGTGACGGAGAAGCTGCTAGCGGTAAAAGCACAGGTGCAAAATTAATTTCAAAAAAATACAAACTTTTTCTTATAAATTCTGGATTATTGTACAGATATGCAAGTAAAATTATCATTAAGCATAAGCCTAAAAAAATAGCTCCTTTTTTAAAGAAGAAATTTAAAAACATTTCTTACAATAAAATTAAGAAGCAATCTCTTCACTCTCAGGAAATTAGTAATCATGTTGGTTATTTAGCTAAAAACAAAGATGTAAGAGAGATAATGAAAAAATTTCAAAAAAGAATTATCAAAAAAAATAAAAGAATATGTATTGAGGGAAGAGATATAGCTAGCACTATCCTCAAAAGAAATCCTCGTTATGACTTAGCTTTTTATTTTACTTGTAATCTTAATTTAGCATCCATTAGAAGATGGAAAGATTTAAAGAAGAAAGTTCCTCTCAAAGATGTTAAAAAAAGCTTAAGTATAAGAACTAGACTTGATAAAAAAAGAAAACATTCACCACTAAAAAAAATGAGAGATGCTATTTTAATTAGAACAGATAAACTAAATAAAAAAAAAGTATTACTTAAAATGTCTCAGGAGATAGAAAAAATTAATTACAAAACTCTTTAATAATTTTTTCTCTATGTTCATCTAAATCTGGAATATCGCCTCTTTTTTCTTCATCTTTATAGTTTGACATCTTTATTGGGTTGCCGGCGGTTTTAAACTCACCAATTTTTTTATGATATGAATTTACAATCATATTTCTTGCTTTGATTTGAGGATTTTCAACAGCTTGTTTAATATTAAAGATTGGACCACAAGGAATTTTTTCTCTTTCCATCAATGAGACCCAATCGCTTGTATTTTTAGTTAAAAGCTCTTTTTCTAAAATTTTTTTTAGTTCATCCATATTTTGAGCTCTAGATGAATTTGTATTAAATTTTTCTTTTTTTGAAATATCATTAATTTTCAAAACTTGGCAGAGCTTTTCAAAAAGTTTATCGTTACCCGCCGCTATAATAATGTGACTATCTTTTGTTTTAAAAGCTTCAAAAGGTGCTATTGATGGATGACGTGATCCCATTGGTTTAGGTATTTCATTTTTTGCTAAGTATCTTGCAATTGCATTTTCCAAAATTGCAATTTGACAATCAAGCATCGAAACATCTATGTAAGTTCCTTTACCTGTTTTCTTCCTGTCGTATAGTGCTGCATTAACACCTATTGCTGTAAACAAACCAGCTGTAATATCTCCAATTGATGTTCCAACTCTTGTAGGTTCAGAATTTGGTTGACCTGTTACACTCATTAATCCACCCATTCCTTGAACAACCATATCATATGCAGGTAATTCTCTTAATGGACCTGTTTGACCAAATCCTGATGCAGAAGCATAAATTAATTTTGGAAATTTTTTACATAAATCTTTCCAACCAAATCCCCATTTCTCTAATGTTCCAGGTTTAAAATTTTCAACTAACACATCTGCCTTTTTGAGTATTTGTTCAAAAATTTTTTTGTCTTCTGAATTTTTTAAATTTAGGGCTATACTTTCTTTTCCTCTATTAAGGGACATAAAGTATGCAGACTGATCATCAATAAAAGGTCCAAATTTTCTAGAGTCATCTCCAATTTCAGGTGCTTCAACTTTAATCACTCTAGCTCCGAGATCTGACAAAATCATGGTACAATAAGGACCAACCAGCACTCTAGTTAGGTCTAAAACCAATATATCTTTTAAGGGTCCATTCATAATTAGCGTCAATTGTATTTTAAAGCATATTGACTCTTATCAAGAAGTTACATTTAATACATCAATAAAATAATAATAGAGAGGAATAATAATGTTTAAAAAAATATCTTTATATTTTCTTTCATTAGTTTTCGTAACTACAACTATTGGATCAGCTTTTGCAGTAACTTTAAAAGCTAGTCACCAATGGCCAGGTACGCCAAGAGCCGATGGATCTTACGACGTAAGACATGAAATGGTTCAAATTATCGCTGATGAAATGAAAAAAGCAAATGTAGGAGTAGACGTAAGAGTTTATCCTGCAAAATCACTTTACAAACCAAAAGAGCAATGGAAGCCGATGACAACTGGTCAGCTAGATATTTCAGCTTTCCCATTAGCATACGCTGCTAAGTTTCACCCAGAGTTTGACATTACTTTGATGCCTGGAATGGTAAAAAACCATAAACACGCTTTAAGAGTAAACAAATCTCCGATGATGGATGAAATTAGAAAAATTATGGATGATGCTGGAGTAATAGTATTATCTGATGCATGGTTAGCAGGTGGATTTGCTTCAAAAACTAAATGTATTAGAAACCCATCAGACGCTCAAGGCCAAGTTATGAGAGCAGCTGGAAAAGCATTTAACCAAATGTTAGCAGCAGCAGGCGCTGGTATTCAAAAAATGCCATCATCTGAAATTTATACTGGTCTTCAGACTGGAGTATTAACTGGTGCAAATACAAGTTCAGGAAGTTTTGTAAGTTACAAAATTTATGAACAAGTAAAATGTGCAACACCTCCAGGAAAATTTGGTTTATGGTTTATGTATGAGCCAATTTTGATGTCTAAGAAGAACTTCAACGCTTTAAATGAAAAACAACAAAAAGCTTTGATGAAAGCTGGAAAAAAAGCTGAGAAGTATATGACTAAACAAGCAGCAGGCTTAGATAAGACTTTTGAAAAAGCTTACAAAGCAGCTGGTGTTGAATTAGCGTATATGGATCAAGATGATTTCAACGCATGGTTAGAAATAGCTAAGAAATCTTCTTACAAAAATTTTGCAGATAAAGTACCAGGCGGTCAAAAACTGATCGATATGGCTTTAGCTGTTAAGTAAAATAATATATAAAGAACCCCTATTTATGAAAATAAGTAGGGGTTTTTTTTATGAAATCTAAATACCTCAAATTTTGTGATATTGTCTCGAAAGCTTGTGGAGCTTTTGCAGTTATAGCTCTTGCATTAGCAATATTAATAATAGTTGAACTAGTATTTGAAAGATATTTTTTTCAAAGAGCAATAACTTGGCAAAATGAATTAGTGACAATGCTTCTTGTTGCATCTACATTTATAGGAAGCGCATACGTTTTAAGTGAAAAGGCCCATGTAAGCATGGAATGGGTCTATGATTTTTTATCTAAAAAAAATATTATTAGATTAAAAATATTTACATCTCTTTTAAGTTTATTATTTTTTATTTTATTATTCTATTTTGGTTATTTGATAACCGCAGAAGCATTTATCAAAAATTACACCACTGGAAGCATATGGGATCCACCACTCTGGATACCTTACTCATCAATGTTAATTGGCGCAACTTTAATGATACTTCAATACATTGCTGAAATAATTAAGTTATTAGATGAAAGGGATTTAGATTAATGGATCCTTTAATAATAGCATTAATAGTAGCAGTATTCACACTAATTACTTTGTTTTCTGGAATACCTATTGCTTTTGGATTAAGTTTTGTTTCAGTTGTACTTCTTGTTTCATTTGAAGGTTTTCAAATGCTTGATGTCTTTGCTGAAACTTTTTATGCAGGTTTAAATTCTTTTGTTTTACTTTCAATACCAATGTTTATCCTCATGGGAATGGCCGTTGCAAACTCGCCAGCAGGAAAAGATTTATACACTGGTCTTGATAGATGGTTATGGAGATTACCGGGTGGATTAGTCATTTCTAATATTGGAGCATGTTCAATCTTTGCTGCTTTAAGTGGATCAAGTCCTGCAACGTGTGCAGCTATAGGAACAATGGGAATTCCAGAAATGAGACAGCGGGGATATTCTGATCAAATTGCCACGGGAACAATTGCAGCTGGTGGAACTTTAGGAGTCTTAATCCCGCCAAGTATTGTTTTAATTGTTTATGGAATGGCCACTGGAACTTCAATTGGAAGATTATTTTTATGCGGTTTGATACCTGGTTTTATGTTAGCAGGGTTATTTGCTATTTGGGCATTAATTCATAGTTATTTTATTGATAAAGATTCTGCTAAAGCTTTAAGACAAAGAACACCACCAACATTAAAAGAAAAGCTAGAAGTTCTTCCAAGAGTACTACCTTTTTTACTTATCATTGCTGGAGTTTTATACGTTTTATATGGAGGAGTTGCTACTCCATCAGAAGCATCTGGAGTAGGAGCATTCTTAGTTTTTGTTCTTATTGCTGTTGTTTATAAAATTTATCAGCCTAAAAAAATATGGAACATTATTAAAGTCTCAATGAAAGAAAGTGTGATGATAATGTTTATTATTGCAGCGTCATACTTTTTTTCATTCACATTATCACAGTTATATGTAACTCAATCTTTAGCTCAAAGCATGATAGAGATTAGTGCAAACAAGTGGGTAATATTTTTCTTAATTAATATCTTTTTACTAGTTGCTGGATTCTTTTTACCTCCAGTGGCAGTAATAGTAATGACTTCAGCTATACTTTTACCTGTTATAACAACCTTAGGATTTGATCCTTATTGGTTTGCAATAGTATTCACAATTAATATGGAAATTGGTCTAATTACGCCTCCAGTTGGATTAAACCTATACATTATAAAGGGTATAACGCCCGATGTAAGCTTGTCTAAAATTTTAAGGGGATCTATACCATTCATGTTTATGATGGTTTTAGCGATTATAATTTTATGTATTTTCCCTGAAATTGTAACTTGGTTACCTGACAAATTAATGGGCAAACCTCTTGGATACTAATAAAAAAAATATTAATAGAAAAATATCAGTAGCACCGATGATGGACTGCACTGATAGACATGACCGTTATTTTTTAAGATTAATCAGTAAAAATGTGATGCTTTATTCCGAAATGGTTGCAACAAAATCAGCAATTCATGGGGATAGAAAAAGAATACTTGGTTTTAGAGAGGAAGAAAAACCTGTTGCTCTTCAAGTAGGGGGCTCAGATAAAAACGAACTGGCTGAGGTTGCTAAACTAGCAGAACAATTTGGTTATGATGAAATAAATATCAATTTGGGTTGTCCGAGTAAAAAAGTGCAAAAAAATTCATTTGGAGCGTGCTTAATGAAAGAACCTGATCTAGTTGCAGAATGTATTAATAACATGGTCAACTCATGTAAAATACCCGTTACAGCTAAAACTAGGATAGGAGTTGATGAAATTGAAGACTTCGAATATTTAAATAACTTCGTTAACAAAATAAAAAAATCTGGATGTAAAACAATCATACTCCATGCAAGAAAGGCTTTATTAAAAGGTCTTACTCCTAAGCAAAATTTAAATATACCAAAACTTAATTATGAAATGGTATACGAAATTAAAAAAGCAAATCCAGATCTTGAGATAATAATTAATGGAGGAATCTCACAAACTGAGCAAATTAAAAAACATTTAGAACGCTGCGATGGCGTGATGATTGGAAGAGCAATTTATCAAAATCCTTATTTTTTGACTGACATAGAGAAAGAAATATTTAATACAAATGAATCACCATCAAGAGAACAGATAGCAAAACAGATTATTAGTTATTTAGAAGAAGAAGTTAAGCTTGGTACAAAAGTAAATCATATAATGAGACACACAGTTGGACTATACCATGGTCAACCTGGTTCTAAAGATTGGAAAAGATATTTAAGTGACAATATGATGGCTAGAGACTCAGATTTTCAAAAAGCAAAACACATAATGACTATCGTGCAAAACAATGAGAAAGCAAATCAATTAAATTCCTAATGGAAAATTTAAATATCAATGAAATTTTTTATCTTTTAACTGTTTTAGCTATTGCTGCAGCAGTAGCAGGATTTATGGCTGGTTTACTTGGAGTAGGTGGGGGCATAATTATGGTTCCCGCTCTTTATTACGCATTTACAGTTTTAGAATTTGATATTGTAACAAGAATGCACTTAGCAGTTGGTACTTCTTTAGCAATAATAATTCCAACCTCAATTATTTCTACGTTAACACATAGAGAACATGATGCAGTTGATTTTAAAATGGTAAAATCTTTTGGAATTTTTATTTTAATTGGGGTTTTTTTTGGAACTTTCTTAGCAGTTAATTTGAAAACTCCTGCACTTGTATTATTTTTTTCTATATTTGCTTTTATGGTTGGACTTTTTTTTATTTTTTTGAGAGAAAAATTAGTTGATAACCCAAAACAAATATCAAACTTAATAAAAAATATTTCTGGTATATTGATTGGATTTATTTCTATTCCTTTAGGGATTGGAGGTGGATCATTAATGGTTCCTTTTATGAGAACATTTGGTTACGATATTAGGAAATCAATCGGAACAGCTGCAGCAGTAGGTTTTCTTATCGCTGTTACTGGAACAGTTACAATGATCACTGGTGGAAAAATTATTGATAATGTTAATACACCGTTCAGTTTGGGGTATATAAATTTACTCGGCTTCATTGTGTTTGTTCCAGTTACTATGATAATGGCTAGGTTAGGTGCAAAAGCAGTCTACAAAATAGATAAAAAAATACTAAGCAAAATATTTGGAACCTTTTTAATTTTGGTATCAATTAGATCATTTTTAGAATATCTAAGTATCAATTAAATTAAAGTTGTGGACCAGATTATTTTCAACGAATATATATTTTTCATTTTATTAATGATTGCAGCAGCTATTCCTGTTGGTTTTTTTGCAGGACTATTTGGTATTGGCGGTGGTTTAATTTCTGTACCATTTCTTTTCTTTATTTTTGAAACTTTTGGAATAGATAAAGATTATCTAATGCATCTTACAGTTGGTACTGCATTTACAATAACAATATTAACTTCATTCTCATCAGTATTAGCTCATAGAAAACATGGAGCTGTCGATTTAAGTATAATAAAAACTTTTGGAACATTTGTTGTTTTTGGCGTAATAACTGGGACTTTAATTGCTTCTATGATGAATACTAAATCATTGGTTCTTTTTTTTTCAATCATGGTCTATTTTTTAGGTGCTTATCTACTCCTTGCAAAAAACAAAAATAAAAAAGTTTATCCATCATTTAATTTGCTGCCTCGTCTTTCATTTGGATTTATCTCTGGCTTAATTTCAGCTCCAATGGGTATTACTGGAGCTATGATTAATGTACCTGTTTTAAGATACTTTGGTTACTCGATAAATAGAGCAATAGGGAGTGCTGCAGCCATTGGATTTATAATTTCATTGTTTGGCGCAATTGGTTTTTTCTTGTCAGGATTATTTAAGAATGTTGATATTCCCCTTAGCATTGGTTTTGTAAATATCCCTGCCTTTCTAATATTCGTCCCTATCACAACAATAATGGCTAGAATTGGGGCTAATACAGTGCACAAACTTGAGAGGGCAAAAGTTCAAATTCTTTTTGGAATTTTTTTATATGTGGTTGCTACAATATTTCTTTACAGATATTTTAATATTTAATGGTGATAATTCGAAAACTTATCTTGAACTTAAATATAAATTATTTAAATTTTAATCATGGTTTCTAAATTAAAAAACTTTTTACTAAACTTTGAAGCATTGGCTTCTCTTTTACTAAGATTTGGTATTGGAATAGCTTTTATCATTCACGGTTATGCTAAATTTCCTTTGCCACCAGCAGGTCTGGTTGAATATTTTGGTTTACCTCCAGCACTTGCAACATTTGTAGCACTAAGTGAACTTTTATCTGGAATAATTTTGATTGTTAGTGGTTTTTTGAGAAATCCCATAGGAGACACACTTACAAGATTTGCGGGACTTGTAATTGTAATACTGATGACAAATATATTTATAATTGCTCACCCAGATTGGTTTATCACTCAAAAATTATTTACTAGTGAGCAAATTTTTCTTTTTATTGGTGGCTTTTATTTTTTGATTAAAGGAAATAAAGTTTAAAACTATATTTTTTGATCGTATTCACCTATCTTTCCAGTTTTTTGAAGTAGATCATCAATAAATCTAAAGATATCGGTTTTTATTTTATCTGATACCGGACTCTCTGTAACAACAACAAGTGATGGTTTGTTTGAAGATGCTCTTACAAGACCCCAAGATCCATCAGCAAGAGTAAATCTCACACCATTGACCGTAAGTATATCAGTTATTTCCTGATTACATATTTTTTGTTTATCAGTCTGGAGTTTTTTTATATTAGAGATAATTTCGTCTATAACTTTATATTTTTCTTCATCTTTGCAAAACGGTCCCATAGTTGGGCTTTGAAAAGTTTTTGGCAAATCACTTATTAAAATATCTAATTCTTTATTTTGATTATCAATTAAATGACAAATTTGAATTGCAGAATTAATTCCATCATCAAAGCCAAATCCTAAGGGTTTATTAAAAAAAAAGTGGCCACTTTTTTCAAATCCGGCAATAGCATTATCTTCTTTTACTTTTCTTTTAATATACGAATGTCCTGTTTTCCAATACAGAGTTTTACAATTATTTTTTTTTAAAATTTCATCTTTGCTAAATAATCCTGTAGATTTTACATCTACAATAAATTTGTTATTAGGATGCAACTCTGAAATATTTCTAGCAATTAACAAACCGATTTTGTCCGCAAATATTTCATTCCCTTTATTATCAATAACTCCAACTCTATCTCCATCACCATCAAAACCAAAACCTGCATCTGCATTATTTTCTTTTACACATTTTGAAATTTCATGTAACATTTTCATATCTTCTGGATTTGGGTTATATCTAGGGAAACTATAGTCTAAGTTACAATCAAGCTCTATTACTTCACACCCAATATTTCTAAGAATTTCAGGTGCGAATATTCCAGCAGTGCCATTACCACAAGCAGCTACAACTTTTAGTTTTTTCTTAATCTTATTTTTTGATAGTTCGTCAATATATACTTTATTAAAATCTTTTACTTTTTCATAATTACCTGAACCTTGTTTAAATGTTTCATTCATTACTATTGATTTAAGTTCTGACATTTCTTCTTTACAATGAGTTAAACCTTTTTCAATTCCCATCTTTATTCCTGTCCAACCATTTTCATTGTGGCTCGCTGTTATCATTGCTACAGCATTTGATTTTATTTTAAATTGAGAAAAATAAACTGTGGGTGATAAACATAAACCTATATCTTTTACATTACAGCCAGTTGATAGAAGTCCTTTTATGAAATTATTTTTAACTTCTTCGCTATAGGATCTGTAGTCATTTCCTACAATCACAATAGGATTCTTTTCAGAGTTAATAACCTGTGTCCCGAATCCTTTTCCTACGGCCTCGATTCCCTTCGAGTTGATGCTTTTTGGGTATAACCACCTAGCGTCATATTCTCTAAATCCTAATGGGTCGATTTTTTTTTCCACTTCCATGTTGATATATGTACATTTTTTTGATTTTTTTATTGAACTATTTTTATTATGTTCTATAAATGTTCTGTTGATTTTTAATTTATATAGTGTATTTAAGAAATCTGCACACAACATATAGTTGTTTAACTAATTAATAGTGTTAAAAAAGGGAGTATAATGAATAAAGTATTGTCTCAGGCAATAAAGAAAGCTGTCTCTGAATTTAAACCTCAGGTTGATCAAAAGACTAAAACAAAAGGTCCAGACTTATTCTCTTTAAACAACAACACAGAGCTATTTCAAAACTCTAAAGGTATCACAATAAAGATTGATAGAAGTAGAGATGAAAATCTAACAGATTTTGGAAAAGCAACACTTAGCGATAGATATTTAGGAGAGAATGAATCTTTTCAAGACCTATTTGCAAGAGTAGCAAGTCATTATGCTGATGATAATTTACACGCACAAAGACTATACAATTATATTAGTAATCTATGGTTCATGCCCGCAACACCAGTTCTGTCTAACGGGGGAACTACAAGGGGTTTGCCAATTTCATGTTTCTTAAATGAAGCGAGTGATAGTTTGAATGGTATTTTGGGTCTCTGGAGTGAGAATGTTTGGTTAGCTGCAAGAGGTGGTGGTATTGGAAGTTACTGGGGCAACCTAAGATCTATTGGCGAAAAAATTGGAAGAGTTGGAAAAACTTCTGGAATAATTCCTTTTATAAAAGTTATGGACTCTTTAACGATGGCAATCAGTCAAGGTTCATTAAGAAGAGGATCTGCTGCTTGTTATTTACCTATAGATCATCCCGAGATTGAAGAATTTATTGAAATGAGAAGACCTACTGGTGGAGATCCAAATAGGAAAGCTCTTAACTTACATCATGGTGTTCTTGTTTCAGATGCTTTCATGAGAGCAGTTGAACTTGATGAACAATGGGCACTTAAGAGTCCGAAAAATGGATCTGTGCAATCAACAGTTTCAGCTAGGAATTTATGGATCAGATTATTAACTGCAAGAGTTGAAACAGGTGAGCCCTATATAATTTTTATTGATACAGTTAATAGACAAATACCTCAACATCATAAGTTAGCTGGCTTAACAGTTAAGACATCCAATTTGTGTAGTGAGATTACTCTTCCAACAGGTATTGATAAAGAGGGTAGAGATAGAACTGCTGTTTGTTGTCTATCTTCATTAAATATTGAAAAATATGATGAATGGAAAGATGATGAAAGCTTCATAGATGATGTGATGAGATTTTTAGATAATGTCTTAACTGACTTTATTAACAATGCACCTGAGGAATTTAGCGATGCAACATACTCAGCTGCAAAAGAAAGAAGTGTTGGTTTAGGTGTTATGGGGCTTCACTCATACTATCAGAAAAAAATGATACCTCTAGAGTCAGTCATGAGTAAAGTTTGGAACAAAAAGATTTTCGAAAATATTCAAAAGAAAGTTGATAAATCTTCAAAAGATTTAGCAGATGAAAGAGGAGCATGTCCTGATGCAGCTGAATACGGTTTTAAAGAAAGATTTTCAAATAAAACTGCAATTGCTCCAACGGCTTCTATTTCGATCATTTGCGGCGGAACTTCTCCAGGAGTTGAGCCAATCGCAGCAAATAGCTATACTCACAAAACTCTTTCAGGATCTTTTAATGTCAGAAATAAATACTTAAGAAAATTATTAGAAAAACATGGAAAGGATACAGATGAGACGTGGTCGACGATCACAACTAATCAAGGATCTGTATCACATTTAGATTTTTTAACTCAAGACGAAAAAGATGTTTTTAAAACAGCTTTTGAATTAGATCAAAGATGGCTTGTTGACTTGAGTGCAGACAGAACTCCACATATTTCACAAGCGCAATCTATCAACTTATTTTTACCTGCAGATGTTCATAAAAGAGATCTTCATCAAATTCATTTCCAAGCTTGGAAGAAAGGATTGAAGAGTCTTTATTATTGCAGGTCTAAATCAATACAAAGAGCAGAAAATGTTAATGATGCAAAATCAACTGATGTTACTGCGAATGTTTATAAATCAAATCAACAAGAAACCGACGAAAACAAATACGAGGAGTGTCTATCATGTCAGTAGTAAAAAAAGAGGAAAAAGGAAAAATCATTCAACCAAAAAAAATGGGGTTATTAGTAGAAAATCCTGTTTATAAACCATTCAGATATCCGTGGTGTTATGATGCTTGGCTAACACAACAAAGAATACATTGGTTGCCAGAAGAAGTGCCATTAGGAGATGATGTTAGAGACTGGCAGAAAAATTTGTCAGAACCAGAAAAAAATTTGGTAACACAAATCTTTAGATTTTTTACTCAAGCGGATGTTGAAGTTAATAACTGTTACTTGAGACATTACACAACAGTATTTAAACCAACAGAAGTTTTAATGATGATGACAGCTTTTGCTGCAATGGAAACAGTTCACGTGGCTGCTTATTCACATTTATTAGATACAATAGGAATGCCCGAGTCAGAATACTCAGCTTTTATGAAGTATAAAGAAATGAAAGATAAGTACGATTACATGCAAGGTTTTAATGTAAACTCAAAAGAAGATATTGCAAAAACTGTTGCGGTATTTAGTGCTTTTACAGAGGGATTACAATTATTTGCAAGTTTCGCAATTTTATTAAACTTTCCAAGACACAATAAACTTAAGGGTATGGGACAGATAGTTACTTGGTCAGTAAGAGATGAAACTCTTCACTGCAATTCAATGATCAGAATTTTCAAAGAATTTATAAAAGAAAATCCTGAAATTTGGACACCTAAACTTAAAAAAGAAATTTATGATGCGTGCAGAACAATTGTAGAGCATGAAGATGCATTTATTGACTTAGCTTTTGAAATGGGGCCAATGAAAGGTCTCACAGCTCAAGAGGTTAAAGACTATATTAGATTTATAGGAAACAGAAGATTAGTTCAGTTAGGTCTTGAGCCAATTTATGATGTAGAAAAAAATCCACTTACTTGGCTCGATACGATGTTGAATGCTGTTGAGCACATGAATTTCTTTGAGGGAAGAGCTACAGAGTATTCAAAAGCATCAACACAAGGTAACTGGACAGAAGCTTTTAGCTAATATTTGATAGTATAATTTTTAGTTAATAGAGAGTTTTAATAGTTCTTCAGAGAGGAAATCTGAAACTTTTTTTGATCCTTTTATATTTAAATGAGCCCAGTCATAAAAATCATTGTACTGAAGGTTTGCGTTTTTAGCTAAGTTAATACATTTAAGTTTATAATCATTGCAATGCGATATTATCGTATTGGCAATGACAAATAATCTTTCGTTCATGCCAATTCCAGAAATTTGTGTAATATAAATTATTTCTGAGTTTCTATCTTTTACTTTATTAGTTAATTTTATTAACAAACTATTATAGTAATCATTAGCCCGAGCTGCTTGATCATTATTTTCAAAATTTGAATAATTTTCAAAAATAGTTTTTGGCCTTTCACCATAAACTACAGTGCCATCATTAACAATATTTAAAAAAAAATCATTTCCGGTTTTAAGATAAAGAAGACTCTTTAATTTTCTTAAATTATTATAAAAAAAGGAATTAGATTTAAAATAACTTTTTATACTATTTTTAAAAGAGCTTTCAGCTAAATTGTCTACACTATTAAGCTTATTTTTTTTTTGCAAATTAGATTGATCATTTATTCCTATATAAAAAATATAATATTTTGGACTAAAATTATCAATTTTATCAAACCATAATTCAAAACTATTTATATGACCTAATATAGAAATTCCATCAACTCCAGCATTTAAAATTTTAAGTTTATCAAATTTTTTTTGTAATCTACCAACAATAGTATCCTCATAGTTTAAAAATTTTTGGTTTGTTGTTGATCCACCAACAAAAACTATGTCTGGATTATTTTCAGGTACTTCTTTTTGAGATACCCTAAAACCCAAATTATTTCTTTTATAAAAAGAAGTTCCTTTATGATTAGAAAAATCAAATTTATATATTCTTTCTATGTTTCTTTCACTCGAAAGTTTTTTTGCAAATTTATTATTGAACCAATTTCCAAAAAAACACTCAATAACAATGATTAAACCAAAAAAAACTAAAATATTAATTAAAAAAACTTTGGAATAATTATAAAATTTTATCAATTTATCTTTGATTCAAAGGTACAACTTTACGATAGCTGCTACCTTTATAACTTGCTAAAGGTCTGATTAATTTGTTTGCAGCATACTGTTCTAGAATATGTGCAGACCATCCAGTTATTCTGGAAATTACAAAAATTGGTGTAAAAAAATCTGTATCAAATCCCATTAAATGATAAGTCGGTCCAGTTGGATAATCTACATTAGGATGAATATTTTTTCTTTCAATCATCACCTTTTCAACAATGTCATAAATTTTTTCAAACTTTTTATCTTTTTTAACTTTTGCAACTTTAGAAAAATATTCTCTCATGGTTGGTACTCTTGAGTCGCCACTTTTATAAACTCTATGTCCGAAGCCCATTACAACAGCTTTTTGGTCTAAAGCATTATTAATCCAATTCAATGCATTTTCAGGCTTTTTAATCTTACTCATCATGTGCATTACTTCTTCATTCGCTCCACCATGTAATGGTCCTTTTAAACTTGCAATGGCACCAGTAATTGCACCATGAATATCAGATAAGCTGCTGGTAATTGTTCTTGCGGTAAATGTGGAAACATTAAAACTATGTTCAGCATATAATATCAAAGATACATCAAACGCTTTTACAATTTCTTTTTCAGGAACTTTACCAAAACACATGTAGAAAAAGTTTTCTGAAAAAGACAAATTATTCTTTGGTTTTATGATTTTTTTTCCTTTTCTAATTCTATAGAAGGCAGCTAAAGCAACAGGTGTTTTTGCAAAAATTCTCATAACTTTTCTCAAGTTTGCTTCAGGAGAATTATCTTTTGTCTCTTTGTCTTCAAGCCCCATTATACTAACTGCTGTTCTAGCTACATCCATGGGATGAGATTTTTTTGGGAAATTTTTGATACTTTCCATTAATGTTTTTGATAAGTTTCGTTCTTTTCTCTCAACTTTTTCAAAATTCTTCAACTGTTTTTCAGAAGGTAACTCTCCATTTAGAATAAGATATGCAACTTCTTCAAATTTACATTTTGCGCATAGGTCTTGCGCCGCATATCCTCTATAAGTAAGAGAATTTATTTCTGGCATCACCTTTGAAACCTCAGTTTCATCAACTACAATTCCTAGTAAACCTTTTTTAATATCTTCAGTCATTAATCGTGTCCATCTGTGCTAAAATTATATATTTTTTTATCGAGAGCATTGTATTTTTCATAATCTACTAAGTTATACAATCTACTTCTAGTTTGCATTTTATCAATAAGGTTTTTTTGGTGTCCTTCTTCAAAAATTTTCTTCAAACCTTCCTCTACACTTTTCATTGCTAATCTTTGAGTTGTAACGGGATAAATAACAATATTATAACCCAAATTTTCCAACTCTTTATAATCTAAAAGATCTGATTTTCCAAATTCTGTCATGTTTGCAAGTAAATATGAACTTAGACTTTTCCTCACCTTTTCAAATTCACCTTTATCTTTTAAAGCTTCAGGAAAAACTATTTCGGCCCCTGCGTCGATATATGCTTTACATCTATCAATCATTTTATCTATTCCCTCTACACTTTTTGCATCAGATCTAGCAATTATCTTAAAATTTTTATCTTTTCTTGCTTTAACACACTCTTCAATTTTTTTTACCATTTTTTTAACAGAAATAAGTTCTTTGTTATCAAGGTGACCACATCTTTTTCTTTCAACTTGGTCTTCTATATGTACCGCTGTCACACCAAATTTTTCAAAAGTTTTAATAGTTTTTTTGCAAGACTTAAAACCAGTATCAATATCTACTATTGTAGGTAGGTTTGTTACTCTTGCTATTTGTTTTGATCTATTACTCACATCTTCAAGTGTTGTAAGACCTATATCTGGGTAACCAAGGTCATTAGACATAACACCTCCTGAAACATAAACAGCATCATAGCCAATTTCTTCAATCACTTTAGCAGTTAATGGGTTGTATGCACCAGGAACTCTTAAAATTTTCCCACTTTTTAATTTATCAACAAAATCTTTTCTTTTTTCTTTTATTTTTTTTTTAATAAAGTGCATTAAAAAATACCAATTTTTTTATTTTTTTTAATATTTCTACTATTAATTTCAATATTTAGTTTGTGTAACTGATTTGACTTTAATTTTCTTAAGTTTTGAATATCCCTAAGAAATCTATCTGACTCTTTTTTGGGTATAATATCTTTTGTGAGTGTTAAAAACTTTTTAATATAATTAACCCTTTTGAATGGTCTTAAACCATAAGGATGAGCATCTGCAACCCCTTGTTCTTCAATAATTTTTTCATTATTTTTCAATGTGACTATAACCTTAGCCCCAAAAGCTTTATTTTTTGGGTTTGGATCATGATAACGTTTAGTCCATTTTTTATCCTCATGAGTTTTAATAGATCTCCATATCTTAATGGTACTTTTTTTTCTTGCTCTTGATTTGCTATATGATTTTACGTGGTGCCAATCAGCATCCTCTAAGGCAACTGCAAAAATATACATTATAGAGTGATCTAAAGTTTCCCTACTGGCATTAGGATCCATTTTTTGTGGATCGTTTGCTCCTGTTCCAATTACATAATGAGTATGATGACTTGTGTATATATCTATTTTTTTAATTTTATTTAAATTGTCTATTTTTCTATTTAATTTTTTCGCAAGGTCTATAAGAGCTTGTGCTTGATATTCTGCTGAATATTCTTTTGTGTAAGTTTCAAGAATAGCTTTTTTTTCCTGATTTTTTTTTGGAAGAGGGACTTTATATAACGCTTTTTTTCCATCGAGTATTCTTGCAATCACACTATCTTCTCCTTCATAAATTGGACTTGGTGCTCCTTCACCTCTCATTGCTCTATCGACAGCTTCTATACCGAGCTTTCCAGCATGCGCAGGAGCAAAAGCTTTCCAACTAGAAATTTCCCCTTTTCTAGATTGTCTTGTAGAAATAGTAACATGCAATGCTTGTTGAACAGCTTGATAGATGGTTTCAGTTTTTAAATTAAGCATTGTTCCTAAACCTGCTGCAACACTTGGACCTAAATGAGCGATATGATCTACTTTATGTTTATGAAGACAGATACCTTTAACAAGATTTACTTGTATCTCATACGCAGTAATAATTCCCTTGATAAGATTTAAACCAGAAACTTTCTTTTGTTGAGCAACAGCCATTAATGCAGGAATATTATCTCCCGGATGACTATAGTCTGCTGCTAAAAAGGTATCGTGAAAATCTAATTCTCTTACAGCAGTTCCATTAGACCAAGCAGCCCACTCACAATCAAATTTCTTTTTTGAATTAATTCCAAATAAAGTAGCACCATTACTTCTTGGATGTTTCATTGCCATTTCCCTTGAGGTGATTACAGCTTTTCTATTCAATGAAGCGATAGCAACAGATGCATTATCAATCATCCTGTTTATCACCATATCAACTGAATCTTTATTTAGTTTAGCATTGTCACTTGCTATTTCTGCAATTTTCCATGCAAGTTGATTTTTTTTACTTAATTTATCTTTAGATGCGAAAACTTTTACTTTATGTATTTTCAATTTATTCCTTTTTGAGTTTAGTACTCCATTTATGCTAAGTATTCAAATATTTTGAAACTATTTTCTCAATACCTTGAAAATTGGTTACCAAGTGATCATGAGGTATTTCATTTACTTTTTTATCAGTATATCCGTCCTCGAGCAATATAAATGGCAAGTTTGCAGAATTAGCTGCAGCAGAGTCTGTTTCACTATCACCAATCATTAAAGTTTTTTTTATATCCCCTTGAAGAATTTCAATTACAGAAGTTAAATGTCTGGGATCAGGCTTACAATAATCAAAAGTATTACTACCAGCAACATATTCAAAGTAGTCAAAAATTTTTATTTTCTTTAACAAATCAATAGCCAAATGTTCTTGTTTATTAGTACAAACTGCTAAAGAAATATTATTTTGTTTTGACCATTTTAAAAATTCAACCACACCATCAATTATTTTACTTTCGTTAACAATATTCTTTCCATAATAATCTATAAAATCCTTAACCATTTCATCTTTAATTTTTTTATCTGATATTTTTCCAAACTCTTTTTTGGCTGTTCCCCAAATAGATCTTCCAATTAAAGCACCAGCACCTTTACCAACGAGGTTTCTAATTTCCTCTGTTGTCTTTGTCTCGTAACCAAACTTTTTCATTACATAATTATGAGCATTCATTAGATCAGGAGCTGTATCTACTATAGTTCCATCTAAATCTACTAAAACTGTATATTTTTGACTCATTTTTAAAAAGTATTATTAAGAAATATTTTGTGAATTTTTTATCATAAATACTTATCTATAAGAAAAAATCAATGAAACAAACTGATATTCAAAATAAATTTAGAAAAAAATTTTTAACTCAGGGTGTAAAAATGACTGCGCCTGAGACTGTTTTTTTTTCAAAAGATACTAAAATTGGAAAAAATGTAACAATCGAACCATACGTTGTTTTTGGTTCAAAAGTAAAAATTAAAAACAATGTAAAAATATTAGCATTTTCTCACCTCGAAGGTGTAAGTGTTGATAATAATGTTTCAATTGGTCCATACGCACGTTTAAGACCTGGAACTGTTTTGGAGGAAGGTACAAAAGTCGGCAACTTTGTTGAAATCAAAAAATCTCGGTTAAAAAAGAATTCAAAAGCAAATCACCTTACTTATATTGGTGATGCAACAATAGGAAAAAAATCTAATATTGGTGCGGGTACAATTACTTGCAATTACGATGGAGTTAAAAAAAGTAAAACAATAATCGAAGATGGTGCCTTTATAGGATCAAACACGTCATTAGTTGCTCCAGTTAAAATTGGAAAAAAAGCAATTATTGGTGCTAGCTCTGTAATCACTCAAAATGTTAAAAATGGTTCTTTAGCGTTAACAAGAGCAAAACAAACTGAAGTAAAAAACTACAAAAGAAAAAAATAAATTATGTGTGGAATTATTGGGATAACAAGTAACAAATTAGTTTCGTCTCCAATTATAAATTCATTAAAAAAATTGGAATACAGAGGTTATGACTCAGCAGGAATAGCTACGATTGACGCAGGATATATTAAAGAAGTTAAATGTGAAGGGAGAGTTGAAAGTTTAGAGGAAGCTGTTGCAAAATCAAAGTTAACAGGAAATGTTGGTATTGGTCATGTACGATGGGCAACTCATGGTATTCCAAACACAGTTAATGCTCATCCACATTCATCAGAAAATGTATCTGTAGTTCATAACGGAATAATTGAAAATTCAACATTACTAAAAAAGTTTTTAATAAATAAAGGACATAAGTTTAAGTCTCAAACAGATACTGAAGTTATTGTTCACCTTATTACTGAATATTTAAAAAAAGATAATCTCAAAGGAGCAATTATTAAAGTTTTAAAAAAACTTCATGGAAGTTTTGCTTTAGGTATTATTTTTAAAGACAATCCAAATTTAATAATTGGCGCTAGAAGGGGCTCACCTCTAGCTGTTGGCTATGGTCCTGGTGAAAACTATTTAGGATCAGATTCTTATGCTTTAAAATCTATGACAAATAAAATTTCATATCTTAACGATGGGGAGTTTTGTATTATTAAAAAAGATAATGTTGAGTTTTTTAATCAGAGCGGAAAAAAGATAAATAAAAAAATATTACATTTGTCATCGAACGAACAAAATTATGAAAAGGGTGACTACAAACATTTCATGGCTAAAGAAATTGATGAACAGCCAAATACTATCAAAAATTGTGTCAATGAATATATTGACAAAATCAATAATGACATAAATATTTTTAATTTTCCATTTAAAGAAAAGGAAATTAATTCTATTACATTAATTGGATGTGGCACAGCTTATCACTCTTGTCTTATTGCAAAATATTGGTTTGAGCAATTAACATCATTCGATGTTAGTATCGATATTGCTTCAGAGTTTCGTTATAGAAAAAATAAATTTAAAAAAGATTGTCTTTATATTTTTGTTTCTCAGTCAGGTGAAACTGCTGATACTTATGCAGCTTTAGATCTTTGTAACAAAAATAAAATGAAAACATGCTCAGTTGTAAATGTTATTGAAAGCTCAATAGCAAGAGACTCCAAATTTGTTTTACCTATTCATTGTGGTCCAGAAATCGGTGTTGCATCTACTAAAGCTTTTCTAGGACAAATGCTTGTTTTATATATACTTTGCTTAAAATTAGCTCAAAAAAGGAAAGATATAAGTAAAAAAGATTATTTAAAGAAGATCAAAAATTTATTTAATCTAGCAAAATTAGTTAAACATTCCTTAGAAACTGAAAATAAGATACAATCAATATGCAGTTCATTTATTGATGCAAAAGGTTCAATGTTTTTGGGTAGAGGATATTCATTTCCAATAGCATTAGAAGGGGCGCTTAAATTAAAAGAATTAGCTTATGTACATGCCGAGGGATATCCTGCAGGTGAAATGAAACATGGACCATTAGCTCTTATAGAAGATGGAATGCCAGTAGTAGTTATTGCCCCAAGAGACCAACACTATAAAAAAACTATTTCAAACATGCAGGAAGTTATAGCAAGAGGAGCGAAAGTTTTGCTTGTTACAAATAAAAGTAAAGATGAAGTTTTTTCTGAAAATATTTGGGAGACTATTGAAGTTGAGAATACTGAAGATGACCTTTTCCCTTTTTTAGTAACAATTCCTTTACAAAAGCTTGCATATTATTCTGCACTAAAAAAAGGTTATGACATCGATAAACCAAGAAATTTAGCTAAATCAGTAACAGTAGAATAATAAAAATAACTATTCTCTTTTGTCATAATTTAGTTATATATTCATCTTAAGGTTGAATTATGAAAAATTGGAAACCAAACAGTTGGAGAAAATATCCTGTCAAACATGTTCCTTCTTATGAAAGTGAAAAGGAGCTTAATCAGGTATTAAGTAAAATTAAATCTTTTCCCCCACTAGTATTTGCTGGAGAGACAAGACATCTTAAAGATCAACTTTCACAAGTTGTTGACGGAAAAGCTTTTCTTTTACAAGGAGGAGACTGCGCAGAAAGTTTTGCTGAGTTTAATCCTGACAATATAAGAGACACATTTAAAGTTATTCTTCAAATGTCGTTGGTCCTTACATACTCAGCTTCGCTCCCAATTATAAAACTTGGAAGAATAGCAGGACAGTTTGCTAAACCTAGAAGTGCGCCAACTGAAAAACAAGGTGATAAAGAATTACCAAGTTACTTAGGTGATAACGTAAATGGAATTGATTTTACTGAAAAATCTAGAAGGCATGATCCAAAAAGATTATTCAAGGCATACTCTCAGTCTGCTTCAACATTGAATCTTTTAAGAGCATTTTCTAATGGGGGTTTTGCAGATCTTAAAAATGTACACTTATGGAATTTAGGTTATATTAAAAAAAGTCCTCAAGCGAAAAAATTTAAAGACCTTGAAGATAAAATTGCAGATGCTTTAGCATTTATGGATGCTTGTGGAATAAATTCAGATTTCAACAGAAGATTAAAAACAGTAAATTTCTGGACATCTCATGAAGCTTTGCATTTACCATTTGAAGAAAGTATGGCAAGAATAGACTCAACAACTGGAGAGTATCATGCAACGTCAGCACACTTTGTTTGGATTGGTGATAGGACAAGGCAACTGGATGGTGGACATGTTGAATTTTGCAAAGGTATTGAAAACCCAATAGGTATCAAGTGTGGCCCAACATCTAAACCAGAAGAGATTGCAAAAATTTGTGAAGTAATTAATCCGAAAAATGAAAAAGGTAAAATAACTTTAATATCTAGGTTTGGTCACGATCAAGTCGAAAAATTTTTACCAAAGTTGATAAGAAGAATTAAAAAAGAAGGTTTAAATGTTATTTGGTCATGTGATCCAATGCATGGAAATACAATTAAATCTACAACAGGTTTTAAAACAAGGCCGTTTAATAAAGTATTAAATGAAGTAAAGAATGTTTTTGGAGTACATCAAAGTGAAAGTTCTTATGCTGGTGGATTGCATATAGAAATGACTGGTCAGAATGTGACAGAATGTACAGGTGGGGCAAAAAACATATCTGAACAAGATTTATCAAGCAGATATCATACTCATTGTGACCCTAGATTGAATGCAGATCAAGCTTTAGAATTGGCTTTCTTAATCTCAGATGAGATTAAAAAGAATTCCAACTATGCAAGAAATGCAATTAAAGCGGCATCTTAGACATTTAAAAATTTAAATTTTGTCTTATATTCAAATCATGGAACCTTCTAAAAAAGTAATATTTATTAAAGATTGGATTTTAAATTACGTAAATTCAATGCCAGTAAAGGCTAAATCATTAGTTATTGGTATATCAGGAGGTATCGATTCATCAGTTTCAAGTACACTCAGTGCCATGACAGGACTAAGAACAATTGCCTTATCGATGCCAATAAAGCAAAATGGTTCACAACACGATTTAAGTTTAAGACATCAAGAATGGTTGAAGAAAAATTTTAAAAATGTTGAGGGTCATACTGTTGAACTGGACAGTTTGTTTAAAACATTTGAAAGCACACTGAAAGATTTTAATAGCGAACATGGTATGGCTAATTCAAGAGCAAGATTAAGAATGTCAACACTTTATCAAGTTGCAGCAGCTAACAACGGAATAGTTGTTGGAACTGGAAATAAAGTTGAAGACTTTGGAGTTGGTTTTTATACAAAATATGGTGATGGTGGTGTAGATATATCTCCAATAGCTGATTGTAATAAAACTGAAGTTTGGGAACTTGGAAGAGAACTAAAAATACTTGATGACATTATCAATGCAGCTCCAACAGATGGTCTTTGGGATGATGGAAGAACTGACGAAGGTCAGTTAGGATTATCATACAAAGAAATAGAAGAGGCTATGGATAACGAGAATTCAAAAAATCGAGATAAATATATTCAAATCAGAAAAGCAAATTTGCATAAAATGGAGCCAATTCCAATATGCAAGATTCCCAATTAATCAAATAGATTCACAAATCTAAATTAAAGGTATATTCCTAATATAATGAACAAAGATATATATTTAACTAATAGTCTTGGTGGTAAAAAAGAAATATTTAAACCGTTAGATCCCACGAAAGTAAAAATGTATGTATGTGGACCAACAGTTTATGATGATCCTCATATAGGCAATGCAAGACCCTTAGTAGTATTTGATATTCTGTTCAAAGTTTTAAAATGTAAATATGGAAATAAATCAGTTACTTATGTTCGAAACATAACTGATATAGACGATAAAATTATTGAAAGTGCAAAACAAAAAAAAATATCAATTGATGTTTTAACAAAAAATATCACAAATAGTTTTCACAATGATTGTGATTATCTAAATTGTGAAAAACCATCTTTTGAGCCCAAGGCAACTGAGAATATTTCTTTAATGGTAGAAATGATCAAAGTTCTTCTTAAAAATAAAAATGCTTACGAAAATAATTCTCATGTTTATTTCGATGTTTCTAGTTTTAAAGATTATGGAAAATTATCAAATAAAAATATAGATGAATTAAAAGCAGGAGCTAGGGTTGAAGTATCAGAAAATAAAAAAAATCCAGAAGATTTTGTATTGTGGAAGCCATCTAATAAAGATGAGCCAAGTTGGGACTCGCCTTGGGGCAAAGGAAGACCGGGTTGGCATTTAGAGTGTTCTGCTATGTCAAAAAAATATCTTGGTGATATTTTTGACATTCATGGTGGAGGAAGGGATTTAATATTTCCTCATCACGAAAATGAAATTGCTCAATCAAGGTGTGCTAATAATAATAAATCTTTTTCAAATTATTGGATACATAATGGATTCATTACGATAGCAAATGAGAAAATGGCAAAGTCTCAAGGGAACATTTTTAAAATAAAAGATTTCTATCAGAAATATAATGGCCAAGTTTTAAGATTAGCTTTAATTTCAACTCACTACAAACAAGCAATGGATTGGAGTAATGATTTATTAACACAATCAAAAAAAACTTTAGATAAATGGTACGAGTGCCAAAAAAAACCAGAGGGCAAAGTATTAATCCCAGATGATGATTTAATTCCTCTTTATGATGATTTAAATACTCCTGGATATATTAGTAACATTCATAAATTATATGATAAAGCTACCAAAGGATCTGACAAAGACAAAGAAATTTTTACAACAGCATGTAATTTTATTGGTCTGTTAACTGAGCCAAAATCAAAGTGGCAAGAGTTTAAAAAAAATATTTTAGAAATTTCAGAGGAAGAGATTTTGCAAAAGATAAAAGATAGGAACACAGCTAGAGACAACAAAAATTACCAATTAGCTGATAAAATTAGAAACGAACTTTTAGACAAAGGTATTTTAATTGAAGATAAAGATGATAAAACAACTTGGAAAATAAAATGAGTAAAGAACGATTATACATATTTGATACTACATTGAGAGATGGAGCCCAAACCCAAGGTGTACATTTTTCAATTGATGAAAAAACAAAGATTGCGCATGCATTAGATGATCTTGGTGTAGATTATATAGAGGGAGGTTGGCCAGGGGCTAATCCGTCTGATACAGAATTTTTTCAAAAGGGTTTGGATTTAAAAAACTCCACCTTCACTGCTTTTGGAATGACAAAGAAAGCTGGACGAAGTGCAGAAAATGATCCGGGTTTGTCAGCGATTTTAAACTCAAATACCAAATCTGTTTGTTTAGTAGGAAAGTCTTGGGATTTTCATGTTGATGTTGCATTAGGAATAACTAATGAGGAAAATTTAGAAAACATTAAAGACACAACAAAACATTTTGTAAAAAACAACAAAGAGTTCATGTTTGATGCAGAACACTTCTTTGATGGCTATAAAGCAAATCCAAAGTATGCTTTAGCTTGCGTTAAAGCTGCATACGATAACGGTGCTAAATGGATAGTTCTTTGTGATACTAATGGAGGAACACTTCCTCATGAAGTTACAAAAATAGTTAAAGAAGTTTCAGAACATATTCCTGGTGAAAACTTAGGTATTCACGCACATAATGATACTGGTAACGCAGTTGCAAATTCAATTGCAGCCGTTTTATCAGGAGCAAGACAAATACAAGGTACTATAAATGGTTTAGGTGAAAGATGTGGTAATGCTAACCTAATGTCAATTATTCCAACTTTTCATCTAAAAAAAGAATTATCAGACAAATTTGAAATAAATATTAAAGAAAAAAACATCAAACACATTACTCAATGTTCAAGGTTACTTGATGAGATATTAAATAGAAAACCTAATAAACATTTACCCTATGTGGGTGCTGCAGCATTTTCACATAAAGGTGGTTTACATGTGTCTGCAGTTCAAAAAGATCCTAAAACTTATGAGCATATAAATCCAGAGGATGTTGGTAACAACAGAAATATAGTTGTTTCTGATCAATCAGGTAAATCAAATATTTTATCTAGGCTTAAAACAATTGGAATAGAAATCGAAGAAAACGATCCAAAAGTTAAAAAACTTTTGGAAGAAGTAAAAGATAGAGAGTTCATAGGTTACAGTTATGATGGGGCTGATGCATCATTTGAGTTACTTGCTAGAAGAGTAATGGGAGAAATTCCAAGATATATCTCAATTAAAGAATATGACGTTTCAGTTTCAAAAAACAGTCAGGATAAAATAATTTCAAGAGCAAAAGCAAAACTGGAAGTAGACGGTGAACAAATAGTCTGTGAAGGTGAGGGTAATGGACCTGTTCACGCTTTAGACAACGCTATAAGAAAAAATGTCACTAAGTTAGAAAAATATTCTGAATATTTAAAAGATTTAAAACTCGTTGATTACAAAGTTAGAATTTTAAATACAGGAACTGAAGCTACCACGAGAGTATCGATTGAAAGTACTGACTCTCAAGGAAAAAATTGGTTTACTATAGGAGTGTCGCCAAACATAATTGATGCTTCATTTAAAGCTCTAATCGATAGTTTAGATTTCAAATTATTTAAGGATAAAGCTCCTGCAAGTAAATAAATGAAAATCAAGAAGTTCTCTAAGAAACCTATTGATATCGAAAGTAGAGTAGGAGCAGATCCCGTCGTTTGTTACCCAAATGAAAGCATAAATAACAATCTTGAAATATTACATGAAGCGAGAAAACACATCAAACAAGTCGATGAAGTTTTAATTCCACCAAGAGATGCTAAAACTTTTAATGTTAAATCAGGTAATTTTTTTAGAATAGAAAGTATTGAAGGACCACAAGTTGGAGATTTAAATTTATTTCAAGCTAATAATTTAGAGGAAAAGTTTTATTCTGGAAAAACTAGAGCTCTCTACGGGACACATATTTCGGTTGGAGATAAAATGTTTAGTAGTTTCCCATATTTAAGATCATTAGCTACAATTACATGGGATACATTAGATTGGTATGGTTATGACAAAGATGGGGGCTCGGTCCACGACGTCATAGGTACTAGATGTGATCCTTACACGTATAAGCTAACATCAAACAATGATTATCATTATTGTTGTCACTCAAATTTAACTAGAGCTTTAGTAAAAGAAAAAGATATTAAATTAGATGATGCAGAAAAAATTGTGCACGATGTATTAAATGTATTTATGCTCACTGGCTTTACAAATGATACAAAACAATACTTTATGAAATCAAGCCCAGTAAGACCCGGTGATTATTTGGAATTTTTTGCTGAAACAGATTTATTAGGGGCTTTATCTGCTTGTCCGGGTGGAGACTGTGGATCAGAACATTCATCTGATGTTGCAAAATGTTACCCGTTAAAGGTTTCTATATGGGATGTTGATCAAAAATATCTTAAAGGAATTAATCCTTCAACATTATCTAACTACAATAGAAATCATGGCATCAAATAAATGAACAAAAGTAAAGTTACATTTATTTTACACAAACCTCAGTTATCTGAGAACATTGGCGCATGCGCAAGAGCAATAAAGAATTTTGATTTCCAAAAGCTCTATCTAATTGATCCAAAACCTATTTTTCCTAACGATAAGATATTAGCGACATCCGTTGGAGCAAAAGATATCATAAAAAAAAGTAAAGTATTTAATAACTTAGAAAGTTCATTAGGAGATATCGATATATTAATCGCTACATCTGCAAGATTTAGAAACAAAAATGTAAAACATATTAATCTTGAGGGTTTAAAAAAAATAGATTTTAGTAAAAAAATTGGGTTTTTATTTGGTTCAGAAGCATCAGGTTTATCAAATAAAGAAGTTAGTTATGCAAATTACACTTTACAAATACCTACAAACATAAATTTTAAATCTTTAAATCTATCCCATAGTTTAATAATTATTGCGCAATTCATCTCAAGTTTATTAAATTCCAAATCTAGTCAATTTAAAAAGTCAAAAAAGGTTAAGAAAGCATCTAAAAAGGAAATTCAAGCGATGATAAATTTATGCCTAAACAATCTAAATGAAATTAATTTTTTTAAACACAAAGAAAAAAAACCTATAATGCTAGAAAATTTAAGAAACATTTTTTACAGAATGGAACTTTCAGATAAAGAAACACGTATTTTATCAAGTGTATTTGCAAGTTTAGGAAAAAAACGTTGATTGACAAATAAGATGTTAAGTTTATAACCCATTTCACTAAATGACAAAAAGATTAAATTCTAAACATAAAATTGATAGAAGACTAAAGGTTAACCTTTGGGGAAGACCAAAAAGCCCTTTCAATAAGAGAGCATACCCTCCAGGACAACACGGACAATCTAAAAATGCAAAACTATCAGACTACGGAACTCAACTTCAAGCTAAGCAAAAATTAAAATCATATTATGGAAACATTAATGAGAGACAATTCAGAAACGTTTATCGAAAAGCTATTATGAAAAAAGGGGACACAGCAGAAAATTTGATAGGTCTATTAGAAAGAAGATTAGACTCAGTTATTTACAGAGCAAAATTTTCTAGTACCATTTTTTCATCAAGACAGTTTATTAATCATGGACATGTAAAAGTAAATGGTAAAAAAGTAAACATATCAAGCTACCTTTTAAGTGAAGAAGACACTATCGAGATTAAAGATAAATCAAAACAATTAGCTATCATTGATATAGCGTTAGCTAACAAAGAAAGAGATATTCCTGAATATCTGCAAGTAGATGAAAAGAAAAGAACAATTAAATTTGTGAGAACACCAAAGTTTGAAGAAGTTCCTTATCCTGTTGTTATGGAGCCAAACTTAGTAATAGAATATTACTCTAGATAATATTATTTTTTGTATCCTATACCTTTTTCGTCAAAAACTTTTTTAAGCTCACCGTTTTCAAACATTTCTTTAATGATATCACATCCACCGATGAATTCTTTTTTTATATAAAGTTGAGGAATTGTTGGCCAGTCACTATATATTTTTATACCTTCACGAATTTTTTGATCTTTTAATACATCAACGCTTTGATATTTGACTTCCAAAATTTTTAAGATGTTAGAGACAGCCAATGAGAAACCACATTGCGGAGCTTCTGGACTTCCTTTCATGAATAAACAAACATCATTGTTGTTTATTGAATTTTCTATTTGTTCTTTTACTTGTTGATCCATTAATTTTCCTTTGTCTTAAGTGCTAGAGCGTGAAGTTCGTTTCCCATTTTTCCTTTTAGAGCATCATACACCATTTTATGTTGTTGTACTTTATTTTTACCTTTAAATTGAGAAGAAGTCACTGTGGCGGAATAGTGATTCCCATCACCAGCTAAGTCTTGTATATCAATGGATGCATCTGGTAGAGCTTCCTTAATCATTTTTTCAATTTCTTTTAAATCCATCGCCATAATTAACTCATGTATTTATACAACCAACCTTTATAAAATTCTGTCACCTTGTCTACTGTAAAAGTTAGCTCATCATTTATGATAATCTCCTTATCGGTTATTTCTCCCAGTAAATCAAAGTGTACAGAGCTTTTCTTTAAAATACTCTCTACTTTTTTCAGATTATTTTTATCTACCTCAATAATATATCTTCCTTGATCTTCTGCAAAAAAATATTGATAAATATTTATTAAGTCCTTGAACTTGTTAAATTTAATTCCCTTACTGCCCGCTATACACATCTTTAAGGCACCAATCATTATTCCACCAAGAGATACATCGTGGACTGATAACGCTAACTTTTCTTTGATAAGTTTAAGAGCCGTTTCACCATTATTTTTTTCATTAAATAAATTTATTTCAGGCGGTGGTCCTTTTCTTTCATCTAAAATTACTTTGGCAAAGATGCTTTGATCTAAAATGCCCTCTGTTTTTCCAATAACCAAAACTAAATTTCCTATAGATTTAAAATTCATACTCATTAAGTTTTTATAATCTTTTATTAACCCAACGCCCCCAATTGTTGGAGTAGGTTTGATACCTTTATCTTTCGTTTCGTTATAAAAAGATACATTTCCTGAAACAACAGGGAAATTTAGATACTTACTTGCTTCATTAATTCCATCTATACATTCAACAAATTCCCCCATATTTTCTTTTTTCTCCGGATTTCCAAAGTTTAAACAATTTGTTATTGCTATTGGTTCAGCACCAACTGAAACTAAATTTCTCCATGCTTCACAAACTACTTGCTTTCCTCCTGTAAATGGATGCGCATAACAATATGAAGCAGATGAATCAACTGACGAGGCTACCGCTTTTTTAGTACCATGTACTCTAACAACACCTGCATCACCACCAGGTTTTTGAATTGTATCACCCATTACAGTGTGATCATATTGTTCCCATATCCATTGCTTTGAACAAATATTTGGATTAGAAATAATTTTTTTTATCACATCATTAAATTTTAATTTTTTAAAATCATTATTTGAAAATTTTATCTTTTGAGGAAGTTTAGTTTTTTTCCAAGGTCTATCATACATAGGAGCTTCATTTGCTAAAAATTTAATCGGTACATTTGCTACTTTTTCTTTTTTAAAATAAAGCTCGATATTTTTGGAATTAGTTGTTTTTCCTATTACTGCAAAATCTAGGTTCCATTTATCAAATATTTTTTTTGCACTATCTTCCTTCCCATTTTCTAAAACTATCAACATTCTCTCTTGGCTTTCAGACAACATAATTTCATAAGGTGTCATCTTTTCTTCTCGACATGGCACTTTATCTAAATGTAATTCAATTCCTAAATTTCCTTTTGACGCCATTTCAATACTTGAGGAAGTCAATCCTGCAGCACCCATATCTTGAATTGCAATAATAGATTTGTCAGACATTAATTCTAAGCAAGCTTCTAAAAGAAGTTTTTCAGTAAAAGGATCTCCAACTTGAACGGTTGGTTTTTTTTCCTCTATTTTGTCATCAAATATTGCTGAGGCCATGCTTGCACCGTGAATACCATCTCTTCCAGTTTTTGACCCAACATAAATAACTGGTTTGTTTATCCCTGCAGCTTTTGAATAGAAAATTTTGTTTTTATTTACTAAACCCAATGTCATTGCATTTACTAAAATATTTCCATTATAAGACTGATCAAAACAAGTTTGACCAGCTATAGTTGGGACACCAATACAATTTCCATAACCCCCAATTCCTTTGACAACCCCCCTCAACAAATTTTTAGTTTTTTTATGTTGTGTGGAGCCAAAATGAATTGAATTTAAGTTTGCAATTGGTCTCGCACCCATTGTAAAAACATCTCTCATTATTCCACCAACACCTGTTGCTGCACCTTGGTATGGTTCTATAAATGAGGGATGGTTATGACTTTCAATTTTAAAAACTATTGCATCGTCATCCCCTATATCAATTACGCCAGCATTTTCACCTGGACCTTGAATTACTTTTTTACCCTTAGTGTTTAATTTTTTTAAATGTAATCTTGAAGACTTATAGGAGCAATGCTCATTCCACATTGCTGAAAAAATTCCAAGTTCTGTTAAATTTGGAACACGCTTTAACAAATCACAAATTTTCTTGTATTCATCGAGCTTTAAACCGTGATCTACTGCAATTTTTTCATTTACTTCCATTATTTCAAATTCTTTAATAAATTTTCAAAAAATATTGAGCCATCTTCACCAGATAAACTTTGATCTATCATTCGCTCTGGGTGAGGCATCATTCCTAGGATATTTTTCTTTTCATTAAATATTCCAGCAATATTTTTTATTGCACCGTTTGGATTTGATCTATCATCTACTTTTCCATCAGAGCTACAATAGTAGGCTGCAATTTGATTGTTATCTTCTAACGACTTTAATTCGTCTTCACTACAAAAATAGTTACCTTCATTATGAGCTATGTGAAGTTCTAAAATATCTCTATCTATATTTTCAAAAAATTTGTTTTCGCTATTATTAATTTTGACAAATACATTTTTACAAATAAATTCAATATTTTTATTTTGTTGAAGAACCCCTTTTAGTAGACCAGTTTCTGTTAAGATTTGAAATCCATTGCAAATTCCTAAAACTAAACCACCAGATTTTGCATAATCTATAACTGATTGAATAATTTTAGATTTTCCAGCTATACTTCCACATCTCAGATAGTCCCCATAAGAAAATCCACCTGGCAAAACAATTAAATCACTTTTGGGTAATTTATCATCATCATGCCACACCATCTTATTCTTAAATCCAAACTTTTTTAAAGCGACATCCATATCCCTATCACAATTAGATCCTGGGAATATAATGACCGATGAATTCATTAAATAATTTTAAAATCCTCAATGACTTGATTGGCTAGAAGTTTTTTGCAAATTTCTTCTGCAGATTGTTTTGATTTTTGTTCATCACTTTCATCAATATCTATATCAAAATATTTTCCTTGCCTTACATCTTTAACATTTGAAAAGCCCATTCCATTTAATGTTTGTTGTATTGCTTTACCTTGAGGATCAAGAACTCCAGATTTAAGAGTAACAACTACCTTTACTTTCATTTATTTTTTGTTTTTTACCGCTTTTGGTTTTTCAAAATTGACAGCTTGTATGTTGGATTGTTCATGAAGAATACCTAATCTTTTTGCTACTTCTTGATATGCATTAATTAAATTTCCAAGATTATTTCTAAATCTATCTTTATCTAATTTTTTATCAGTCTTATTGTCCCATAATCTACATGTGTCTGGACTTATTTCATCTGCTAGCAATATATCTGTTTTGCCGTTATCTTTAATTCTTCCAAATTCAACTTTAAAATCCACAAGTTTAATGCCAACACCTCTAAACATTCCTACCATGAAGTCATTTATTCTTAGTAGTTGTTTATCTATTTTTTCTATTTCTTTTTTAGTTGCCCATTTAAAAGTATAAATATGTTCTTTAGATATAAGAGGATCTCCTAGTTCATCATTTTTTAAACAATATTCAATTAATGGATCTTCTAAAATAGTACCGTCTTCTATCCCAAGTCTTTTTGTAAGAGAGCCAGTTGCAATATTTCTTACAATAAACTCAATCGGAATAATTTCGACATGTTTAATAAGCTGCTCCCTCATATTTAGTCTTTTGATTAAATGATTTTTTATTCCAACTTGATCTAAATTCATTAAAATATGTTCAGAGATTCTATTATTAAGAACACCTTTACCTTCAATTCTTGCTTTTTTTTGATTGTTGAAAGCAGTTGCGTCATCTTTAAAATGCTGAATTACAAAATCTTTATTGTCAGTAGCGAAAATAACTTTTGCTTTACCTTCATATAGTTTCTTCCCTTTTTTCATTATCTAAAAACTCTTCTAAAAATATAATTTACATTTTTTAAATGCTTTGAATATGTAAACACTTTGTTAATTTTTTTCTCAGAAATTAGTGATGTGATTGATTTGTCCTTTTTAATCAGTTCAATCAGATTGGTATTCTTATTAAAGCTATTTATTGCATGCATTTGAATTTTTTTATAAGCCTTTTCTCTTGAAAGACCAACTTTTGTAAGTTCTAACATCATCTCTTGTGAAAAAATTACTCCTTTAGTTATATTAAGATTTTTCATCATATTTTTTGGATAAATAATCATATTATCCACAAGATTTGTAAGTCTAAATAAAGCAAAATCTAAAGTAATATTAGCATCAGGACCTATATTTCTCTCTACGCTAGAGTGAGATATATCTCGCTCATGCCAAAGTGCAATATTTTCTAGTGCAGGAATAACGCTACCCCTGACAAGTCTTGCAAGTCCTGTTAAATTTTCACTTAGTATCGGATTTTTTTTATGAGGCATAGCTGAGGAACCTTTTTGGCCTTTTGAAAAAAATTCTTGTAACTCATAAACCTCAGATCTTTGTAAATGTCTAATCTCTGTTGCAAATCTTTCAATTGATCCAGCTATGATTCCTAAAACAGAAAAATAATATGCATGTCTATCCCTTGGAATAATTTGTGTTGATATTGGTTCAGGTTTAAGTTTTAACTTTTTTGATACAAAAATTTCCACTCTTGGATCAATATTAGCAAAAGTTCCAACTGCTCCAGAAATAGCACATGTGGAAACTTCATCTATAGCATTCTCTAATCTTTTTTTATTTCTTTTAAATTCCTCATAATAAGTTGCAAGTTTTAAACCAAATGTTATTGGCTCGGCGTGAATACCGTGACTTCTTCCGATACATGGGGTCATTTTATGCTTTAAAGCCTTTTTTTTTATTACAGATAATAATTTATCTATATCTTTAATTAAAATTTTACCTGATTGGACTAATTGAATATTGAAACTCGTATCAAGTACATCTGATGAAGTCATACCTTGATGGAGATATCTTGCTTTAATTCCCGCTTTTTCAGTTATTGAAGTTAGAAAAGCAATAATATCATGTTTTACTTTACCTTCAATTTGATGAATTCTTTTGACATTTATTTTTCCTCTTCGCCTAACTACAGATGCCACTCCTCTAGGAATAATTCTTAATTTTTCCATTGCTTGAGCTGCAGCAATTTCAACATCAAGCCAAATTTTATACTTATTTTCCTCTGACCAAATTTCTGTAAGTTCTTTTCTTGAATATCTCGATATCATTAATTGTAAGGAGGCTCCTTATAACCTTTAGCAGATTCTGTAAAAATTTCATAACCATTTTCTGTGATTCCAACAGTATGCTCGAATTGTGCAGATAATGTTTTATCTTTTGTAACTGCTGTCCAACCATCGTCTAAAACTTTAGTATGATACTTTCCAGCATTTATCATTGGCTCAATGGTAAAAGTCATTCCTGGTTTTAATTCATCCCCAGTATCTTTCGAACCATAGTGAAGAATATTTGGCTCTTGATGAAAATTTGTTCCAATTCCGTGACCACAAAAATCTCTCACAACTGAAAAACCATTTTTTTCTACAAAAGATTGTATCTCATGACCAATATCACCAATTCTTTTTCCAGGCTTTAATATCTTAATTGCTCTGTTAAGAGACTCATAAGTAACGGTAATAAGTTTTTTTGATTTTACAGAGGTATCACCAATAGTATACATTCGACTTGTGTCACCGTAGTGATTATTAATTACAGCAGTTACATCTATATTAACAATATCTCCATCTTGAAGTGTTCTGTCACCAGGTATACCGTGACAAACAACATGATTAAGCGAAGTGCAAATTGATTTTTTAAATCCCCTATAGAATTGAGGGGCAGAATATCCACCGTTATCTCTTATAAATTCATAACAAAGTTTATCAATATGATTTGTTGCTGTTCCTTCTTTTACATAATCTGTAATCATGTCTAAAGTTTTAGATGCCAAAGAACCAGCAACTCTCATTTTTTCAAATTTTTCCAAATAGTTACTCATCAATAATATCTATTTTTTTTTCTATTCTGATTTCTTTTTCGTTTAATTTACATCTATAAGCTAAAAACTTAACACCATCTTTTTTAACTTTTAAATAATTCTTATAATATTCAGCATCGATGTCTTTAGCTATTTTAAATTTATTTATACCCTCAATTTGAGTTAAAAATAAGACAAACGGCTTAAAGCCTTTTTTTATTGATTCAGCTAATTTAATTAAATGTTTTGAGCCTCTAGAAGTTATGGCATCTGGAAATTCTGCAAAATCTTTATTCCTTAAAAGAGTTACATTTTTTACTTCGAGTAAATTTTTATCACATAAGAAATCAAATCTAGTATCATCTGAGTATTTAAATTCTGGTTTAATTTCTTTAACATTTTTCAATTCTTTAATTAATTTTTTGTTAAGTCCATCTAATACTATTTTGTTTGCCCTATGAGTATTTACACCAACCATGTGATTATTAGATTTTATCATTTCCAATGTAAATTTAAGTTTTCTTTTTGGATCATTGTTTTTGGAAACAAAGACCGTATTTCCTGGTTCTAAAAGACCCATCATAGATCCAGTGTTAGGACAGTGCGCAGTAATCTTTGAATTATTTACTTTGATATCAACAAAAAATCTTTTATACCGCTTGATAAGTTTGCCTTTGATTAAAGTATTGGTAAATTTCATATTTATAAATTTATATTTGTATATGAAAAATAAAAAAGAAATAAATGCAGGCATAATCATAATTGGAAATGAAGTCCTTTCTGGAAGAACTAAAGATATTAATACAAGCACCTTATCACTATGGCTGAACTCTTTAGGTGTTCAAGTAAAGGAAGTAAGAATTATACCAGATGTTGAAAAAGATATTATTGAAACAATAAATATTTTTAAAAATAAGTTTTCATACGTTTTTACAACAGGGGGAATAGGTCCAACACATGATGATATTACGGCAGCATCAGTATCAAAAGCATTTAATATAAAATATGGTTATCATAAAGATGCTCTTTCGATTTTAGAAAAATATTATAAACCAAGTGAATTTAGTGAAGGTAGAAAAAAAATGGCTATGATGCCTGTGACTGCTAAACTAATATTAAATCCAACCAGTGGAGCACCAGGATTTTATGTTGAAAATGTTTTTTCTCTTCCAGGAGTTCCCTCTATTTTAAAGTCAATGCTTGGTGGTTTAGATCATTTGATTACAGGTGGTGCACCAATTTTAAGTCACACAATAAACCTAAGAACTGTGGAAAGTGAAATTGCAAAATCTTTAACACAAGTTCAGAACAATAATCAAGATGTTGAAATTGGAAGTTATCCATTTTTTCGTGCAGGAAGACTAGGTGTTTCGATTGTTGTAAGATCTACTGATAAAGCTAAAATTGATACTTGTAACAGTGAAATTTTAAAATTTGTTGCAGAACAAAATATTCAAATAGTAAACGAGGTATAATGTTATATTTTGCCTATGGTAGTAACCTTCATAAAGAACAGATGAAAAGAAGATGTTCTGGTTGTAAATATTTAAAAAAATATATTCTTCAAGATTATCGATTAACTTTTAGAAGCGAATTGTGTGTAGCAGATATTGAATACAAAAAGGGATCTTGTGTGCAAGGTGCCCTGTATGAAATTACAGCCAAAGATGAATCTTGTCTAGATAAATACGAGGACTTTCCTATTCTTTACAAAAAAATATTTTTCAAATATGAGAGCAGGGATGTAATGGCATACTCAATGGATAAAAAAACTCCTTTTAAGTATCCAAGTACAAGATATTTAAATATCATAAAACAAGGTTATAAAGACTGTGGTTTAGACACTAATTTTTTAATTGAAGCCTTAAAGGGTTGAAATGTTATCAAAGCTTCAAATCTTTAAATTAGGTTTTTTTGATGTGGCCCCACATTTGCTTTCAGTGGTACCGTTTGGAATTATATTTGGAGCTATTGGTATTGAATTAGGTTTTGATCCAATAATGACTTATGCTACATCATTAATTATATTTGGTGGTGCGTCACAAATTGTCTTTTTACAATTGTTATCTGGTGGAGCCTCATCTCTTATTGCTATCACTTCGGTTGCAGTAATAAATTCGAGACACTTATTGTATGGTGCTGTTTTATCAGAGTATTTGGATAAGTTATCATTAATTAAAAAACTTTTTATTTCATATTTTATTGTTGATCAAGGTTTTGCAGTTTCAAATATTTATTTAAAAAAAAATAGTGAGCAGAATTTTAATTATTACCACCTGATGGGATCTGGAATTGTACTTTGGTTTTGTTGGCAGATTGCTACAATTATAGGAATATTTCTTGGATCAATTGTTCCCGACGAATTAGGATTAAAATTTGCAATACCATTAACCTTCATAGCAATTATTATAAATGAATTGAGAAAATTGGATCATTTAATTGTAATGATTGTTTCCGGTTTATCTGCAACTTTTTTTTATAACGCACCATTTAAATCCTACATTTTAATATCACCTCTAATTGGTTTATTTGCAGCTTATTTAATATTAAAAATAAAAAAATGACTTGGACTTCGATATTTATTGCAGGATTAATAACTTATTTTACAAGGATGGGAATGATTACATTAATAGATAAAGATATTTTTAGCGAAAATTTTAGAAAAATTCTGAATTATGTACCCTCAGTTGTTTTTCCATCAATAATATTTCCGGGTGTACTTTTAGATGATTATGGAAGTTTAGTTACTATTTTAGACCCTAAAATTTATGGCGCTCTCACAGCAATAACTGTGGGCTACTTTTCAAGAAATGTAATCCTCACTATTATCTCAGGATTAGCTTCTTATTGGTTACTGATATTTGTTTTATAGAAATTACTTATTAGAAAGAACCTTTTCCCACTTTTTTAAATATTCTTTCAAGTTATGGTTTTTATCAGCGTATATCTTTAATTCATTTATATGAGAGGTGTAATCATCTGATTGTTTTTGGACATATTGAATTGCAAGAGATAATTGTTTTTGAAAAGTATTAATGTGCTCCGAAATATTATGTGTAAAATTGTACAAAAATTTACTTTTGCTGGCAGTTTCTTTAAGAGCCGCAAGGTTTGGAAGAACTAATAAATTTTTAGCACTCATGGCTTCAATAGCTGATAAACAAGAGGACTCAGGCCAAATATTAGGGTAAGCAAAAATATGGGAATTTAACAGCTCAGTTCTTATTTCTTCGTTAGAAACATTTGATGAATATTTTACGTTTTTCATATTTTTTAATTTTTTATAAAGAGGATCAAATACTTTATCTTTCTTATCCCAACCATAAATTTTTAGACTAGAAAAAATATTTAAATAAACGTTCTTATTTTCAGCAAGTATCATTGGAAAACAATGGGATAGGAGCTCTAAACCTCGGTGTGGTGTAGTATGATAAATTAAATTTACCTTTCCATCGTATCTTTTGTGTTTAATTTGTATTGGATTAATAGAATTTTTTATAACTGAAATATTTTTTCCTTTAAAATTAAATTTTTTCAAAAACTCTTCTTTCTGATAATCACTATTAAAAACGAAATGTGAAAATTTATTAATCATTTCGCTTTCGAAGAGCTCTTTATACATTCTGTCATTAGGTAAATCATGAAAATTAAAAATATTCTTACCTTTAGCCAAATAATTTTCATATAACTCAGGTCTGTTAAATATAATATTTGTGTCTTTAAAGAGTTCTTTTTTTGTGCCTTTTAATAATCTTTCAGCGAGCAATTCAGTCCCGCCCACAGCATTTTGAGCCGTTCCTAATTTAATTAACTTTCCTGAAATAATTGCCGCCATAATAAAAATAATGTATTAAGCTAACTCAAATGTTTAAAAATTCAAAGATTAAAAAAAAATTTATACACCTAACATTAATTTTTTTTTCTATTGTTATTGTTAGTTATGTTTTATCTGCAGGACAACCTTTTCTAACACTATATAACAACGGTTTCGATAGTATCTTATTGTCAGTTATAAAATCAGAGTCGGGAGTTCGTATTAAAGAATTAATATTTTCTTTAGACGATCAATATTTTAAGGTAATGATTGGTCTATTCTTCTTTCTCTTAATGATTTTCTTTTTGTTAAATTCAAAAAAAATTATTTTTTCTAACAAGTTCTATGACTTTTTTAATTTAAATGAATTTAAACCTGAGTTTCTTAAAAGTAATATATATATTTTAATTGCTCTTGCAGCGGGATTGGGTTTATTTCTTGAATTAGCAATCATTAGAATCCATTCCTCATATTTTCAATTATTTGCATACTTCAAAAATTTAAGTCTGTTATCTTGCTTCTTGGGCTTGGGTATTGGTTATTCTTTTTCAAAGGTAAGACTATATTCTTTAAACTGGACATTTCCATTAGTTGCTCTTCAAGTTTCGTTTATGTACATACTTAGAGATACTCCGGTAACTCTTTTTTTTCAGAATCCTGTTTCAGAAATATGGAATATGGGACAATCAATAGCTGCAGGCACTTTGCATGTAATAATTATTTATTTTTTTATTTCAGTAATATTTTTATTTAATGCTGTGGCTTTTATTCCTTTGGGTCATCTAGTGGCAAGATTGATGTTAAACACCGATCCTTTAAAAGCATACAGTTATGATTTAATAGGTGCCATTGCAGGAATTTGTTTGTTCACAATACTTTCATTTCTTTGGACAGGGCCAACAATATGGTTAGTAATTTCATTTTCAATTCTAATTTTTTTCCAATTTAACCTTAAATTAAATATTAAATTTAGTTGTTTTACATTTGTAGTTTTAATTTTAAGTTTAAATTTATTTAATGATACCAGCAAAATGGATCTACATTCACCTTATCAAAATGTTTCTGTTAAGTTTAATAACAATCAACTCACACCGATAACTGTTCAATCAAATAATATTTGGTTACAGACACCAATAGATTTATCTAATGAAGTTAATCAAAAAAAGAACTCATCATGGCATAAGTTTTATATTATTCCTTTTACGTCTACTAAATATGATTTTGAAGATATATTAATTGTTGGGAGTGGTACCGGTAATGATGTTGCTACTGCAATTAGATATTCAAAAGGTAAGATTGATGCAGTAGAAATAGATCCATTAGTAGCAAATTTAGGAGAAAAATTTCATCCTGAAGATCCATACAATAATTCTAGAGTAAATTTGATCATTAATGATGCAAGAAATTTTATAAAAGAGATTGATAAGAAATATGATTTAATTGTTTATAGTGTTTTAGACTCTCATGCCAACCTATCATCAAAAGGAGGAGTCAGACTTGATAGCTATGTTTATACCGTAGAGTCCTTTTATGAAGCTAAGAAAAAATTAAAAGAAAATGGTGTTATGTTTTTAAGCTTTGCAGTTTCAACAGAGCAAATGGGTAATAAAATCTATAAAATGCTTAAAATGAATTTTGAAAACGAGCCCAAAATTTTGACAAGAAATTATAAAACAGGTAATAAAAAATTTGTTGAAGGCATTTATTCATTTGTTGTATCTAATAAAGACCTCCCTTTAGACTTATCAGAATCAAATTTTATTGAAACGAATTTATTTAAAGACACAAAACTTTATAAAAATGTTGATGTTTCAACAGATGATTGGCCGTTTTTTTATATGTCCTATAGAATTTATCCAGTTTCTTATGTTGTTTTGATTTCAATAATTTTTTTTATATCTTGGTTTTTTTTAAAAAATTTAACAAAAATGAGATTAAGCAAATTTTCTTACCCAAGTTTTTTTCTTGGTGTTGGTTTTATGTTAATGGAAACAAAAGGTATTACTGAACTTGCAAAGATTTATGGGAGCACATGGTTTGTAGTTAGTATTGTAATATTAGCTATTTTAACTATGGCGTACTTGGCTAATTTATTCATTATTAAAGGCATTAAAATAAGCATAAATCAAATATACTTTTTTCTAATTTTTTCACTTTTATTAAGTTATTCTGTGACATTTATAAATTTTTACAATTATCCAATTATTCTCTTAAAATTTTTAATTCCAATAGTTTTAACATTCCCAGTTTTTTTTTCAGGATTAGCTTTTTCAAGGGAGCTAGTAAGATACGGATCTACTGCTAACGCATTATCGTGCAATATATTAGGCGCGATTGTTGGTGGATTGCTAGAATATAATTCAATGTATTTTGGCTTTAAATTTTTATACTTACTAGCTATATTTTTTTATTTCATGGCTTATCTTTCTTCAAGTAAATTTAGATTAATCAGATAACTTATTTATAAAGAGATAAATTAAAAAAATTTACTTATTCATCTTGTTCAATTATAAATATTAGAATATATGCTTATAAAAATAGTAGATGCCCTCGTGGTGAAATTGGTAGACACAAAGGACTTAAAATCCTTGCCCTTTTGGGAGTGCCAGTTCGAGTCTGGCCGAGGGCACCATAGAAAATAATAAATGAGTAAAAAAAAAATATTTATTGGTATGCCTTTATATGAGGGTAATATTTCTCATATCACGTTAACTGGAATTATTGATCTCATTCAATGGTTTAATTCAAAAAATATTGAATACAAATTTTATTTTATTTCAAAGGACTCATTAGTTTCTCGAGCAAGAAATACAATAGTTACAAAATTTTTAGACGATAAAGAATTTGGTGGGACACACCTATTTTTTTTAGATGCAGATATTGGATTTAATCATAAAAACTTTGAGAGATTATTAGATTTTAATAAAGATTTGGTATGTGGTGTCTACCCCACGAAAGGAATTAATTGGGAAAGATTAAAAACATTAGATAACAAAACAGTAAAACCGCAGAATTTAATGAACTATAATGTAAATTTCATTGATTCATCAAATATAAAACTAGATAAAGGCTTTGCTGAAGTAAAAGAAGGTGCGACTGGATTTATGTTAATTAAGAAAGAAGTTTTTTTAAAATTAAAAGATAATTATTCAGATCTTAAATTTACTCCACGACCAAGTTCTATATTATCAGGTTCAGATAACTGTTATGATTTTTTTAAAGTAGGAAATTATAAAGATAAAAAAGGAGATGTTAATTATCTGTCTGAGGATTTTTATTTTTCAACATTATGGAGAGATATAGGAGGAAAAATTTTTGCTGATTTGACTTCCGAACTAAGTCACTTAGGTAAATTTAGTTTTTATGGGTCACCATCATTCAATTTAAAAAAGAATTAAATGAAAAAAATCCATATTATTAGTGATACAAATAATAAGTCACTTAAGATTAAAAATTTCTTAACGAATAAACTTAAATCTAGTTCATTAAAAAAATCATCTTTAATAATAGTTATTGGTGGAGATGGTTTTATGCTTCAAACCTTAAAAAAGAATTATAGATTTAAGAAACCTTTTTATGGAATAAATTCTGGGAACTATGGATTTTTAATGAATAAATTTAATAAAGAGAAAACTTATAAAAAAATTTTTCAAGCAAAAAAAATTAAGATATCTCCATTAACCATGAGTGTAAAAACTAAAACTGGAAGTACAAAAAAGGGGATTGCAATTAATGAAGTCTCAATACTCAGACAAAGTAGACAAGCAGCATCTTTAAAAATAAATCAAGGAAAAAAACAAATTATTAAAGAATTAATTTCTGATGGAGTACTTGTATCCACTCCAGCCGGAAGCACCGCCTATAATCTTTCAGTACATGGCCCAATATTAAGTTTAAATTCTAAACAATTATCAATTGCACCAATAAGTGCATTTAGGCCTAGAAGATGGAAGCCAAGGATAGTTAATGATAACTCTGAAATTATAATTAGAAATCTTAATCCTGCTAAGAGACCAATTAGTGCCGTAGCAGATAATTTTGAAGTCAGAAATGCCAAACAAATTACAATAAAAAAAAACAAAAAAATCCAATTCAGTTTAATGTATGACAAGAACAGAAGTCTTCAAAAAAAAATTAGTATTGAAAAATTAAGAAAAGAACTTTGAGTGGTGCCCCCGCACGGACTCGAACCGCGGACCTATTGATTACAAATCAATTGCTCTACCAGCTGAGCTACAAGGGCGCACACTTTTAATATAAGAATTTTATTACTAATCAAGATTTTTTTTTGCCTTGTTTATATGAAAAAAAACAACAGAGGCACTATTTGCAATGTTTAAACTTTCAATTTTATCGTTAATTTTTATTTTTACAGGATAATCAATATATTTTGATGTTTTTTCTTTTAGTCCATGTCCTTCAGATCCAAACAAAAGTACATTGTTTCCTTTCCATTCATAATTTGTAAAATCTTCACTACCATCTGATGAAAAACCATAAACCCAAAAATTTTTTTCCCTAAGAAATTTTAATGTACTATTTATATTCGCGACTTTAAAAATGTTCGTATACTCAATTGATCCAGAACTAGCTTTATACATAGATTTGCTACTTTCGGGAAATAGTCTTTCTTTTACAATAATTCCATCAATATTAAATGATGTAGCGCTTCTAATTACTGAACCAATATTTCTTGGATCTGTTACACCATCTAAACAAGCTAAAATTATATTACTTTTAGTTTTAATAAATTCTTTTAAACTTTTTTCCTCTAATTTCTCAACTTCTGCAACGTATCCCTGATGTAGAATTTGCTCATTTTTGCAATATTTATCTAACTCTTTTTTTGTTTTAAAAAAAACCTTCACATCCTTTAGTAAATTTTTTTTTGGACTTATTCTGTGAATATTCTTTTTACTTTCTTCTGTTAAAAACAGCCTCAATACTTTTCTTTGAGGATTTTTTAGAGCCTCTATTACAGGATGCTTTCCAACAATAAAAAAGTTTGTATTTGTCATATTTTCTGCATTTTTACTTAATTTTTTAGTATTTTCTTATTATTTCACATATTGCAATTGTTTAATAAAAATATATAAAACCCCTGTTGTTTAAAGGTTTTTTGAACAAGGGGACGCTTTCCCCTATATTTTAGGAGGGGTACCAAAGCGGTCAAATGGGGCGGGCTGTAAACCCGTTGACTTCGGTCTTCGAAGGTTCGAATCCTTCCCCCTCCACCATTCAAAAAATTTTAACAATTGGAGTGTTAACTTGGTTTTGCGGGTGTAGTTCAATGGTAGAACGCTAGCCTTCCAAGCTGGATGTAAGGGTTCGATTCCCTTTACCCGCTCCAAATTATTAAAACAAAAAGAAAAGTAAGGATAAAAGAATGTCGAAAGAAAAATTTAATAGGAGTAAACCACATTGTAACATAGGTACAATTGGACACGTAGACCACGGTAAAACAACTTTAACTGCGGCTATAACAAAAGTATTATCAGAAAAAGGTGGAGCACAGTTCACGGCTTACGATCAGATTGATAAAGCCCCTGAAGAAAAAGAAAGAGGTATTACAATTTCAACAGCTCACGTTGAGTATGAAACTGAAAAAAGACACTATGCACACGTAGACTGCCCGGGTCACGCTGACTACGTTAAAAATATGATTACTGGTGCAGCACAAATGGATGGAGCAATTTTAGTTGTTAATGCAGCTGATGGTCCAATGCCTCAAACAAAAGAACATATTCTTTTAGCAAGACAAGTTGGTGTTCCAGCAATTGTTGTTTTTTTAAACAAAGTTGATCAAGTTGATGATAAAGAAATGATAGATTTAGTTGAAGAGGAAATTAAAGAGCTATTGACATCATATAAATTTCCAGGAGATAAAACTCCAATCATTAAAGGATCTGCATTAGCAGCTGTCGAGGGTAAAGATGATGCGATTGGCAAGAATGCAATTATGGAACTTATGAAAGCAGTGGATGATTTTATTCCTCAACCAGACAGACCAAAGGACAAACCTTTTTTAATGCCTGTTGAAGATGTATTCTCAATTTCTGGTAGAGGTACAGTTGTTACAGGAAGAGTAGAACAAGGTGTTGTTAAAACTGGTGAAGAAATTGAAATAGTAGGTATCAGAGATACAAAAAAATCAGTTTGTACTGGAGTAGAAATGTTCAGAAAAATTTTAGATACAGGTGAGGCTGGAGATAATATTGGTGCTTTATTAAGAGGTGTTGAAAGAACTGATGTAGAAAGAGGTCAAGTATTGTGTAAACCAGGGTCAGTAACACCACACACAAAATTTGAAGCACAAGCTTATGTTTTGAAAAAAGAAGAAGGTGGAAGACACACTCCTTTTTTTACAAAATATAGACCTCAGTTTTATTTTAGAACTACCGACGTTACAGGTGAAGTAGAATTGCCTTCAGGTACTGAAATGGTAATGCCAGGTGACGATGCTAAATTTACAGTTAAACTAATCACACCTATTGCAATGAGTGAAAAATTAAATTTTGCGATTAGGGAAGGTGGTAGAACTGTAGGTGCAGGAGTAGTTACGAAAATTATAGAGTAAACTCCTTTAGGAGTGTAGCTCAATTGGTAGAGCGCCGGTCTCCAAAACCGGAGGTTGGGGGTTCGATTCCCTCCGCTCCTGCCATAAATAAGGAGAACAAAAAAAATGAAAAACCCATTAAAGTTTTTTCAGGAAGTAAAACAAGAAGCTTTTAAAGTTACTTGGCCCACTGGGAAAGAAACAATTCAAGGAACAATAATGGTAGCCATAATGGCTATAATTGCTTCACTGTTTTTTTTGTTAATAGACCAATTTTATAAATTTTTTTTGGATATAATACTTAACATAGGTTTATAATGAAAAATTGGTACATAATTCAATCACATTCTAGCTTTGAAAATAAAGTAGCACAGTTAATTAAAGAGGAAGCTGATAAAGCTAAAATATCAGATAAATTTGAGGAAATTGTAGTTCCAACTCATGACGTAACAGAGGTAAAAAGGGGAAAAAGGGTACAAAGAAAAAAAAAATATTTTCCTGGGTATGTTTTAATTAAAAGCGAAATGGACAACAGTATTTATCACATGATAAAAGGAATTAAAAAGGTTAGTGGGTTTTTAGGTAGCAAGGGTATCCCTGTGCCAGTATCAGATAAAGAAATAGAAAAGATTTTAGGTCAAATAAAAGATGGTGTTGCTCAATCAAAATCAACAATAGATTATTCTGTAGGAGAAAAAGTTCAAGTAGTTGACGGTCCATTTGCATCTTTTTCTGGAATGATAGAGGATATTGATGAGGAGAAATCACGAGTAAAAGTTTCAGTATCTATTTTTGGAAGACCAACTCCAGTTGATTTAGATTTTAACCAAATTGAGAAAGTAAGTTAATGGCAAAAAAAGAAATAAGTGGATATGTAAAGCTACAAATAAAAGGTGGTCAAGCCAATCCTGCACCACCAGTAGGACCAGCTTTAGGTCAAAGGGGAATTAACATAATGGAATTTTGTAAAGCATTTAATGAAAAGACAAAAAACTTTATGGGAAAACCAGTGCCTGTTGTAATAACTGTATACAAAGATAAAAAATTTGATTTTATAATAAAATCGCCTCCAGCATCACATTTTATTAAAGAAGCTGCAAAATTAAAGAGCGGTTCACAAGAACCTGGACGAAATATTGTAGCATCAATTACAAAAAAACAAGCAGAAGAAATTGCTAAGAAAAAAATGGTTGATTTAAATGCTCATGATTTAGAGGAAGCTGTAAAAATAATAGCAGGTTCTGCAAGGTCAATGGGCATAGAGGTGAAAGATTAATGAGCTCAAAAAGATTTAAAAAACTTCCAAAAAAAACAAATACTTTAAAAGCTGAACCTATAAGTAACTTGTTATCCATCGTGAAAGCAAATTGTACTACAAAATTTGACGAGTCCTTAGATTTGAATATTTTGATAAATAACAAACAAAAAAAAAATGAAATAAATTTGAGATCGATGGTAAACCTTCCAAGTGGAACAGGTAAAAAGGTAAAAGTTGCAGTAGTGTGTGAAGAGAATAAATTCCAAGAAGCAAAAGATTCAGGCGCAGATTTAGTAGGCGGAGACGATTTAATAGAGAAAATAAAGAATGGAGATATGAATTTTGAAAAACTAATCTGTTCATCATCTATGATGATTAAATTATCAAAACTAGGAAAGGTTTTAGGTCCCAAAGGATTAATGCCTAATCCGAAGTTAGGAACTGTTACAGAAAAAATTGGTGAAGCAGTTAAGAATGCAAAAGCAGGTCAAGTCGAAATAAAAAATGATAAAGATGGAAACATTGGATTAAGTATTGGAAAAAAATCTTTCTCAGATGAAAAGCTTATTAAAAATTTTAACGCTGTTATTACGTCTCTCGAGAAAGAAAAATCGAACTTTACAATAAAGGGCGATTTGATTAAATCTACTTATATTACTTCAACAATGGGAGTTTCTTATAAGATTAAACTAGAAAAGAACTTTTAATTATGATGAGCAAAGAAAAGAAACAAGTTTACATAAGTGAAATGACTTCACAGTTAGATAAAGCTGAAGCTGTAATTGTAGCTCATTACCAGGGATTAACTGTTAAACAACTTGATGAACTAAGAAAAAGAATGCGAGAACATGGAATACAATTTAAAATTACAAAAAATAGAATTACGAAACTTGCATTAGAAAAAACTAGCAGAAAAGATTTATCAAATTTATTTACAGGACCAACAGCAGTTGCAATGTCGGATGATGCAATAACTTCGGCAAAGATCTTAACTAATTTTTCAAAAGAGAATCAAAATTTAAAAATTCTTGGTGGTATAATGGGTAAAGATCTATTAGATGTTGCAGGTGTTAAAAATATTGCGACTTTGCCATCCATGGATGAAGCAAGAGCAAAAATCGTTGGTATTTTGAGGTCTCCAGCACAAAAGATCGCAAGTATTTTACTTGCACCTGGCTCAAAAATCGCTATTTTAGCGCTCGAAAAATCAAAAAAATAATTTAGGACATATTTGTTATGGCGGACTTAAATAAAATCATAGATGAACTATCAAAATTAACTGTTGTGGAAGCAGCGGAACTTTCAAAACAACTTGAGGAAAAATGGGGTGTTACAGCAGCAGCTGCAGTGGCAGCACCAGCAGCAGGAGCAGCAGCTGGAGGAGCGCCTGCAGAAGAGAAAAGTGAATTTACAGTTGTACTAGCTTCAGCGGGAGATAAAAAAATTAATGTTATCAAAGAAGTTAGAGCAGTTACAGCACTTGGTTTGAAAGAAGCTAAAGACTTAGTTGAGGGTGCACCAAAGGAAATTAAATCTGGTGTAAGCAAAAAAGATGCCGAAGAGATGAAGAAAAAACTTGAGGCAGCTGGCGCTAAAGTAGAGCTTAAATAAAGAATTAAAAAAATTATAGGCTGTTTTAATTTATTAAAGCAGTTTAAATAAATGCAATTATCTTTTACTAAAAAAAAAAATATTAGAAAAAATTTTGGAAAATTAAAAGAAAGTTTATCAATACCAAATCTAATAGAAGTTCAAAAAAATTCGTATAAAGAGTTAACAGAATTTAAAGAAGATGTTGCTCCACAATTCATTAAAGGTTTTGATCGTGTATTTAAAAGTATTTTTCCAATAGAGGATTTAAACGATAAAGCAACTTTAGAATACATAAGCTATAGATTAGAAAAACCTAAATTTGATGTAGAAGAGTGTATTCAGAGAGGTCTTACTTATTCCTCAGCGCTCAAATGTAACCTACGTCTAGTTGTTTACGAGATAAATCAAGAAAATAATACTAAAGATATTTTATCAGCAAAAGAGCAAGAAGTTTATATGGGTGAAGTTCCGATGATGACTAATAGCGGAACATTTATTACTAATGGAGTGCAAAGAGTTGTAGTAAATCAAATGCATAGGAGTCCAGGAGTATTTTTTGATCACGATAAAGGTAAATCACATGCTAGTGGAAAATTATTATTTAATTGCCGTGTAATTCCTAATAGAGGGTCATGGCTTGATTTTGAATTTGACGTAAAAGATTTATTATACTTTAGAATTGATCGAAAGAAAAAAATACTTGTGTCAACTTTATTACTGGCTTTAGGATTTAATAAGAGTGATATAGTTAAAGAATTTTATGAGAAAGAAATTTATTCTTATGACGAAAAAGAGAAGAAATGGAAAACAAAATTTAATCCTGAAAATTATAAATCTAAAAACTTTACAGAAGAAATAATCGATGCAAAAAATAAAAAAACCATAATTAAAAAAGGTGAAAAGGTAAACTTTTTAAAAGCAAAAAAACTTGCTTCTGAAGGTCTTAAAGAAATTTATGTCACTAACCAATATTTGTTAGGTAAATATTTAATTAAAGATGTTAAGATTGGTGAAGAGGAATTCAAAATAGGATCAGAACTCAATGATACAATAATTGAAAAATTTATAGAAGCTAAAGTTTTTTCTTTGGACTTAGCGTATACTAATACAATAAATAAAGGCCCTTATCTTTTACAAACATTATTTAATGATAAAAATGATTCAAAAAATGATGCAATCAATGAAATTTATAAAGTTCTAAGACCTGGAGAACCTCCAACAATCGAAATTGCGACTCAAATATTTAATAATCTTTTTTTTAGTTCAGATAGATATGATCTTTCTGATGTCGGAAGAGTAAAATTAAACTCTAGATTAAGTTTGGACTGTTCAGATAAAATTACAATTTTAAGAACAGATGATGTATTAGCAATTATCAAAAAGATGCTCGACTTAAGAGATGGCAAGGATGAAGTTGATGATATCGATCATTTAGGCAATAGAAGAGTAAGGTCAGTTGGTGAGTTAGTTGAAAACCAAGCCAGAATAGGTGTTTACAGAATGGAAAGGGCTATTAAAGAAAAAATGACTACTCTTGATATAGAGTCAGCAATGCCACAAGATTTAATTAATGCTAAACCATTAACAATTTCTCTTAAAGATTTTTTTGCAACTTCGCAATTATCTCAATTTATGGATCAGACTAATCCTTTATCTGAAATTACTCATAAGAGGAGAGTTTCAGCATTAGGTCCTGGGGGTTTAACTAGAGAAAGGGCTGGATTTGAAGTAAGGGACGTTCACCCAACTCATTACGGCAGAATTTGCCCAATAGAAACACCTGAGGGACCAAATATTGGATTAATAAATAGTTTATCAACTTATTCGAAAATAAATAAATATGGATTTATTGAGTCTCCATACAGAAAAGTGGTAAATGGAGTTGTGCAGGAGAAGATTGAATATTTGTCTGCAATGGAGGAAACAAAATTTACCATTGCTCAAGCCAATTCAAAGGTTGATAAAAATGGAAAGTTTACTGAGGACTTAATTTCAAGTAGACAAAATTTGAATTTTATTTTATCTAAACCTGAGAATATTGATTATATCGATGTCTCACCTAAACAACTTGTATCAGTAGCAGCTTCTCTAATACCATTTTTAGAAAACGATGATGCCAACAGAGCTCTTATGGGATCAAATATGATGAGGCAAGCAGTGCCTCTTTTAAAACCGGAGTCACCCTTAGTAGGCACAGGTATAGAAAGCGATGTTGCATTAGACTCAGGTGTAACAATTGTTGCTAAAAGGGATGGTGTAGTTGACAAAATTGATGGTAAAAGAATTGTAATTAAAGCTACAAGTGAAACTGATTTTTCAAAATCAGGAGTTGATATTTATAACTTACAAAAATTTAAAAGATCTAATCAAAACACGTGTATTAATCAGAAGCCTTTAGTTAGAGTTGGTGACAAAGTAAAACTTGGAGATATTATTGCTGATGGACCTTCCACAAAAATTGGTGAATTAGCCTTAGGAAAAAATGTGACAGTAGCATTTATGCCATGGCAAGGATACAATTTTGAAGACTCAATATTAATTTCAGAAAGATGTGTAACAGACGATGTATTCACCTCAGTTCACATTGAAGAATATGAAGTCATGGCTAGGGATACAAAATTAGGTGAAGAAGATATAACAAGAGATATACCAAATGTTAACGAGGAGGCTTTAAAAAATTTAGATGAATCTGGAATTGTTTATATTGGTGCGGAAGTAAAGCCGGGGGACATATTAGTCGGTAAAGTAACACCTAAAGGTGATACAGCGTCTGGACCTGAGGAAAAATTATTAAGGTCAATATTTGGTGAAAAAGCAATTGATGTTACGGATACATCGTTAAAAATGCCAAGTGGTAGTGGTGGTATTGTAGTTGATGTAAGAGTTTTTAATAGGCATGGGATAGAAAAAGACGAGAGATCAATTACAATTGAGAGAGCTGAAATAGATTTAGTCCAACAAGATAAGTTGGTCGAGGAGGAAATTCTTGAGAGAAGTATCAAACAAAGAGCAGCTCAAATTTTATCAGGAACACAAATTTCCAAAAAAATTAAGAATTTAAATCAGGGCGTTACATTAGATCAGAATAATATAAACGAAGTTCCAATATCAGAAATCTTTAAAATGAACGTTAAAGATACAAGTAAAAATGAAATATTAGAAAAATTGAAAGAACAATATAACAATGCAAGTCAAGATATTAAAGAAAGGTTTGAAGATAAGGTTCTTAAAATAAGACAAGGTGACGATCTGTTACCAAGTGTGATGAAAATGGTAAAAGTTTTTGTTGCAATAAAAAGAAGATTGAGACCTGGAGATAAAATGTCAGGAAGACATGGTAATAAGGGAGTAGTAAGTAAAATTGTTCCTGTGGAAGATATGCCTTATAGAGAAAATGGGAAACCCGTTGATATTGTTTTAAATCCTCTAGGTGTACCAAGTAGGATGAATGTTGGTCAAATTTTAGAAACACATTTAGGTTGGGCTTGTACAGAACTAGGTGATAAATTAAAAAATTTAATTAATGAAAATCAAAAGAAATTAGAGATGTCTCAAAAAATAAAAGAGTTTCTTAAATCTGTTTATGGGAAAGAAATCTTGGAAAATTCAATTGAAAAATTAACTAAAAATGAATTTTCTGATTTATGTGAGAATTTAATGAGTGGAGTTCCAATTTCTACACCTGTTTTCGATGGAGCTAAAGAGAAAGATGTAACAGAGATGCTTGATTTAGCTAAATTACCAAAGACTGGTCAAACCCCTTTATGGGATGGAAGAACTGGGGAAAGATTTGATAGGGATGTAACAGTTGGAACTATATATATGTTAAAACTACATCACCTTGTAGAGGACAAAATTCACGCTAGATCTACTGGTCCATACAGTTTGGTAACCCAACAACCCCTTGGAGGAAAAGCCCAGTTAGGTGGTCAAAGATTTGGTGAAATGGAAGTTTGGGCTTTAGAAGCCTATGGAGCTTCTTATACTCTTCAAGAAATTCTGACAGTAAAATCTGATGACGTTGCTGGTAGAGTAAAAGTATATGAAACAATTGTTAAAGGTGAGGAAAATTTTGAGTCAGGAATTCCTGAGTCATTCAATGTTCTAGTTAAAGAAATAAAATCTTTAGCATTAAATGTTGAACTTAATTAATTATGAAAAAAGAACTTAAAGATTTATTTAAAAACACTGAGATATCAGACTCGCAGAATTTTAATAGTATTAAAATTTCATTAGCAAGCCCTGAAAAAATAAAGTCATGGACATATGGTGAAATTAAAAAACCTGAAACGATTAATTATAGAACATTTAGACCAGAAAAAGATGGTCTATTCTGTGCAAGGATTTTTGGACCAATTAAAGATTACGAATGTTTGTGCGGAAAATATAAGAGAATGAAGTTTAGAGGTATTATATGTGAAAAATGTGGTGTTGAAGTTACTAAATCAAATGTCAGACGTGAAAGAATGGGCCATATTAATCTTGCAACACCAGTAGCGCACATTTGGTTCCTAAAATCTTTACCAAGCAGAATCTCTTTAGCAATCGACATGAAATTAAAAGAGGTTGAAAGAGTCCTTTATTTTGAAAACTTTATAGTTATTGAGCCTGGTCTAACAGGTTTAAAAAAAAATCAATTATTGTCAGAAGATGAATTAATAAAATATCAAAATGATTATGGCGATGAGTCTTTTACTGCAGGTATTGGAGCAGAGGCTATATTAGAAATACTTAAAAATATAAACTTAGAAAAAGAAAGAGAAATTCTTGTAAAGAATATTAATGAAACAAAATCAAAAGTTTCGGAGGAGAGATCAATAAAAAGATTAAAATTAATTGATTCATTTATCAAGACCGGGAACAAACCTGAATGGATGATCTTAACAATAATACCAGTAATACCGCCGGAACTTAGACCCTTGGTGCCGCTAGATGGAGGAAGATTTGCCACATCAGATTTGAATGATTTATACAGAAGGGTAATTAATAGAAATAATCGTCTCAAAAGATTAATGGACTTAAAAGCTCCAGATATAATCGTCAGAAATGAAAAAAGAATGTTGCAAGAGTCTGTTGATGCGCTATTTGATAATGGAAGAAGAGGTAGGGTAATTACTGGAACTGGGAAACGTCCACTAAAATCTCTAGCAGAAATGCTAAAAGGTAAACAAGGAAGATTTAGACAGAACCTTTTGGGTAAAAGAGTGGATTATTCAGGAAGATCAGTAATTGTAGTAGGCCCTGATTTAAAACTTCATGAATGTGGTTTACCAAAAAAAATGGCCCTAGAATTATTTAAACCTTTTTTATATGCGAGACTGAATAAACTTGGTCTAGCATCTACGATTAAACAAGCTAAGAAACTTGTTGAAAAAGAAACTAATGCTGTTTGGGATGCCCTTGAGGTCATTGTAAGAGAACATCCAGTTATACTTAATAGAGCACCAACACTTCATAGGCTAGGAGTTCAGGCTTTTGAACCTAAATTAATAGAAGGAGATGCAATTGAATTGCATCCTCTAACTTGTGCTGCATTTAATGCTGATTTTGATGGAGATCAAATGGCCGTACATATTCCATTAAGTTTAGAAGCTCAACTAGAAGCTAGAGTTTTAATGATGTCTACTAACAATATTTTAAGTCCATCAAACGGAAAGCCAATTATAGTTCCAAGCCAGGATATGATTCTTGGAATTTATTATTTATCTCTCCCACCGTATCAGGAGAAAAAAATTGAAGGTTATTTTGTGAACAATTCTGAAATAGAGCAAGGTTTAGAATCTGGAAAAATAAAAATACACTCCAGAATCATATCTAGATTTGAAACAGTTGATGAAAAAGGCAATCAAGTTTTTGAAAAGCACACTAGTACAGCCGGTAGATTTTTATTGGCAAATCTTTTACCAAAGAATAAAGATATAAAATTTTCTTTAATTGACAGAGTTTTACCTAAAAAGGTCGTTTCAGAAATAATTGATTTTGTTTTTAGATACACAGGTCAAAAAAGCACTGTTATTTTTTGTGATAAACTCAAAGATTTAGGTTTTAAGCATGCTTTTAAAGCAGGTATTTCTTTTGGTAAAGATGACTTAATAATACCTGATAATAAAGAACAGTTAATTGATGAAACAAAACAATTAATAAAAGATTATGAAAACCAATATTCTGAGGGTTTAATTACCAGAGGTGAAAAATACAATAAAGTAGTTGATGCTTGGTCTAAATGCACTGATAAAGTTGCATCTGAAATGATGAAAAGAATATCAGCGACTAACAAATCTGAAAAAGGATTAGATATTAATTCTGTTTTCATGATGGCGGACTCTGGTGCAAGAGGTTCGGCTGCTCAAATGAAGCAATTAGCTGGTATGAGAGGTTTAATTGCGAAACCATCAGGTGAAATCATTGAGTCACCAATTACATCTAATTTTAAAGAAGGTCTAACAGCCCTTGAATATTTTAATTCTACTCACGGTGCCAGAAAAGGATTAGCTGACACGGCTTTAAAAACTGCTAATTCAGGTTATCTGACAAGAAGATTATGTGATGTTGCTCAAGATTTAACTGTAACAAAAAAAGATTGCGACTGTAAAAGTCGAGGCAGCATAACGCTATCTGAAATTATTGAAGGTGGAAATATAATCGTAAGTTTATCAGAGAGAGCTTTAGGAAGAGTAGTGGCTGCAGATGTAAAAAATCCAATTTCTGGTGAAATAGTAATTAAAAAAGGTCATATGATTGATGAGGCAGATTGTGAGAAAATTGATGCAGCAGGAGTAAAATCTATAAAAGTTTATTCCGTAATTACATGTGGTTCCAAAGAAGGTGTATGTGCAATGTGTTACGGTCGTGATCTTTCAAGAGGAAAGATGGTAAATGTTGGAGAAGCAATTGGTATGATCTCTGCTCAGTCTATAGGTGAACCAGGAACTCAATTAACAATGAGAACTTTTCACGTTGGAGGAACAGCATCAATAAAACAAGATTCTCAAATTATAAGTAAAAGTGATGGAATTTTGAAAATAATAAATACAAATCTTCTTGAAGACTCCAAGAAAAATTTAATTGTTATGGGTAGAAATACACAAATTAGTTTAGAAGATGAGAAAGGTGTACAAATTGCAATTTATAAAGTTCCTTATGGATCAAAATTATTTTTTAAGAATGATGAAAAGGTTAAGAAAAATTCTAAAATATGTGAGTGGGATCCATATACTACTCCAGTTATTGCTGAAAAGAGCGGAATAGCAAATTTTGTGGATTTAATTGATGGAGTTTCACTATCTGAAACACTCGATGATACCACTGGTATATCATCTAAATCTGTAATTGACTGGAGATCTCAATCAAAAAATACAGATTTAAAACCAAGAATTACACTTAGGGATGAAAAAGGAAATGTTATAAAAAAGGCTGATGATAATGAAGCGAGATATTATCTTGTACCAGACTCAATTCTTTCAGTTCAAGATGGACAAAAAATATTTGCTGGTGACGTAATAGCGCGTTTACCTAAAGAAACATCGAAGACAAAAGACATTACAGGAGGTTTACCTAGGGTTGCTGAGTTATTTGAAGCACGAAAAGCAAAAGATAGTGCCATAATTGCAGAAAATGATGGTAAAGTGATTTTTGGTAAAGAAGTACGCGGAAAACAAAGAGTCTCAATCGTTTCATCTAGCGGTGAAAGCTCAAACTACTTAATTCCAAAAGGTAAACATATTAATTTTAATCAGGGTGAAGAAATTAAAAAGGGGGAGTATCTATTAGATGGACAACCTTTACCGCATGATATTTTAAGAATACTAGGTATTGAAGAATTAACTGAATATTTTGTAAACCAAGTACAAGAAGTTTATAGATTACAAGGAGTAATAATAAACGACAAACATATAGAAACCATATTAAGACAGATGTTAAAAAAGGTTGAGATCAAAACATCTGGTGACTCAGATTTATTACCTGGTGAAATTATTGATAGATTTAAATTTGATAGCATGAATGAACAACTTAAAAAAGACGGAAAAAAACCAGCTATCGGAGAACGAGTTTTGATGGGTATTACCAAAGCATCCCTACAAACTGACTCGTTTATCTCTGCCGCTTCATTTCAGGAAACAACACGAGTTCTTACTGATGCAGCTATCAGAGGTAAGGTTGATACCTTAGTTGGACTAAAAGAGAATGTAATAGTTGGTAGGTTAGTTCCTGCTGGAACAGGCTCGATTAAGAACAAGTGGAACAAAAAAGCCCTTGATGATGATCAAAAATTCATTGCTGAGCAAGAAAAGATTGAACAGCCTGAAACCCCTGTAAATCAATAATAATTTAGCATTAAATTCCTCGTTTTAGTTTGACAAATCACAAAACTGTAGTATTTTCTCCAAGAATTTTGGTTGGAATGTAGTGCCCTTGTAGCACTAAACGCTACCATACACAGGTCACTAGAGTATTTCTTCCAAAATATAATTATTATGCCAACAATTAACCAATTGTTAAGAAAAAAAAGGATCAAACCTAAAGCAAGGGACAGAGTCCCTGCATTAGAGAAATCTCCTCAGAAGAGAGGTGTTTGTGTAAAAGTTTATACAACCACTCCTAAAAAACCTAACTCAGCTTTAAGAAAAGTTGCAAGGGTAAGACTTTCAAACGGCCATGAAGTAACTTCCTATATTCCTGGTGAAGGACACAATCTTCAAGAACACTCAGTTGTTCTGATAAGAGGTGGTCGGGTAAAAGACTTACCAGGAGTTCGATATCATATATTAAGAGGTAATCTAGACACTCAAGGTGTAACGGGAAGAAAACAACAAAGATCTAAATACGGAGCAAAAAAAGGTAAGTAAAAATGTCTAGAAAAAAAAGCGCTCCTAAAAAACTTAATGTTGTTGACCCAAAGTATAAGTCAGTAATTATTCCAAAACTAATAAATTCACTAATGTACGATGGAAAAAAGACCATTGCTGAAAAAATTGTGTACGATGCAATAGACAAAATTAAATCTAAATCAAAAGATGAGCCAATAACTGTTTTTAACCAAGCAATTAGTAATATTAAACCAACTGTAGAAGTAAGATCTAGAAGAGTTGGTGGAGCTACTTATCAAGTTCCTGTAGAGGTAAAAGCAAAAAGATCACAAGCTCTCGCAATTAGATGGTTAATAGATGCCTCAAGAAAAAGAAAAGATAAAAAAATGTCTGATAAAATTTTTAATGAAATTTTTGATGCTTATCAAAATAGAGGTTCAGCAATTAAAAAGAAAGAGGATACACATAAAATGGCAGAGTCAAATAAAGCCTTTGCACATTTTAGATGGTAAGAAAATATGCCCAGAACTCATAAGTTAAACATGTATAGGAACATCGGTATCATGGCACACATTGATGCTGGCAAAACAACAACAACTGAGAGAATTCTTTATTATACTGGTAAAAGTCATAAGATTGGAGAAGTTCATGATGGTGCTGCAACTATGGACTGGATGGAACAAGAGCAAGAAAGAGGTATTACAATTACCTCAGCTGCTACAACATGTTTTTGGAGAGATCATAGAATTAATATTATCGATACACCAGGACACGTTGATTTTACAATCGAGGTAGAAAGATCATTAAAAGTATTAGATGGAGCTGTAGCTGTGTTCGATGGCGTAGCTGGAGTAGAGCCACAGTCTGAAACAGTATGGAGACAAGCTGATAAATATAAAGTTCCAAGAATTTGTTTTGTAAATAAATTAGACAGAACAGGTGCTGATTTCTTTAGATGTGTAGATATGATTAAAGACAGACTTGGTGCCAAACCTATGGTCATGCAAATTCCTATTGGAATCGAGTCTTCATTACAAGGTGTTGTTGATCTAGTAAAAATGAAAGCGATTGTATGGAAAAACGAGGATTTAGGAGCTGCTTGGGAAGAAAAAGAAATTCCAGAAGATTTAAAAGAAATTTGTGAAAAATATAGACAAGAACTCGTGGAGTCAGCTGTAGAACAAGATGAGAAACTAATGGAAAGTTATTTAAACGGCGATCAAATTAAAAACGAAGATTTAATTAGATGTGTAAGAAAGGGATGTTTAAATTTTGATTTTGTTCCAGTACTAACTGGGTCTGCATTTAAAAATAAAGGTGTTCAACCATTATTGGATGCTGTCGTTGACTATTTACCAAGCCCAGAAGATATTGGTTCAATCAAAGGAACAAAACCTGGATCAGAAGATGTAGTTGAAATGAAATTTGAAGATAGTGCTCCTTTTTCAGCTCTTGCCTTTAAAGTAGCAAACGACCCGTTTGTTGGATCTTTAACATTTATTAGAATTTACTCAGGAACTGTTAAATCAGGTACCGGAATTTATAACACTTCAAAAGATAAAGAAGAAAGAGTTGGACGAATGCTTTTAATGCACGCAAACTCAAGAGAAGATATTAAAGAGGCTAATGCTGGTGATATTGTTGCGCTAGCTGGCTTAAAATATACTATTACTGGCCATACTTTAGCTAATGAAGATAGTCCAGTTTTATTAGAACCGATGGAATTCCCAGATCCAGTTATTGAAATTGCTGTTGAACCAAAAACTAAAGGTGACCAAGAAAAAATGGGAGAGGCTTTAGGTAGATTAGCAAAAGAAGATCCATCTTTCAGAGTTACTTCTGATGAAGAGTCTGGACAAACAATTATTAAAGGAATGGGTGAACTCCATTTAGATATAATTGTTGATAGAATGAAGAGAGAATTTAAAGTAGAGGCAAATGTTGGTGCTCCTCAAGTAGCTTATAGAGAAACAATACTTAAACAGTCAGAATTTGATTATACACACAAAAAACAAAGTGGTGGTGCTGGTCAATTTGCTAGAGTAAAACTTTCAATTGAACCTTTAGAACCTGGTAAAGGAAGAGAAGTGGAAAGTAAAATCAAAGGTGGGGCTATTCCAAAAGAATTTATTCCTGGTGTTGAAAAAGGTATTGAAACTGTTTCAGATAGCGGAATATTGGCTGGCTTTCCAATTATTGATTACAAAGTAACAATCCTAGATGGATTACACCACGATGTCGACTCAAGTGTTTTGGCTTTTGAGTTAGCTTCTAGACAGTGTTTTAAAGAAGCTTGCAATAGAGCAACCTTAAAATTACTTGAACCAATTATGAGAGTCGAAGTTGTAACACCTGAGGATTATATGGGTGATGTTATAGGTGATCTTAACAGTAGACGAGGACAGATAAACACTCAAGAGCAGAGAGGTAACGCTACAGTAATCACGGCAATGGTTCCATTAGCAAATATGTTTGGCTATATAAATGCTTTAAGATCTATGTCACAAGGACGAGCGCAATATTCAATGTTCTTCGATCACTACGATAAAGTTCCACAAAATGTTCAAGATGAAGTTACAAAAAAGACAGGTTCAAATGGATAAACAAAATATTAGAATAAAATTAAGAGCCTACGATAATAAAGTATTAGATCAATCAACTGAAGAAATAGTTAACACAGTTAAAAGAACTGGTGCAAATATTAAAGGACCTATTCCGTTACCAACAAAAATTGAAAGATACACAGTATTAAGATCACCTCATATTGATAAAAAAAGTCGAGAACAATTCGAAACAAGAACTCATAAAAGATTAATAGATATTATAGAGCCAACACCCCAAACAGTCGAAGCTTTGATGAAATTGGACTTAGCTTCAGGTGTGGATGTGGAGATTAAAATATGATTCAGGAAATTGGGCTTATTGGAAAGAAAATTGGTATGACAAGAGAATTTTATAAGTCTGGCCAATCGGTGCCTGTCACAGCTGTCAAAATCGACAAAGGAAGAATAATTCAATTAATCTCAAAAGATCAAAGAGGATATAACGCTGTTCAAGTTGGTTTTGGAAAAATTAAAAATTCAAAACTTTCAAAACAAATGAAAGGTTTCTTTTCTAAAAAAAACACTGAGCCTAAAAAAATTTTAAAAGAATTTAGGGTATCTAAGTTGGATAATTATAAAGAAGGTAATGAACTTGGACTAGAGATTTTTAAAGACGCTAAATTTGTTGATGTTCGTTCAAAAACAATCGGTAAAGGATTTGCCGGAGCAATGAAAAGACATAATTTTGGAGGTCTAAGAGCATCACATGGTGTTTCAATTTCTCATAGAGCACATGGTTCAACTGGTCAAAACCAAGATCCAGGTAAAGTTTTTAAAGGAAAAAAAATGGCAGGCCATATGGGAAGTAAAATGAGAACTAAACAAAATATTGAAATTATCAAAACTGATTTGGAAAATGATATTATGTATTTAAAAGGATCAATTCCTGGCTCAAAAAATACTGAAGTTCTAGTTAAACAATCAGTTAAGAATATTAGAAAACTTACAATGTCAGAAAAAATTGAGAAAATGGAAAAATTAAAAAAAGTTCCAGAAAAGAAGAAAAAATAAATGAAAATTGAAAAAATAAATCTTGAAGGAAAAAAAAGCTCAGTTGAAGTTAAAGATTCAATTTTTTCTTCAAAAATCAATGAGAAATTAATCAGCTCCGTTATTTATAAGACTAACGCTAATTACAAAGGAAGAAGCTCCAAAACAAAACAAAAAAATGAAATTATTGGATCTACTTCAAAAATCTATGCACAAAAAGGAACAGGAAATGCAAGACACGCAAGTAGAAAAGCTCCGATTTTCGTAGGTGGTGGTATAGCTCATGGTCCAAAAGGAAGAAATAGTTATAAAACTAGAAAATTAAACAAAAATGAGAAAAGACAGAGTATCAGCTCTATTTTATCAAAAAAATTAAAGCTCAAAGAGGTAATTGTTTTTGATGACTTTTCTAAAGAAATAAAAAAAACAAAAGAAATGGATAAAATTTTGAAAAAGTTTGATGCTAAGAACTCAATTTTGATTTTAGATAAAAATTCTAAAGATAAAATATTTAGGGCTACAAAAAATATTCCTAACGTAAAATGTACAGATATAGGTCATTTTAGTGCATACGACATTATGAAATTCAAAAAAATTATTTTCACAGAAACATCGGTAAAAGAATTAGAAAAAAGGTACAACTAATGAGTAAAGTAAATTTATACGACACAATAATATCACCTGTTATAACTGAAAAGTCATCAAATATGTCTTCTCAAAATAAAGTTGTTTTTAAAGTAAGAGATGACGCTAACAAAAAAACTTTAAAGAAAAATATTGAAAAATTATTTAAAGTGAACGTAGTAAAAGTGAATATTATTAACAAAAAATCTATTTTGAAGTTTACCAGAGGTAGAAACAGTAGAGTAAAAGGTTACAAAAAAGCAGTGATTACATTAAAAAAAGGTCAATCTATTGATCTAACAACAGGAATATAAAATGGCATTAAAAACATTCAAACCGTATACTAAATCTGTAAGAGGAACTATTCTTGTTGATAGAAAAAATCTTTGGAAAGGCAAACCATTTAAACCTCTTACATCAGTAAAAAATTCATCAAGTGGAAGAAACAATCTTGGAAGAATTACAGCTAGGAATGTTGGTGGTGGACACAAGCAAAAATACAGAAATATTGATTTTTATAGAAAAAAATTTGGTGAGAAAGCTGAGGTAGAAAGAATTGAATACGATCCTAACAGATCATGTCATATTATGTTAGTTAAATTTTCTGATGGTGAAAGATATTATTACTTAGCACCTCAAGGAATTAAAGTTGGTGATAAAATATCAAATGGTCCTAATTCAGAAATTAAAGTTGGTAATTGCTTGCCACTTTCTGAAATTCCCGTAGGTATTGATGTACATAATGTAGAAATCAATCCTGGTGGTGGTGGAAAAATTGCGAGATCAGCAGGAACGTCTGTTTCTATTTCAGGAAATGATGGAAGCTATTCAATTATTAAGATGACATCAGGAGAGGTAAGAAAAATTGACTCTAGAGCAATGGCAACTATTGGAGTTCTTTCAAACCCTGATCAAAAAAATATTAAAATTGGTAAAGCTGGTAGATCAAGATGGCTTGGTAGAAGACCTCACACAAGAGGTGTAGTGATGAACCCAGTTGATCACCCTCATGGCGGTGGTGAAGGTAAATCTGCAGGTGGTAGACACCCAGTTTCAAGAACTGGTCAGTCTGCAAAAGGTTTAAAAACAAGAGATAATAAGAGAACAGATAAGTTTATAATTCGAAGAAGAAAGAAAAAGAAAGGTTAAAATGACTAGATCAGTTTGGAAAGGCCCATTTGTTGAAGAAAGCTTGATTAAAAAAGCTGAAAAACAAAAAAATGAGTCTGGCAAGAAACCTATAAAAACGTGGTCAAGGAAGTCGACGATAATTCCAGATTTTGTTGGTTTAAGTTTTTTAATTTACAATGGTAAAAAATTTATCCCTCTTACTGTATCTGAGGATATGGTTGGTCATAAATTTGGAGAATTTGCACCAACAAGACAATTTTTTGGACATACACCTGCTGATAAGAAAGCAAAAGCTGAAGAAACTAAAACTGATGACAAGGATAAGAAATAAAAATGGTTAAAAAAGATAAAAAAGAAACAAATTTAGTGAGGTCGGTAAATAAAAATATCAGATCTAGTACTAGAAAGCTTAATCCAATTTTAAAAGGAATTGTTGGAAAAAAAGTTGATCTAGCGATAAGAGATCTTGATTTTTCAAATAAAAGAATATGTAAAGATATCAAAAAAACACTATCTTCAGCAATTGCAAATGCTGAGAACAATTTTCAATACGATATTGATAAACTTTTTGTCAAAGAAGCTTACTGTGGTAAACAAATTACTATGAAAAGATTTAGACCAAGAGCGAAAGGAAGAGCAGCTCCAATCTTGAAACCATATTCAAATTTAACAATTATATTGTCAGAAAAATTAAAAACAAAAGAGGCTAAAGATGGGACAAAAGGTTAATCCAGTAGGTTTAAGACTAGGAGTAAATAGAGGATGGGATTCCGTTTGGTATGCCAAAAAAAAGGATTTCGGTAAATTTTTAATCGAAGACTTTAAAATAAGAGAATACATAAAAAAAAACGTCATTAACTCTGGAGTTTCAAAAGTGATGATAGAAAGAACTTCAAAAAAATGTTTTGTAACAATTTATACCTCAAGACCTGGTTTTGTAATTGGTAAAAAGGGAAGTGATATTGAAAAGATCAAAGAAAAATTATCTAGACTAACTACAAATGAGGTAAATCTTAATATTAAAGAAGTTAAAAAACCAGAGACAAACAGTTATTTAGTAGCTGAAAATATATCTCAACAATTGGTTAAAAGAATTTCGTATAGAAGAGCCATGAAGAGAGCTATGCAGTCAGCATTAAGATTAGGAGCAAAGGGTATAAAAGTATCTGTAAGTGGCAGATTAGGTGGAAACGAAATCGCAAGGACAGAATGGTTAAGAGATGGAAGTATACCTTCCCATACCCTACGGGCTGACATAGATTATGCAGAAGCGGAGGCTTTAACTACATATGGAATTATTGGTATTAAAGTTTGGATATATAAAGGTGAAATTTTTACAAAAGAATTTAGTCAGGAAACAAACAAGAGATAACTATGCTACAACCAACTAGAACAAAATTTAGAAAAGCTCATAAAGGTCGTATCCACGGAAATGCATCTAGATGCAATAAAATGAATTATGGTTCCTTTGGACTTAAAGCATTGCAGCCAGATAGAGTAATTTCAAAACAAATAGAGGCAGCTAGAGTCGCTTTAACAAGACATATGAAAAGACAAGGTAGAGTTTGGACAAGAGTTTTTCCAAATATACCCGTTTCAAAAAAACCAACTGAAGTTAGAATGGGAAAAGGTAAAGGTTCACCAGAATTTTGGGCATGTAGAGTTAAACCAGGCAGAATTTTATTTGAAGTAGATGGTGTATCTGAACAAATAGCAAAAGAAGCTCTATATAAAGCTTCCGCTAAACTACCAATTAAAACTAAGTTCATAAGAAGGATTTCATAATGAAAAAAAATGAAATAAAGAAATTTACTAAAGATCAAGCATTAAAAAATTTAGATAAACTTAAAAAAGATTTGTTTAATTTGAGATTCCAAAAAACAAACGGACAACTTACAAATCCAACAAAGATATCTCAAACTAAAAAAGACATTTCAAGAATGAAAACATTAATTGGAAGGAAAAAAAGTGCCTAAAAAAATATTAAATGGAATTGTAGTGAGTGATAAACCAAATAAAACAATAACAGTAATGGTTGAAAGAAAATATCAACACCCTACTTTAAAAAAAGTAGTAAAAGTAAGAAAAAAATTTAGTGCCCATGATGAAAATAATAAATTTAAAAATGGAGATAAGGTAAAGATAATTGAATGTAGACCTTACTCAAAAACTAAGAAATTTGAAGTACTAGGAGACAATAAATGATACAGGTACAAACTGAACTATTTGTAGCAGATAATACAGGTGCAAAAAAAATTGAGTGTATAAAAGTACTTGGAGGCTCAAAAAGAAGATATGCCAGCATTGGTGATACAATTGTTGTTGCTGTAAAAGAAGCTATCCCTAAAGGCAAAGTTAAAAAAGGTTCAGTTCATAAGGCAGTAGTTGTTAGAGTAAAAAAAGGCATTCATAGAGACGATGGATCAAAAGTTAGATTCGACAATAACGCAGCTGTTTTGACAGATGACAAAGGCGAACCTATCGGGACTAGAATTTTTGGACCAGTTACAAGAGAATTAAGAAGTAGGGGTCAAATGAAAATAATATCATTAGCTCCGGAGGTAATATAAATGATTAAGAAAGGCTCAAATGTCAAAGTTCTTGTTGGAAAAGATAAAAATAAAACAGGTGAGATTATAGAATTAGATAGAAAGAGAAATAGAGCAAAGATTAAAGGAATAAACATGATAAAAAAACATCTTAAAACTACTAAAGAAAGAAAAGGTGGAATAGTTGATAAAGAAAATTTTGTTCATTTATCAAATCTAAAATTGGATCAAAAACAAGATAAAAAAAAGGCAGTTAAAAAATGATACCAAGGTTAAAAATACTATATCACAAGGAAGTTAAAACTATGCTTAAGGAAAAATATGGTTTTAAAAATCTTAATATGGCACCTAAATTTGAAAAAGTTGTTTTAAATATGGGTCTAGGAATAGATGGAAACGACTCAAAAATATTTAAATCTTGCGAAGAGGATTTAGCTAAAATTGCAGGACAAAAACCAGTTTCAACGAAGTTTAAAAAATCCATTTCAAATTTTAAAACACGTAAAGATACGAAAGCCGGACTTAAGGTTACTTTACGAAAGAATAAAATGTATGAATTTATAGATAGACTTGTAAACATTGCGCTTCCAAGAATAAAAGATTTTAGAGGACTTTCTTCAAAAGGTTTCGATAAGTTTGGTAATTTCACCTTTGGTGTAAAGGAGCATATAATATTTCCCGAAGTAAATTTTGATAAGGTGGATAAAATAAGAGGTTTAGATATTACAATAGTAATAAAATCAAACTCTAAAGAGCATAGCTTAGAATTATTAAAGAAATTTAATTTTCCATTTAGAGAAGAAAGGAGCAATTAATGGCTAAACTCAGTTCAATAAATAAGAATAATAGAAGAAAAAAAATGTCAGATAGATTTTATGCAAAAAGAAAAAAACTAAAACTAATTATAATGAATAAAAAATTACCTCTAGAGGAAAGATTTAAAGCTCAACAAAAATTATCAAAATTACCAAGAAATTCAGCGAAGATTAGGGTAAGAAATAGATGTGAAATTACAGGTAGACCGCATGGTGTTTACAGAAAATTAAAAATATCAAGAATAGCTCTTAGACAACTAGGTCTGCAGGGTAAAATTCCTGGTATGATAAAATCAAGTTGGTAGAAAGGAAAATTATATGAGTCTAACAGATCCAATAGGAGATATGCTAGCAAGAATAAAAAACTCGCAATTAAGAAATCACAAAAAAGTAGAAATGCCTTCATCAAATTTTAAGATGAAGATTGCAGACGTTTTAAAAAATGAAGGTTATATCAATGGGTTTAGTGTTGATAAAAATGAAAACAAACAAGTTTTAATTATTGATCTTAAGTATAATTCAGGATCTCCAGTAATAAGTGTAATCGAAAGAGTATCAAAACCGGGTAGAAGAGTTTTTTCTAGTGCACAAAGCTTACCAAAAATTAATAATGGTTTAGGAATTGCAATTATATCTACGCCCAAAGGTGTCATGACAGATATAGATGCAAGAAAACAAAAAGTTGGTGGTGAAATAATTTGTAAGGTATTTTAATGTCTAAAATTGGTAAAATAAGTATTAATATTCCAGAGAAAGTCAAAGTTGCTTTAGCAGGATCAGATATCAATATAGAAGGTCCTCTGGGTAAACAAAAGTTAAAAATTAATTTAGAGATGTTCGATTTTAAAATTGATGATGGTAAAAACGTTTCAATAAAACCAAAGAAACTAGACGATGATACTAAAAGATTATGGGGAATGAATAGAAGTCTTATTAATAATGCAATAATAGGAACTAGTGTGGGTTTTGAAAAAGTACTTGAGCTAAGCGGTGTAGGTTACAGAGCAGCATTAAAAGGAAAACAATTGAATCTTCAACTAGGTTTTAGTCATGATATTAATTTTGATATTCCCGAAGATGTAAAAATTTTAGTTGAAAAACAAACAACTATTAAAATATCAGGTGTTGATAAACAAAAAGTTGGCATGATTGCATCAAAAATTAAATCTTTTAGACCACCTGAACCCTATAAAGGAAAAGGAATTAAAGAAAAAGGTCAATATATATTAAGAAAAGAAGGTAAAAAGAAATAATGAAATTAAGTACGTTACAAAGAAAAAAATTTCGAGTGAGAAATAAGCTAAAAAATAATTCTAAAAATGATCGTTATAGATTAAGCGTATCTAGAAGTTTAAAAAACATTTCGGCTCAAATCATAGATGATGCAAATAGTAAAACTATCCTTTCAGCTTCATCTAATGAAAAGGGCATGAAATCTGGAAAAATAAACAAAACAGAGCTCTCAAAAATAGTTGCCGAAAAACTAGCTAAAAAAGCTGGAGAAAAAAATATTAAAAAAATTTATTTTGATAGAGGGCAATTCAAGTACCACGGAAGAGTTAAGATTTTTGCTGAAACATTAAGAAAAAACGGAATGGAATTTTAATATGTCTAAAGAAAATGAATTTATAGAAAAACTAGTTCACGTAAACAGAATAACAAAAGTTGTTAAGGGTGGTAGAAGGTTTGGTTTTTCCGCACTAGTAGTTGTTGGAAACCAAAGTGGAAAAATTGGTATTGCGCATGCAAAATCTAAACAAGTTCCAGATGCTATAAAAAAAGCTAATGAAATGGCTAGAAGAAATCTAATTCAAATACCTTTAAGAGAGGGAAGAACAATTCATCATGATGTTTCAGGTAAAGATGGCGCTGGAAAAATCAAAATGAGAGCGGCACCTAAAGGAACAGGTATTATTGCTGGAGGACCTGTTAGAGCTGTATGTGAAGTACTAGGTATAAAAGACATTGTTGCTAAATCACTAGGAACTGCAAATCCCCACAATGTTATTAGAGCATGTCTTAAAGCTTTAAAAAAACAAAATTCTCCAAAACAAATATCAATTATAAGAAATAAGAAAATTTCAGAAATTATAGAAAAAAGAGGATAACGATGCTAAATGGTCTAACTAAATTGAAAACTAAAAAAATCAGAGTTGGAAGAGGTATTGGATCTGGAAAAGGCAAAACTTCCGGAAGAGGTGTTAAGGGACAAAAATCAAGATCTGGTGTTGCAATTAAAAGTTTTGAAGGTGGCCAAATGCCTTTATATAGAAGATTACCTAAAAGAGGTTTTAATTCAATCAATAAAAATAAAATAGGGAAATTAAACTTAGGTGATTTACAACTGTTTATTGAGTCAAAAAGAATAAAATCATCTGAAAAGATAGATATAAAATATTTACATAGTTCTAAAATTTTAAAAAAAAAATATGAAAAAATAAAGATACTTGGTCAGGGTGAAATCAAAGACAAGTTAAATTTAGAAGTTCATTATTTATCTAATTCAGCAAAAGAAAAACTTTCAAAGAACGGCTCAACAATTAAAATTTTAGAGAGCAAATAAATAAAATCATATGAGTACAATGACACAAAATAACGATTTAAGAAATCGTATAATTTTTACTATATTCATTCTAGCGGTTTACAGATTTGGAACATTTGTTCCTTTGCCTGGTATAGACCCTGATCAGTTGAAAATTATGATGGAGGGAAATCAAAAAGGTTTACTTGGGATGTTTAATGTTTTTGCAGGTGGTGCAGTAAGCCGTATGGCAATATTTGCCTTAGGAATAATGCCTTACATCTCATCTTCAATTATAGTGCAATTACTTACAGGAGTTTCTGATTATTTTAAAAATTTAAAAAGTCAGGGGACTATTGGGAGACAAAAAATTACACAAATTACAAGATACGGAACAGTACTTTTAGCAACCATTCAAGGTTACGGTTTGTCTGTTGGTTTGGAGTCATCAGAAAATTTAGTTATTAATCCAGGTATATTTTTCAAACTTACTACTGTGACAACTATTGTAGCTGGTACAATTTTTTTAATGTGGTTAGGTGAACAAATTACTCAAAGAGGAATAGGTAATGGAATTTCATTAATTATCTTTTCTGGTATTGTTGCAGAAATACCTAGAGCATTAGTTACCACATTCGAACTAGGTAGAACAGGTGCTATATCGTCAACAATGATTATTTTTATTTTCATTTTATTAATAGCTACCATAATGTTCATTGTTTTTATGGAAAGAGCTTTAAGAAAAATATTAATAAACTATCCAAAGAGACAAATGGGCAATAAGATGTATGGAGGAGACTCTTCTCATTTACCTTTGAAAATAAACACAGCGGGTGTGATACCGGCAATTTTTGCTTCAGCTATATTACTTTTGCCTGCCACACTCACAAATTTTAATATTACTGAGAATGACAACGTATCAACTTTTTTATCTTTCTTTTCACAAGGCCAGCCTCTGTATATGATTTTATATGCCTCAGGAATAATCTTTTTCACTTTCTTTTACACTTCACTTGTATTCAATCCAGATGAAACAGCTGAGAATTTAAGAAAATATGGTGGTTTCGTACCAGGGATTAGACCAGGAGAAAGTACTGCAAGATATATAGAGGAAATTTTAACAAGACTTACAACTATTGGAGCATTATATTTAACGTTAGTTTGTTTAATGCCAGAATTTTTAATAGCAAACTATCCTATACCTTTTTATTTGGGTGGCGCTTCAGTCTTAATTGTCGTAGTCGTGGCAATTGATACTGTAACCCAAATCCAGACTAGATTAATGAGTGCTCAGTACGAACAACTTATTAAAAAAACCAAATTTGGAAGATAGTAGTGAATATAATTTTATTTGGTCCTCCAGGCGCAGGTAAAGGTACTCAAGCAAAATTTCTTGTCAAAAAATTAAATAATTATCAAGTTTCAACAGGAGATATGTTGAGGGATGAAATCAAAAAAGACACAGAAATTGGTAAGAAAATTATAAGTTATATGAATGAAGGTAAATTTGTTGATGATGAAATTGTTAATAGCCTTATGAAAAAGGTAATTTTTGACAGCACAAAAAAAGGAAAATTAATTTTTGATGGTTATCCAAGAACTATTGAACAAGCAAAAAATTTAGATTTATTATTGACAGAATCTGAACAACAAATTGATTTTATTTTTTTTTTAAATGTGAATAAAGAAACTATAATTAAAAGAATTGAAAAAAGAAAAGTTGAAGAAAAAAGAGGGGATGATGACTTAGATACAATTCTGAAAAGATATGATACGTATTTAAAAACGACTTCTCCAGTATTAGAATATTATTCATCTAATCAAAACTTTTATAAGCTTGATGGAAACCAGGAAATTGATCAAATAAACAAGCAAATTGAGGGCTTTTTGAAGTTATAAAAAGTTGACTTTAAATTTTCATCTTATATAAAAGGCTAAATTTTTATCTCAAATTATGGCTCGAATTGCAGGTGTAAACATTCCACAGAATAAGATCGTTCAAATTGGACTTACATATATTTATGGTATCGGGGACAAGTTTTCTAAACAAATCTGTAAGGAACTAGAAATACCAAAATCAAAAAGAGTGAATGAGCTTACTGACGACCAAATTCTAAAAATTAGAGAGTATATTGACCAGCATTTTACAGTTGAAGGAGATTTGAGAAGAGAAAATTCAATGAGTATAAAGAGATTAATTGATCTTGCATGCTACAGAGGTTTTCGACATAAAAAAAAATTACCTGTAAGAGGGCAACGAACTAGGTGCAATGCGAGAACGAGAAAAGGTAAAGCAATTGCTATAGCAGGTAAAAAATTAACACCATTAAAAAAATAGTTTAAAATGGCTGACAAAAAAAAAGTAGAAAAAAAAGTTGACGATAAATCAGAAATAAAATCGGTTAAAAAAAGTTCTTACTCTAAAAAAAAAAAAGTTAAAAAGAATATTGTAAACGGAATAGCTTATGTTCAGTCAACTTTTAATAATACAATTGTATCAATAGCTGATACTCAAGGTAATGTTGTATCTTGGGCTTCTGCAGGACAAAAAGGTTTCAAAGGTTCTAGAAAATCAACACCTTATGCAGCACAAATAGCAGCTGACTCAGCTGCATCAAAAGCTTTAGAGTATGGTATGAAAACTTTAACGGTTGAAATTAAAGGACCAGGTTCAGGAAGAGAAACTGCTTTGCGTGCATTACAAGCAAGAGGTTTTAAAATTTTGTCAATTAAAGATACAACACCGATGCCTCATAATGGAACAAGACCACCAAAAAAAAGGAGAGTTTAATGGAAACGGCTAATGTAAATTTAAAAAATTGGAAATCATTAATTAAACCTGGAAAGTTAGATGTTAATTTAAGTGAAGATAAATCATACGCTAAAATTGTAGCTGAACCTCTTGAAAAAGGTTATGGTTTAACTTTAGGTAACTCACTAAGAAGGATTTTATTGTCTTCGATTAGAGGGACTGCTGTAACAGCAATTCAAATTGATGGAGTACTTCATGAATTTACCTCTATTAAAGGTGTGAGAGAAGATGTAACTGACATTGTTCTTAATGTAAAATCTTTAGCATTAAAAAGTACCTCTGAGGGTCAAAAAAAATTAGTGTTAGATGCAAAAGGTCCAGGAGTAATTAAAGCATCTGATATAACAAAAGTTAATGAAATAGAAATTTTAAATCCAGACTTGGTAATTTGTAATTTAGATGAAAATACAAATTTCCACATGGAGATGACAATAGGTAATGGAAAAGGTTATGTTCCTGCTGAACTTAACAAACCTGATGAACCACCTTTAGGTCTTATACCTATTGACTCACTTTTTAGTCCAGTTAAAAAAGTATCTTATTCCGTGAGCACAGCTCGTGAAGGTAAAGCTTTAGATTATGACAAATTAACAATGGAAATAGAAACTAATGGTTCTATATCTGCAGAGGATGCGTTAGCGTATTCAGCTAGAATTTTCCAAGATCAATTAGGAATGTTCGTTAATTTTGATGAACCACAAGAAGTTACTATTACTGAAAAACCAAGCGAACCAGAGTTTAACAAAAACTTGTTAAGAAAAGTTGACGAATTAGAGCTTTCTGTAAGGTCAATGAACTGTCTAAAAAATGATAATATCATTTATATTGGTGATTTAGTTCAAAAGTCAGAAGGTGAAATGTTAAGAACTCCAAATTTTGGAAGAAAATCTCTTAATGAGATAAAAGAAGTTTTAAATGGTATGTCATTATATTTAGGTATGGAAATACCTAATTGGCCACCAGACAATATAGCTGAATTATCTAAAAAATTAGAGGAAAGTATTTAATAATGAGACATAGACTTGGTTATAAAAAACTTAATAGAACATCTGAGCATAGAAAAGCGTTGATAAAAAATATGCTTAATAATTTGATTAAATATGAGCAAATAATTACTACATTACCCAAAGCAAAAGTGCTGAAGCCGCAAGCTGATAAAATTATAACTTTAGGCAAGAAAAAAAATCTACAAAATACAAGAAGATTAGTATCTCAACTTCAGGACAAAACTAACGCAAATAAAGTTATAAAAACTTTATCAAAAAGATATGAAAAAAGATCCGGAGGTTACACTAGAATTGTAAAGGCTGGATTTAGATATGGTGATAACGCACCATTAGCTGTAATAGAATTTATAGATAGAGACGTAGAAGCAAAAAGAAAATTTAAGAAAAAGAAATCACAAGACAAACCTGCTAAGACAGAGGAAAAAAAATCAGCTACAGCATAACTAGATAATGAATAAGTCCTACATTATTAAGGAAATTTATTCAGGTATGCGTATTGATAGATGGATAAGAAATAACATAGCTTCTCTACCACAATCATTAATCGAAAAATCTTTAAGAAAAGGAAAAATTAAAGTAAACATTAAAAAAGTAAATAGTTCCTATAAATTAAAAACAGGAGACAAAATTAAGTTTTTTAATTTTACTTTTGAAGTTAATAAAAAAAAGGAACCAAATAAAAAATTTTCTCCATCTTCAAAACTTTTAAAGGTTCATGAAAACAGAATCTTAGAAAATAATGATGATTTTATCGTAATAGACAAAAGTCCAGGTGTACCGGTTCAAGGTGGAACAAAATCAAAAAAAAACTTAATAGATATACTTGCATCAAGTGAATTTTTTAAGGATACAAAACCTTTTCCAGTTCATAGGCTAGATAAGGAAACATCTGGTATAATGATAATTTCTAAAAATCATAATTCAGCAAGATTATTAACAACCTTATTTAGATTAAGAAAAATTCATAAAACTTATTTAGCTATTTGTCACGGTCACATAAGTAAAAAAAAAGGTGAATTAAAAAATGAGCTTATTACATTTGAAAATGATAAAAGGAAAATTGAGAAAGCAATAACTTATTATAAAGTTCTCTCCGAAACAGATTCAACTTCATTTCTTGAGCTTAAACCAGTAACAGGACGGAAACATCAGCTAAGAAAACAATTAGCCTTAATAAATAATCCAATTGTCGGAGATAAAAAATATATTTTATCAAATAAAAAAATTAAAAGTGACAAAGATCTTATGTTACATGCTTACTCTTTGAAATTTTACATTAATAATAAAAAATTTTTTTACAAAACAAATCCACCTGCTGCGTTTAACAAATATTTAAATAAAAAAAAACTTAATATTTTAAATTTTTAATAAGATTTACTTTAAGTCTATTAATTATTTTATCTTTAGAGATTTTTTTAAAATTATCAATTTTTGAAATACCTTTATCTGAAATGCCACAAGGTATAATTTTTTTATAACTATTTAAATTGTTTGAAAGATTTAATGAAAATCCATGAAATGCAATCCACTTCTTTACTCGAAAACCTATTGCTGCAATTTTTTTTTCTTCTTTTTTATCTAAAACCCAAATACCTATATTTTTCCTATCACTGAAAGAGCTTATCTTAAAATCTTTTAAAGTCTTTATAATTGAATTTTCAATAGCTGTTATAAATTTTCTTATGTCTTTTTTTCTTTTAGAGATATCTAAAACAAAGTAGCAAATTAATTGACCTGGGCCGTGCCACGTTATTTTCCCACCTCTATTAGTTTTGACTATTTTTACACTTTTATCTAAAACATCTTTTTGGTTAAAGTTTACGCCACATGTATAAACAGACTTGTGTTCTAAGAACCAAACTAATTCTTCATTTTTATTCTGAGAAAGTTGATGAACTCTTTCATCGAGATATTCAATAGCTTCTTCATATTTTACTGGTTTTTTTGATATTTTGATCTCCATAGGAATTTAAAAATTGTATTATATTTAATTTGTATTAATAGTTCTAATAATTTTTATAGGATTTAAAATGAGCAATTTGAAAAAAAAAATCGATAAAAAAGTAAACTTTGAATTTAATAAAGAATATATCAAAGTAATTGAAGAAAAAATTCAAAAAAATGATGTAAATTTTATTACAAATTCGTTTAGAGAAATGCACCCCGCTGATGCGGCAGACATTATTGAACATCTAAGCCAAGACGATAGAGAAAATCTTATCAAATTAAATAATTTTAAATTAGATCCAGAATTATTCGTTGAATTAAATGAAAACATTCAATCTGAAATTATAAAATTACTATCCACTGCTTCAATAATATTCATTCTCAAAAACCTAGAGTCTGATGATGCTATAAAGATATTAGAAAATATTGAAGAAAAAAGTAAAAATGAAATTTTAAGTTCTTTACCTCCCAAAGATAGATTTGCCTTATTAGAAAGTTTAAGTTATCCCGAAGACTCTGCTGCACGTATTATGCAGAGAGAATTTACAGCTATTCCAAGTAATTGGTCTGTTGGACAAACAATTGATTATTTAAGAGAAAATAAAGATCTGCCTGAACAGTTTTTAGAAATTTATATTATCGATAATGAATTCAAACCTCTTGGAACTGTCCCTTCGTCAAAAGTTTTAAGAACACCTCGAGAAACTAAAATGGTTGAAATTATGCTGGAGTCTCAAGTTATTATTCCGGTTGACATGGACAGAGAAGAAGTCGGAAGACTTTTCGAAAATTATAATCTTAATTCAGCAGCTGTAATTGATAAAACAAAAAAATTAGTTGGCATGATTACCAGTGACGACATATTAACTGTTCTTAAAGAAGAGGCAGAGGAAGATACTTTAAGATTAGCTGGTGTTGGTGATGAAGAAATTACTGATGGAGTAATAAAAAAAACACAAAGACGATTTAATTGGCTCTTACTAAATCTTTTTACAGCCTTTTTAGCAACTTGGGTTATTAGTAAATTTGGTGCAACTATTGAACAAATGGTTGCTCTAGCCTTTTTAATGCCAATAGTAGCTTCAATGGGTGGTAATGCTGGCATGCAAACGCTGGCTGTAACTATTCGTGGTATAGCTACAAATGATTTAACAAATAGCAACTTTTTAAAAATTGTTTTAAAAGAATTTAATATTGGAGTTCTAAACGGAATTATTTTTGCAATAATAAGTGCTTTAATAGTTCAACTTTGGTTTAAAGATTATGTTTTATCCATAATCATTTCTATCTCGATGATATTAAATATGATTGTTGCTGGCTTGTTTGGCATTTTAATTCCGGTAACGTTAAAAAAACTTAATATTGACCCAGCGATAGCATCAAGTGTGTTTGTAACAACTGTTACAGATGTGATTGGTTTTTTATCCTTTTTAGGTATTGGCGCATATTTCTTTTATGGCTAAAAATTATCAATTAATCTCACTTTTTTAATATAAAAACATACAAAGAGTTTTAAATTTTTTTTGTTAAAAATTGGACTAAGATTATTTTTGTTTCTCAATTCTAAATATTCAATTTTAATATTATTGTTGCTTTTAATGCCTTGAAGTAAATAAGTTTTTTTAGTATTTTTTTTTATATTTTTGAATACATCAATTATCTTTTTTGTAAACTTTTGCGCTATTCTAATACTTTTGTTATCAAGTAATTTTATTCTGGATGAGTAGGGTAGTGAACTATTCATTCTAATAGTTTTACATAACACCACTCTTGTGTTAAATCTTTTTTTTACGAAATTTTTGATCAAGAAATATTGTTGAAAATCTTTTTCACCTAAAAAAATCTTTTTTACTTTAAGATCTTTTAAAAATTTATTTATAACAGCCAAAACTCCTTCAAAATGTCCAGGTCGATATTTACCGCATAATATCTTGTATTTTTTGTTAATACTAATTTTTTTTGGAGTATTTCTTGAGTAGATTTCTTTTATGTTTGGTACCAGAACATAGTCTACTTTAAGTTTTTTTAAAATTTTTATATCTTTATCTAATGTTCTTGGGTAATTTTTATAATCAGTCTTTCGGTTAAATTGTGACGGATTAATGAATATACTTACAAGGGTTTTGTCACATGTTTTTTGGCAATTCTTAACTAAACTAATATGTCCTTTATGTAAATTGCCCATTGTTGGGACAAATCCTATACTTGCCTTAAAATTAACCTCTTTATTAAGTTTATTAATACTTTTAAAAATAATCATTTATGGTAATTGAGTTAGTATAAGATTTTATGATTAAACAAGCAATAATACCTTTGGCTGGTTTAGGCACAAGACTTTTACCTTTAACTAGCGTTTTTGCAAAAGAATTATTACCTATCAATGGGAAACCCGGAATTCAATATATTTTGGATGAATGTATTGAAGCAGGAATTAAAGAAGTTGTCTTTATTATTTCAAAAAAAAAACAAATGATAAAAAATTATTTTTATAATGACAGTTTTTATAGGAAAATTATAAAAAAAAAAAAGGATCCAAGAATTATAAAAGAATATAAAAAAATCTTGAAATATAAAAAAATGATTAAATTTGTGTATCAAAACAAACCCCTTGGGACTGGTGATGCAGTTTTGAAGACAAAAAAATATATTAAAGATAAGTTTTTCCTAATGCTATTACCTGATGACTTAATTATAAAAAAAAATTGTTCTAAGTCTATGATTAACATTCACAGTCGGCACAAATCTTCTGTCATGGCAAGTATGAATGTGAATAAAAAAACAGTTTCAAGATGGGGCATATTTAAATTAAGCAAAAAGCTGGATAAGAACAATTATTTAATTAAAGATGTTGTTGAAAAACCATCTGTTGCAAGCGCTCCATCAAACAAAGCGGTCATTGGAAGGTATATTTTACCTAAGAAAATATTTTCTAAATTATCAAAACAAAAACCAGGAAAAGGTGGTGAAATTCACATTACCGATGCTATTCAATCTTTGATTTACGATAACAATAAGTTTATTGCTCATAATTTTTCAGGCAAATATTTAGATTGTGGAAGTATGAATGGTTATATTAAATCTACTTTGGAGATAGCTAAATCATGAAATTATGTATGATAGGAACTGGCTACGTAGGATTAGTTAGCGGTGTATGTTTTGCAGATTTAGGTAATGAAGTTATTTGTGTAGATAAAGATTTAAATAAGATTAATTCCCTTAAAAAAGGAAAAGTTCCAATTTATGAACCTGGACTTTCAGAGTTAGTAATTAAAAACTATAGAAATAAGAGATTAAATTTTTCAACAGATTTAAAAAAATCTGTCAAAGAGTCTGACATAATTTTCATTTGCGTTGGAACGCCTACAAAAAAAGGAGGGAGCTCAGCAGATTTAAGTCAAATCTATAATGTTATTAAAGAAATAAGTACCTCAATTAAAAGTTTTAAAATTATTATAACAAAATCAACTGTCCCGGTAACCACAGGTGATGAAATTGAAAAAATTCTTTCAAGAAAAAACAACAAAAAAAAGTTTTCAGTAGTCTCAAATCCAGAATTTTTGAGAGAAGGTGAGGCTATTAGAGATTTTACCTACCCAGATAGAGTTGTGATTGGAACGAATGATAAAAAGGCTGGCAAAATTTTAAAAAATCTTTATAGCCCGCTGATTTCTAAAGGAGCTTCATATTTGCAAACATCTAGAAGAGCAGCAGAATTGATCAAATACGCCTCTAACGCTTTCTTAGCTACTAAAATAACTTTTATTAATGAAATAGCAAATTTGTGCGAAAAAACTGGCATTAATGTGGAAGATATATCGATAGGAATGGGTTTAGATAAAAGAATAGGTAGCAGATTTCTTAGAGCAGGCCCAGCCTACGGTGGATCTTGTTTTCCAAAAGATACAAAAGCAATTATTTCAACTGCTGACAAATTTAAAACTAACTTATCAGTAGTAAAATCTGTGATTAAATCGAATGAAAATAGATCTAAAATTTTATTAGATCGAATTTATCGAATGCTAAATAAAAAAATAAAGAATAAAAAGATAACTTTTTTAGGCGTAACATTTAAAGCAAACACTGATGATATGAGAGATTCCTCAAGTCTTAAAATGATACCGTGGTTATCAAAAAAAGGAGCAATTATAAAATATTTTGATCCAACAGGTCACAAAAATGAATTTTCAAAATTAAAAAATGTCACCAATAAAGCATCAATTAAAGATGCTGTCCAAAACTCAGATCTTGTTATTCTACATACAGAATGGAATGATTTTAAATCAATAAATTTTAAAAACTTAGTTAAAGGTAAAAAGTTTATAATTTTTGATATGAGAAATTTGTATTCCTCTTCAAAAATCAAGCAGCAAGGTTTTAAGTATTATAGTGTTGGAAAATAAAAATTTATTTCAACTCAAAAATTGCATCTACTTCTACTGAAACACCTAATGGTAAACTATTTGTACTTACAGCAGCCCTAGTATGCATTCCAGATTCACCAAATACTGATGCTATTAGATCTGATGCACCATTTAATACTTTAGGTTGATCTATAAATTCATCTGTTGAATTAACAAATCCTGTAAGCTTTACACACGATTTAACTTTTGATAAATCATTGCCACAAGCTTTTTTTACTTGCGCAATAATACTTAAGGCACATCTTTTAGCTGCATTATAACCTGCATCTGTATCTAAATCTTTACCAACTTTCCCTTTTATTAACTGACCAGTTTCATCGATAGAAATTTGTCCAGATATAAATAACATTTTTCCAGAAACTTTTATTGCAACATAATTTCCAACAGGTGCTTTTGCTTCGGGAAGATTAATTTTCAATTCCTTTAATTTATCATCATAACTCATTTTGATTTCCTTTTTTTTGATTTTTTAGTTTTATCGTATTCTTTCCGTTTCTCAATCAATATCAAAGCTTCTTCCATTGTCAATTCTGTTGGATCCTTTTCTTCAGGTATAGTTGCATTGAGAGATTTATACTTTATGTAAGGTCCATATTGACCCTTCATAACTCTTACAGGTTTTTTATCTTCAGGATGTTCACCTAAATCTTTGATCATTGATGAAGACATTCTTCCAGGTTTTGCTTCAGATATTAAAGTTATAGCTCTGTTTAAACCAATTGAAAATAATTCATCTACACTTTCAATTCTTGCAGATTTGTTTTCACACTTTAAGTATGGTCCAAATCTACCAACGTTGACTGTAATTTCTTTACCAATATCTGGGTGCGTCCCTAAAATTTTAGGTAGAGAGCATAGATATTTTGCTTTTTCTAAATCTATATTTTCTATATCTAAGCCCTTAGGAATCGATACATTTTTTAGATTATTTTCTTCTTTCTTTGTTTTTCTTTTTTTGGTTTTTACTATTTCATCTTCTAATAATTCGTATTGTAAATAAGGACCAAATCTTCCATTTTTTAAATAAATTTCTTTATCATTATCGTTTTTACCAATTAATTTAGGTTCCGCTAAATTTATTTGTTGAGAAGCTTTAATTTTTGAAAGTGGTCTTGTAAACTTACATTCTGGATAGTTAGAACACCCAATAAACGCACCTCCTCTAAAGCTATTTTTCAAACTTAGTGTACCATTAGCGCATAATTTGCAAGATCTGTCGATTTTACCATCATCATTTGTATAAAATATTAAATTACCCAAGCTTTCATTAAGCATATCCAGCACTTCTCTAGTTCTTATCTCTTTCACAGATGAGACATTTTTATTAAAATCCTGCCAGAATTGATCTAGCACACTTAGCCAATTTTCTTTTCCTGAAGTTATGTCATCTAATTGATCCTCTAATTTTGCAGTAAAGTCATAATCAACATATTTTGCAAAAAGTTTTTCAAGAAAGGCAGATAAAAGTTTTCCTCTATCAGTTGGGAAAAATCTTTTATTAACAACGTCTGCATAACCTCTATTAGATATTACTGAAATAATACTTGCGTATGTAGAAGGACGACCGATACCTAATTCTTCTAATTTTTTAACTAAACTAGCCTCAGAATATCTTGGGGGTGGTTGAGTAAAATGTTGTTCATCTATAAAATCAGATATATCCACTTCTCCTTTTTCAACTTTGGGTAAAATATTTTCATCATTGTTATCATCATCTAAATTAATTATCTTCATGAAACCATCAAACACTATTGTTGAACCCGATGACTTAAAGATATGTTCATTGTTATTTGATTCAATAATAATTGTTTTTCTATCAAATTTTGCTGGTGTCATTTGTGAAGATAGAGCTCTTGACCAAATCAAATTATATAATTTATTTTGATCCGAGCTTAAATATTTTTTCATTTTTTCAGGTGTATTACTTATTTCTGTTGGTCTTATAGCTTCATGAGCCTCTTGCGCATTTTTTGCTTTTTTACCCGAGTAATTAATTGGTTCATCAGGTAAGTAATCATTACCAAAGTTATCACTTATAAAGTTTCTAAAAATTGGCAAAGCTTCTTTAGAAATATTGGTACCATCTGTTCGCATGTAAGTGATTAATCCTTTAGTTTCACCTTCAATTTCAATACCCTGATACAGTCTTTGAGCAATTTGCATTGTTCTCGAGGCACCAAAACCAAGCTTACTTGATGCTGACTGTTGTAAGGTTGAAGTTGTAAAAGGTCCAGAAGGATTTCTAGAATATATTTTGGATGTAATATCTGTAATTTTATATTTATCTTTTTTTATTTTTTCTATTGCTTGATTAATATCGTTTTTATTTTTGAAACTAAATTTTTCAATTTTTTTATTATTAATTTGAAAAATATTTGATGTTATTAAATTTCCATCATTTGTTTTAAAATTTACTTTTAAAGACCAAAATTCTTCAGGTTTAAAAATTTCGATTTCATGTTCTCTTTCAGTTAAAAGTCTTAGAGCAACAGATTGTACTCTACCTGCTGATTTAGACCCTGGGAGTTTAGTCCAAAGTATGGGAGAAATATTAAAACCTACTAGATAATCTAAGGCACGTCTTGCCATGTAAGCATTTACAAGATCAGATTCAATTTCTCTTGGATTTTCTATTCCATTTGTGACTGCCTTTTTAGTTATTTCATTAAAAACAACTCTTTCAATTTTTTTGTCCTTAAGTAATTTTTTTTCATTTAAAAATTCTTTAACATGCCATGCAATTGCTTCACCTTCTCTGTCAGGGTCTGTAGCAAGTATTATTTTTTTTGAATCTTTTGCTACATCAGAAATTTCTTTTAAATATTTTTTAGAAAAACTATCAATTTCCCAAATCATCTTAAATTCATTTTCGGGATCTACTGAGCCATTCTTAGAGGGAAGATCTCTGATATGTCCATAGCTAGCGAGGACTGTATAATCATTTCCTAGATATTTATTTATTGTTTTTGCTTTAGCGGGACTTTCAACAATTACTAGATTCATGTAAACAAAAAATCATAAATAAGATTGATAGTCAAATTAATAAATTTTTGATTTAGATTCTGTATTATTTCTCAAGCGTTTTATATTTTCTCTATGAGTGAAAAAAATCAAAATGAACATCATAAAGTAAAAATAGTAGTCAGAATTAGAATTATAAAAAAAGTGAAAAATTGGAATTGTTAAACTTGCAAGCAAAGAGCTTAATGATGAAAATTTAAAGAGTATAAAAACAGAAATCCAAACGACTCCAAAGATTAAAGCAGTAACAATATCTAAGCAAAAAAGAATTCCAAGATAAGATGCAACGCCTTTACCACCTTTAAATTTTAACCAAATAGGGAAGACGTGTCCTATAAAAATTGACAATGCAGATATATATAAATAATCGTTCATGAAAAATTTTATATATAAAATTGGAAGAACAGCTTTTAATATATCAAGAACCAAAGTTGAGTAACCTAAAATTTTGTTACCAGCTCTTAATACATTTGTTGCACCAATATTACCAGATCCTATTTCACGGATGTCTTTTTTTAAAAAAATTTTAGTTAAAAGTAACCCAAAGGGTATGGATCCAAATAAATAACTTACTAGTATAATTAAAAATAATTCAAAATTTAACATTTATATAGTTCTACGCCTTTAATATATGTATTAAGCACTTTACCTTGAAGCTTTTTATCCTCAATGCATGTATTTTTAGATTTACTGATCATATTTTCTTTTTTTACTATCCAAGGTTTAAATAAATCGACTATACAAAAGTCAGCATCATTTCCTATAGATAAACTTCCCTTATTTATCTTTAATATTTTTGCAGGATTACTTGTTAAACACTTAATTATTTTAGATAGTTTTAAAGACTCATTGTGAAATAACTCTAACGCGAGGGATAATAAAGTTTCTATACCTGATGCTCCAGTTGCAGCTTGTGAGAACGTTAATCTTTTTGACTCTTCATCTTCAGGTTTGTGATCTGAAACTATGACTTCAATTAAATCTTGATTAATACCTTTTATTAATGAAAGTCTATCATCCTCTGTTCGAAGTGGTGGAGAAAGTTTTAAAAAAGTTCTAAAATCTCCAATATCATTTTCATTGAGTGATAAATTGTTAATAGAAACTCCAGTTGTAAAATTTACGTTATCTTTACTACGTTTGATTACTTCCAAAGATTTTGATGAAGATATTTGTGAAATGTGATATCTGCAATTATAATCCTGAAGTAAACTTAAGTCTCTTTCAATAATTATTTTCTCTGCATAATCTGGTATTCCGTGTAGACCCAATTTAGTAGCGATAATCCCATCATTAACCTGACCGTTTTTTGCTAATTCGAAATCTTCAGCATGTTGTATGATTAAAGAGTTCAAATCGTAAGCAGATTTCATTATTCTAGACATTACCCTTGTGTTTTGAATTGTTTTTATTCCATCTGTGAAACCAATTATTCCTTTTTTTTGTAAAAGGCCGAACTCATTCATATTATTACCTTCAAGATTTTTAGTTAAGGTAGCAGTTGGATATATATTTATTTTTGATTTATCTCGTCCTCTCCTTTTTAAAAAATCAACCATGGAAACGTTATCAATAACAGGTGAAGTATTTGGCATTGTGACAACAGATGTAACCCCACCTGCTAACGCGGCATTACTTAATGTTTTAAAATTCTCTTTATACTCAAAGCCTGGCTCCCCAACAAAAACCCTCATATCGATTAAACCGGGAAATATATATTTTTCTTTGAGATCTATGAATTTTTCACGTGAGGGAATATTATTTTTATTTACTTTTTTTCCTATTGCCTCAATTTTTCCATTCTCATTAATAATTAACCCCCCTAATTCTTCTATAGAATTAGCTGGATCAACTATGTTTGCATTTAGAAAATATTGTTTCTTCATTTTTCACAAAAAATTTTTAAACAGGCCATTCTTACAGCAACACCTAACTCAACCTGTTCTTTGATTACGCTTTTATTTATATCGTCAGCAAGTTTGGTATCAATTTCAATACCTCTATTCATTGGTCCAGGATGCATTATTATTGCATCTTTCTTTGCTTTTTCTAGCTTGTCAGGAGTTAAGCCATAATACTCATAATACTCTCTATTTGATGACAAAAATGAACTACTCATCCTCTCATTTTGTAATCTTAACATCATAACTATATCACAATCTTTCACACCTTCTTTCATATTTGAAAATGTTTTAACTCCGAATTTTTCAATATCTTTTGGCATGAGATTTGTTGGGGCAACTATATTTACCTCAGCGCCTAACATGTTTAATAAAAAAATATTTGATCTAGCTACTCTTGAGTGTAAAATGTCTCCACAAATAGCAATTCGCAAACCTTCAATTTTTTTCTTTTTTTCGATTATTGTAAGCGCATCAAGTAAAGCTTGTGTTGGATGTTCACGTCTACCATCACCAGCATTTAAAACTGAACAATTTACTTTCTGTGAAAGAAGATTTGACGCGCCACTATCTTGATGTCTTACTACAATTATATCTGGATGCATTGCATTTAGTGTCATTGCAGTGTCGATTAATGTTTCACCTTTTTTAATAGCAGAATTAGTTATATTCATCGACATCACATCTGCGCCAAGTCTTTTTCCAGCTAGTTCAAAAGAACTTTGGGTTCTCGTCGAAGGTTCAAAAAAAAGATTTATTTGAGTTTTTCCTCTAAGAATATCTAACTTTTTATTTTTACTTTTATTGAGTGAAATAAATTTCTTTGCTTCATCTAAGATAAGTTTTACATCTGAAATAGAAAGATCTTGGATACCTAGTAGGTGTTTTTGAGAAATTTTAATAGCGTTATTGTTTATAGCCATTAAAACCAACTCTATAGCTTTAAAGCATTGATATTGCAAGCTTAATTATTTAAGAATTCAATTGCTCCCTGCAATATAAACGTTGCTGCATTTTCATCTATTTTTTGAACTCTTTTAGATACATTAATGTCTAATTGACTTGATATCTTAAAGGCACCGACAGTTGATAATCTCTCATCCCATAAAGCAACAGGTGTATTTGTTTTACTCTCAATCATCTTAGCTTTATCTAAAGCTGATTGAGAAGAGGGGCCTTTACTTCCATCCATATTCAATGGATTTCCAACAATAATTGCCTTTATATTTTCTTGATCAATTATTTCTAAAAGTTCAGTGATAAAATTTTCATGATTAACATATTCTATAGTTTTAAAAGGAGTCGCTATAATTCGTTTATGATCACAGATTGAAACACCAATTCTCTTTTTTCCAAGATCTAAACCAATTAACCTTGCGTTTTTATCAATTTTAGACTTGAGTTCCTTTAAAGTGATCATATTGTTTTTTTCTTATATAATGATATTTTTCCTTTAAATTTAATTATCATATGAGCATAGATCTTAAAACAATTAAACATATAGCAAAATTATCAAGAATTTCCATAGATGATAAAAAAGCAAAAGAACTAGAAAAAGATCTAAATTCTATTTTTGAATTTATCGAAGCGCTAAATAAAGTCGATACTAAAAAAGTTGACCCACTGACATCAATTGCAGAAACATCATTGAAATTAAGAGGTGATGAGGTCAAAACAAAAAATATTAGAGAACAAATCTTAAAAAATTCACCAGACGAAAATAAAGATTTTTTTGTCGTACCAAAGGTTGTAGAATGAGTGATATAATAAATCTTACTTTATCAGCTTTAATTGATAAAATTAAAAAGAAAGAATTATCTTCTCAAGAAATTACAAACGCATATATTGCTAGAGCTGAAAAATCGAAAGATTTGAATACATACATCACTACCGATTTTGAAAATGCAATTGAAAAAGCCAAAAAATTTGACGAAAAGGCAAATTTTGATTACAAGCTCCCTGGAGTTCCTCTTGCAGTTAAAGATCTTTTTTGTACCAATAATCTAAAGACAACAGCTGGAAGTAAAATACTTTCAAATTTTATTCCTAGTTACGAGTCCACTGTAACCCAGCATTTATGGGATGAAGGAGCTATTTTACTTGGAAAACTCAATTGTGATGAATTTGCAATGGGTTCTTCAAATGAAACTAGTTTCTTCGGAAATGTTGAAAGTCCAGTTGGTAAAAAAGTTGTGCCAGGTGGGTCTTCAGGTGGATCAGCTTCAGCACTTGCAGCTAAATTGACACCAGCAACTATCGGAACTGATACTGGAGGTTCAATAAGACAACCAGCGTCTTTTACTGGTACCGTGGGTTTGAAACCAACATATGGCAGTTGTTCTCGATATGGTATTGTTGCATTTGCTTCTTCATTAGATCAAGCAGGACCAATGACCCAGGATGTATCAGACGCTGCATTAATATTAGATGTTATAAGTAAGTATGATATAAAAGATTCAACTTCGGTAAATTTTAAGAGAGGTGATTATTTCAAATCGTTAAGTTCTAATATTAAAGGAAAAAAAATTGGTATTCCAAAAGAATATAGAGTCGATGGCATGCCTAAGGAGATTGAAAGTTTGTGGCAAGATGGAATTACTTTATTAAAAAATTTAGGAGCGAAAATTATTGATATATCTTTACCTCACACTAACTACGCATTGCCTGCTTATTACATAGTTGCACCAGCTGAAGCATCTTCTAACCTAGCTAGGTATGACGGAGTAAAGTACGGATATCGTTCTGAGGGAGAAAATTTAATCAGTATGTATGAAAACACAAGATCAGAAGGTTTTGGTGATGAAGTGAAAAGAAGAATAATGATTGGAACATATGTTTTGTCATCTGGTTATTATGATGCTTATTATTTAAAAGCACAAAAAATTAGAAGATTAATCAAAAATGATTTTGATGAAGCTTATAAATCTGTAGATGCAATTTTAACTCCTTCCACACCTAGTTCAGCCTTCAAGATTGGTGACAAAACAGATGATCCTGTATCAATGTATCTTAATGATATCTTTACAGTACCAGTCAATTTGTCAGGACTGCCAGCTATATCTATCCCAGCAGGTAAAGATAAAAATAATTATCCTTTAGGCTTACAACTAATAGGCAAAGCATTTGAAGAGCAGAATTTATTAAATATTTCATATTCAATGGAAAAAGAATTAAGTTTCAAAAACAATTTGCAGGATTGGTGGATTAAATGAGTAAAAATAAAGAATATTTAATAAAGAGAGGTAACTCAGAATACGAAGTTATAATTGGTTTAGAAGTTCATGCTCAAGTTCTTTCAAAATCGAAGCTATTCTCTGACTCGCCTACAAACTTTGGCGCTGAACCAAATACCCAGGTGAGTTTGGTAGATGCTGCATTTCCTGGAATGCTACCAGTAATAAATGAATTTTGTATAAAGCAAGCAGTAAAAACGGGGATAGGTCTTAATGCAGCGATAAACAAAAAATCAATTTTTGATAGGAAAAACTATTTTTATGCTGATTTACCACAAGGATATCAAATTTCTCAATACAAAGATCCAATAGTTGGTGAAGGTTCAATTTTATTAGATTTGCCAGATGGAGAAAAAAAAGTAGGTATTGAAAGGCTGCATTTAGAGCAAGATGCAGGAAAAAGTATTCATGACATTGATCCCCAAAACACTCTCGTAGACTTAAATAGATCTGGAGTTGCCCTTATGGAAATAGTAAGCAAACCAGACTTAAGATCTCCAGAGGAAGTAAATTTATACATCAAAAAACTTAGATCAATTATGAGATATCTTGGAACTTGTGATGGAAATATGCAAGAAGGATCTTTAAGAGCTGATGTGAATGTTTCAATCAGAAAGACAGGGGATAAAAAGTTAGGCACAAGATGTGAAATTAAAAACGTCAATTCTATAAAATTTATGCAAATGGCAATTGAATATGAAGCAAACCGTCAAGCTGATATATTAGAAAAGGGAGGCTCTATTGATCAAGAAACTCGTCTTTTTGATACTAAAAAAAATGAGACTAGATCAATGAGATCAAAAGAAGATGCTCACGATTATAGATATTTTCCTGATCCTGACTTGTTACCACTTGAATTAACTGACGATTTCATATCAAAAATAAAAAAGGAAATACCTGAACTTCCCGATGAAAAGAAAAAAAGATTTGTAGATAAGTTTAAATTAACTTCATACGAGGCAAATATATTGGTATCTGATATTGAAACATCAAAATATTTTGAAGATGTAATTAAAAATTCAGATATTAAGCTAGCAACAAATTGGATAACAGGTGAATTATTTGCATTACTTAATGATAGAAATTTAGAAATATCACAAAGTCCTATTTCATCTAAAAATTTATCATCTTTAATTAACTTGATTAAAGAGGGTACTATTTCTGGCAAAATTGCAAAAACAGTTTTTGAAATAATGGCAAATGAAAGCAAAGATCCAAAAAGCATCATTGACGAAAAGGGATTGAAACAACAAAGCGACCCTAAAGAAATTGAAAAAATTGTAGATGATGTAATTAAAGAAAATCCTAAAAATGTTGAATTATTTAAATCCGGTAAAGATAAATTGTTTGGTTTTTTTGTTGGTCAAGTTATGAAAAAGACAGATGGCAAAGCCAATCCTAAGTTAGTAAATGATATTTTAAAGAAAAAATTGAACTAGCATGAGTTCAAATCTACCTATTAATAAGCAAATAGAAAAATATATTGATGAGCACTCTTTAAAATTACATCCAGTACAAGATGAAATTATTAAACATAACGACACACTTGGAAAAAAAAAGAAATTACAAATTTCAATTAACCAATGTCATTTTTTATATTTAGTAACAAAATTATTTAAACCTAAAGAAATTTTAGAAATTGGTACTTTTACTGGTCTTAGCTCATTAAGTATGTGCATTGGTCTAGAAAACGACTCTAAGATCACCACTATCGATAAAAACAAAGATACTTCATTAGTAGCGAAAAATTTCTTTGAAAAGGCAAAAGTTTCAGAAAAAATTGATATTATTATTGATGAAGCTATTAATGGAATTAATAAATTAATAAGCCAAAAAAAATTGTTTGATTTGATTTTTATAGATGCTGACAAAGAAAATTACAAAAAATATTATGAATTGTCTTTTAACTTATTAAAAAGGGATGGTTTTATAATCATTGATAATGTTTTGTGGCATGGCGAAGTTGTAGATAAAAACAATAAAGAACACTTAACTGAGATAATTCGAGATTTTAATACTTATGTAAATAACGATATAAGAGTTGAAAATATGATTATCCCCATAGGTGATGGCTTTTCAATTTGTAGAAAATTATAATGTATACCATCTTTGGTTTTTATAAATTTAAACAATTAAAAAAGATCAGTAAACTCAAAGACAAACTTCAAAATTTCATAGATGATTACAAAATTAAAGGAACTATAATTATCTCACCTGAGGGGATTAATGGATCAATTTCTTTCCTAAAAAAAAATACTAAACAAATAAAAATCAATCTTAAAAAAATCTTTTCCATTTCAAAATTTGATAATGAAAATATTTCTTTTAATAAATTTATTCCTTTTCATAAGGGGAGGGTGAAGGTTAAGAAGGAAGTTGTTCCAATTGGAAAAAGACTTAAAAAAAAAGTTAAAGATAATCATCTTTCTCCTAAGAAATGGAATAATTTCGTTTTAAACAAAGATACCTATATAATTGATACTAGAAAAGATTTTGAGTTTAGGATTGGGACTTTCAAGAGATCTATAAATCCAAAATTAAATAATTTTAGAGATTTTTCTAAATATTTTAAAAAGTTTAATAAGAATTCGAAAATCGGAATGTTTTGCACAGGAGGCATTCGATGCGAAAAGGCCAGCGATTATTTATACAACAAAGGTTATAAAAATGTTTTTCAATTAAAAGGAGGTATTATTAATTATTTGTCAAAAATTAAAAGAAAAGAAAGCCTGTGGAAAGGAGAATGTTTTGTATTTGATAATCGTGTTTCTGTGAACCATAGTTTAAATATAGGCAAATATTCAATTTGTGCTGGATGTAGAGAACCTATTTCTGTTAAAGATAAGAAGTCCGTAAAATTTGAAGAGGGTGTTTCTTGTCCTAATTGTTATAATAAATCAAGTGATGAACAAAAGAAAGGGTTTAGAATGAGACAAGGTCAAATTGATAAAGCAAAAAAAGAAAAAAAAGATTACATGTTTAAAAAAATTTATAAATAGATGGTTAAGAAAATTAATTTAACAGTGGATCCAATGTGGCAACTTTTAAGGAGAGTTACATTTCCTGCTAGTATTGGATCTTTATTTCAAACCTTTTATAATCTGGTTGATACTTTTTTTGCTGGAAAGATATCACCTGATGCATTAAGTGCTCTAGCAAAATCGTTTCCAATTTATTTTATTATAATCGCAATAGGTGTTGGTGTTGGAGCTGGTACTAATACACTTATAGGAAATTCCATAGGCGAGAAAAAAGAAAAAGTTGCTTCATTATATGTTGCTCAATCAATAATTTTTGCAATAGTTATTTCATTATTAGTCACATTTATTGGAATTAATTCATCCAATTATCTTCTTCAATTATTAGGGTCTTCTCCAGAGAATATCATTTTGACTAGGGAATATTTAGATATAATTTTTTATTGCACAGTAATAGTATTAATTCAAATATCTTTAAATGGAACACTAAACGCTCAAGGAGATACAAAAAGTTATAGAAATGTCCTCATCTTTACATTTTTTTTAAACATCATACTTAATCCAATTTTTATTTTTGGTTTTTTCGTAATACCTGCTTTTGGCATTTCAGGTATTGCAATCGCTACAGTTATTTGCCAACTTATTGGAACAATCTATTTAGCGCAAAAAGTTTATTGTTGTAAACTCAAAGAGTATTTATATGCAAAGTGTTTTATTCCAAAAATTAACTTTTTAAGTAATCTTACTTTTCAGTCTGTGCCAATAATGTTTAGCATGCTGTTAATTGGTGTTGGTATATTTAATGTATTATACTTTGTAGGAAAATTTGGAGATATTGCTGCAGCTGGTTATGGAGCTGCACTTAGAATAGAACAAGTTTTCTTATTACCAGTGATAGCATTGAATACGGCTGTATTATCAATCGGAGGTCAAAACTTCGGAGCTAGAAATTTTGAAAGAATAAGAGACCTTTATAAAAAAGCATTAATATTTGGTTGTTCATTTATGATCATGGCTGGCTTTATTCTTTATTTTGGGGCAGAAAATCTCCTTGGATTAATTACTGATGATCCAGAAACTATTAAATTTGGATCTCTATATTTAAAGATTGCAGCATTGATAGGTCCAATATATCCAACTTTTTTTATTACTACTGCTGTATTTCAGGCTCTTAAGAGACCCATCTTTAGTTTGTATCTTAGTATATTAAGGCTTACTGCAATACCTTTTTTATGTTTGTGGTACGTTATTAATATTAAAGGAGGGGGTTACAGCGATATCTTTTATACAATATTAGTTACAAATTGGTTAATGGGATTATTAGTACTATTTTTTATAGGATCTTTTTTTAATTATATGTTTAAAGATAATAAAAAATATTTTTTTATAAAAAGTTAGATCAGCTATCTTTTTTCATTTTTTTTTCAAGCCGTCTTACTAAGAATGATACAATTAAAATTAATATAAGATACTCTAAGATCAAAAACGTATATATTTCTAAAGGTCTGTATGTAGTAACAACAAGTTCATTTGCCTTTCTAGTTAAGTCTCCAATACCAATAATCGAAACTAAAGAAGACATTTTTAGAACGTATACAAACTGATTTCCAATAGCAGGCAGTATATTTCTTATAGCTTGAGGAAGAATGACAAGTCTTAATTTTCTAAAAAAATTAAGCCCTAAAGAACTTCCAGCTTCCCATTGAGGTTTTCTAATTGAGTTTATTCCAGCTCTAAAAATTTCAGCCTGAAATGCGCTTTCACTTATAGATAAAGCTATAATACCAGATACAAATGGACTAAAACTAATTCCTGTCATAATAGGTAATCCATAATAAATCCATAAAATCAAAACCAACAGAGGTATAGCTCTAACTATTTCGACATAACCTATATTTAAGTATGTTAAAAATTTATTTTTGGCTAAGGAGGGGATAGCAACTATTAATCCCAATACTATTGATAGAGATATTGATACGATAGATATAAAGATAGTTGTTGTAAATCCACTTAATAAAAATTTTAGATTTGTTAAACCGTTAACATTGTTGGGTGATAATATTAACCAATCTAATTCCTGCTTTCCACATGATAATAGGAATAACAATGAAAATAATAAAAATAAGTTTTTCACACTTATCTTTATAAAGAATTAATTATTAATAGCTAATTTATTATAAGCTTTTAAGATTATATTTTGCTAGAAGATCTTTGAAGAAACCAGATTTCTTTTTCTTATTAATCCAATCGTTAACGTACTTTCTCCACTTATCGTCATTTTTACCAACCATCATAGCTAAGAAAGCAGGATTTTTTTCACCATCTGGAACAATTGCCAATTGTGGATATTTTATAACCAATTTGTTGGCTTCTGTTGAACTTGTAATATTACCATCAGCTCTTCCTGCTAGTACTTCCTGAAAATCTCTTGCAGGTGCCTCTACTGAATTTAATTTTGATTTAGGAAAAAATTCTTTAGCTTTTTCCTCTTGTGATGTTCCAAGCGTTGTTGCGATTGTAACATCTTTATTGTTTAAAGAGTCCCAAGTTGAAAACTTACTTAAATTTTTCTTTAAAACCAGTGGAACAGTTCCATATTTGTAATAAGTCTCTGTGAAACCTGCTACTTCTGCTCTTTTAGGAGTTTTTGTTACACTTGTTGAAATATCATATCTGTCTGAAGTTATTCCAGAAACTATAGTTTTCCATTCAGCAGGAACAAACTTAATTTTTACACCCATGTCTTTTGCAAGTTCGTTCATAACGTCAATGTCAAAACCTTTATAGGTATTTGTAGACGGATCTTTCATAGTCATTGGATCCCAGTCTCCAGTTGTACCAACTCTTAACTCTCCGTTTGAAAGAATTTTGTCTAAAGAAGAAGCGTTCGCTGAGAATGAGAATAATAAAGTAAATAATAATATGATAATTTTTTTCATAAGAATTTAATAAGGTAATTTATGATATTTTTCTATGCTAACCTTGACGCAGTTAAATTTTATAATAGATTAGCCCCATCATTAAGCCAATCCCATAAATGGTTAGAAAACGATCTTCTTACAAATAAATTTATATTGTTATCACCCAAATTATGAATGATTACATCAATATGATTAATTATAGTTTGGGTTGTAGATCCTTTAGTGTCTTTGAATTTTGAGAAATCAAATGGACAACTCATTGAGAGCAATTCGTATAATTTGTCCCCAGAAATATTAATACACACCCATTGGTCACTTACATTTGTGACAGCTCCGTAGTTAAGTGATGAAATTTCTTTAAAAACTCTATCAAAAATTTCTTTATTTTTATCATTTGTATAAATCATCCATTCATCTGGACTTAGCCACAAAGCGCTTAACTCTTGGTTACTTGTAGAAGTATTACTTTCCGTTGGCAAAATAACAGAGAGTATTTGGCCAACTTTTGCAAGGAACTCTCTTTTTTTTCCACGTAAGTTAATTTTAGTAATTGGTTCTACTTCTTTCAAATTTAAATCTGAATATTCTCTTTTGTCTTTAATAGCTGTATTAATGTTATCCATTTATTCTCTCATTTTCTTTATCTAAGAAGATTGTATCTGATACAGTTACTTTAATTGTTTTATCTATCATTGGAACCAAGAGTTTTTGTCCCTTGAGTTTTTTACCTTCTTTTAAAACTGCTAAAGCAATAGATTTTTTTAAAGTTGGACTGAAATAACTTGAAGTTACATGTCCAAGCATATCGACAGGCTTTTTATTTTCGTCTTTAACTATTTGAGCACCTTCCTCTAAAATTTCATTAGGGTCATCAGTTAAAAGTCCGACTAATTGTTTTCTGTCTTCTCTAACAGTATCGCTTCTGTATAGAGATCGTTTACCAATAAAGTCGTATTTTTTTTTACTAATTATCCAGTCCATTTGAAGATCTACTGGTGTCATCGTTCCATCAGTATCTTGACCAACAATTATAAATCCTTTTTCAGCCCTTAAAAGGTGCATAGTCTCAGTTCCATAAGGAGTAATGTTAAATTCTTTTCCAGCTTCAATACATTTTTCCCAAATATATTTACCGTATGATGCTTCAACATTAATTTCATAACTAAGTTCACCTGTAAAACTTATACGCATAACTCTACAATTAATGTCACCAAGCTTTACCTCTTTAAATGACATATGTGGGAAACTTTCATCAGATAAATCTAAATCTTTAAAAATTTTATTAATAATTTTTTTTGCATTTGGACCGCATACACTTGCTGTAGCATAATGATCCGTAACTGAAGTAAGAAATACATCTAATTCTGGCCATTCAGTTTGCAAATAATCCTCAAGTTTAGACATTACATTTGCTGCACCACCAGTTGTTGTTGTCATTAAATAGTGATTTTCACCAAGTCTTGTTGTTACTCCGTCATCGTAAACCATACCATCTTCATTAAGCATCAAACCATATCTACATTTTCCGATTTGTAATTTTGACCAAGCATTTGTGTAAACCCTATTAAGAAACTCATTTGCATCTGTACCTTGAATATCGATTTTTCCGAGTGTCGAAGCATCTAATATTCCACTAGACTCTCTTGCAGCTTTACTTTCTCTTTGTACGGCATCATGCATTGTTTCACCATCTTTTGGATAATACCAAGCCCGCTTCCATTGTCCGACATTTTCAAACTTTGCATTATTTTCAACGTGCCACTCATGCATAGGTGTTTTTCTAAAAATATCAAAAAATTGCCCAACATTTCTACCTACTATGGTTCCAAAAGTAAGTGGTGTATATGGAGGTCTGAACGTTGTTGTTCCTAGATCACCCATATTAGTGTTAGTTGTATCTGCAACTATACCCAAGGCATGCATATTAGCAAGTTTACCTTGATCTGTACCCATTCCAGTTGTTGTATATCTTTTTACGTGCTCAATTGATTTGAAACCTTCTCTTAAAGCTAATTTTATATCTTTTGCGGTACTATCATTTTGATAATCTAAAAATGGTTTTGTTTTACTTAATGGCCTATCTGATGGAAGCAACCATATATTTTTTTTCTCTTTTTCTTTAGAACATTTAACATCAATTTTATCAAAATTAGAATTTTCGATATTTAAAAACTTTTTGGTATCCTTTATTGAATTTTTTAAAACATCATCTAATTCAAAATCTCCTTTGGCAGAACCAATACTTAATTGATCTAAATTTGTTTTATCTGGAACAAAAATATTATCTTTGTTATCAAACCTAAGTTTACCACCTGATTGAGTAAATAAATGAACCATCGGGGTCCAGCCACCAGAAATTGCTAAGCAATCACAATTTAAATCAATCTTTTTTCCGATAACATCATTGCCTTTATCATTTAGCTTCATTACTGTTACTTTATTAATTCTTTTGTAACCTTTAGTGTCTACCACTGTATGGTTCCAATAAATTTGTATTCCTAGATTTTTAACTTGATTTACTATTTCTGAAGATGAATTGTCTCTAATGTCTATTATTGCATTTAATTTTGTCCCTGATTTATGTAAAGATAAAGCGGTTTCATAAGCACTGTCATTATTGGTGAATATAACATTTTCCAAACCACATCTCACACCATAATAGTCTATGTATTTTTTTACAGCAGATGCCAACATTATACCGGGTCTATCGTTGTTATGAAAAACTTGAGGTCTTTCTATTGCACCCGTGGAGATAATTACTTTTTTTGCTCTTATTTTGTAAAGTCTTTGTCTTATTTTATTATTACGATCATTAACACTTAAATGATCAGTTAAATTTTGCCTTGCTAGTAAAAAGTTGTAATTATGATAAGCAGCAAGACTTGTTCTTGTTTTAATAATGATATTTTTATCATTTTTAATGTTTACAATGAGTTTTTTTAACCATTCACTACTTTTTTGATTATCGATTTTAGAAATATCACTGTCATCATAAATTAATGAACCTCCCAGTAATTCCTTATCCTCTAATAATAAAACTTTTTTATTATCATCAGAAGCTATTTTAGCCGCCATTAAACCAGAAACTCCACCTCCAACTATTAAGATGTCACAATGCAAATATCTATGATCGTACATATCCGGGTCTTGTTTTGATGGTGATTTTCCTAAACCTGCAGATTTACGAATAAAGTATTCGTACTTTTCCCAAAAACTTGCAGGCCACATAAATGTTTTATAATAAAAACCCGCAGGGAGCAGGGGTGATAAAAAGTTATTTATCCCACCTATGTCAAATTTTACACTTGGCCAACAATTCTGACTATTACAAATTAAACCATCATATAACTCGATTTCAGTTGCTCGTACGTTAGGCTCTGTTAAAGCATCGTCATTTCCAATTTGAAGAATTGCATTTGGTTCCTCAGAACCAGAAGTCATTATTCCTCTTGGTCTATGGTATTTAAAACTTCTTCCTACAAGATGAATATCATTTGATAGAAGGGCAGATGCCAATGTATCACCTTTATAACCATATAATTTTTTTCCATTAAACGTAAAAGATAATTTCCTAGTTTCATCTACAAAATGTTTATTATTTATTCTTAGATTTTTAGACATTATATTTTTGGAGGTTGTTCACCCATTTTGTATATTTTTTCTATTTTATCGTTTGAGGTGTCACGAGCAACATTAAACCATTTTCTACATCCATGTACATGGTTCCATCTTTCAAATTGAATACCTTTTATATTTTTTCTCATGAATAAATATTCTGCCCATTGATCATCATTTAATTCAGTTGGCTGTTTGGGTCTTGCTATATGAGCTTCACCACCAGAAACAAATTCTGATTGATCTCTTTCACCGCAATATGGACAACTAATTAAAAACATTAGTGGGCAACAGCTGCTGCTCCGTGCTCATCTACTAGATCACCACTTACAAATCTATTAATGTTAAATGCAGCATTTAATTTATGAGGTTCATCATTAGCAATTGTGTGAGCAAATAAATCGCCAGAACCAGGTGTTGCTTTAAATCCACCCGTTCCCCAACCACAATTAAAATAAAGTCCTTTAATAGATGTTTTGCTTATTATAGGGCTTGCGTCAGGACATATATCAACAATTCCTCCCCATTGTCTTAACATCTTCATTCTACTAAAAATTGGATATAATTCTAATATAGCTTTAAGTGTTTCTTCTACAATATTAAAGCTTCCCTTTTGAGTGTAAGAAACGTAAGAGTCTGTTCCTGCACCAATGACTAATTCACCTTTATCTGATTGACTTACATATGCGTGAACAGCATTAGACATTACGACCGTATCAATAATTGGTTTTACTGGCTCAGATACAAGTGCTTGTAAGGGTTTACTTTCAAGTGGCAACTTAAGTCCCGCCATGTTTGCTATAACGCTTGAATGACCTGCGGCTACAACTCCAATTTTTTTAGTTTTGATAAAACCTTTTGTTGTTTCCAAACCTTCAACTGCATCACCATTTCTTTTAATCCCTTTCACTTCACAATTTTGAATAATATCAACGCCCATTTCATCAGCGCCTCTTGCATAGCCCCAAGCAACAGCATCGTGTCTAGCTGTACCAGCTCTTTTTTGTAATGTACCACCTAATACTGGGTACCTAATATCTTGAGAAGTATTTATTATTGGACAAAACTTTTTTACCTCATCTGTTTCCAACCAAACAGCATCAATACCATTTAATCTATTTGCATGCGTTCTTCTTTTTAAATCTCTTACATCTTGTAAATTATGGGCTAGGTTCATTACACCTCTTTGACTAAACATAACATTGTAATTAAGTTCTTGAGACAAACCTTCCCAAATTTTTAAAGCATGATCATATAAACCTGCACTAGCGTCCCATAAATAATTTGATCTTATTATTGTAGTATTTCTTCCAGTGTTACCTCCACCAATCCAACCTTTTTCAACAACAGCAATGTTTGTTAAATTATGTTTTTTCGCCAAGTAATATGCAGTAGCTAAACCATGACCACCGCCACCAACAATTACAGCATCATACTCTTTTTTAGGCTCAGGATCTCTCCATGCTCTTTGCCAATTTTCATGGTTGCTAAAAGCATTCTTAATTAAAGAAAATATTGAATATTTATTTTTCATTTTTTGAGAAAATACTTGATAAATATTGAATATTCAATGATTTCAAGTTACACAGTATATAAGGAAGGATGGGTGAGCTGGTTTAAACCAGCGGTTTGCTAAACCGCCGTACGCTTGAAAAGGTGTACCGAGGGTTCGAATCCCTCTCCTTCCGCCATTTTTTAGATTTTAGTATAGTGGGTAATTAGCGAAAAAATCTTTCATTTTGATAGGCTTTTGTTCTAGCACGTATCGATAAACGTTATAATTTTCTAGAACTCTTTGAACATAATTCCTTGTTTCTTTAAACTTGATAAGCTCAATCCAATCTACATAATCAACTTGATCCTTTTGAGGATTTTTATTTATTTTTTTCCAATATCTTACTCTTTTAGGACCTGCGTTATAAGCCGCAATAGCAAAAGGGTAGGCCCCATCATATTCTAAAATTAGTCCTGCTAAATAATGTGACCCTAAATTTATATTATACTCAGGATCTGAAGTTAATCTTGATTTTGAATAAGGTAACTTTGCTTGTTTTGCAACGAGCTTAGCTGTGTAAGTCATTAGTTGCATCATACCTCTAGCACCAGCGTAACTATTTGCTTTACTATCAAATTCACTTTCTTGTCTTATAACCGCAAGTATTAATGCAGGGCTAGGAATTTTTCTTCCACCAACCATGTTTGGTGTACTAATGACAGGATAATTAAATTGATTATGAAATCTTTTTTCATAGGATGCTAATTTAGAAATCTGAATTGCAAAATCATATCTTGAAATTTCAGTTGCCAGTTCTGCTGCCAGTACTTCACTACCTTGTTCTATATTATCAAGTGCTAAATGACGTAAAATATGTTTCGTATACTTATCTCTTTCAATTTCATAAAGTAAATAAACAAGTTTATATAATTTATTATTCTTAAATTCTTTTTTGTACTTTTCATTTGGCTTCATGGTTTCATTTAAAGAAAATGTTTCATCAGGTTTTATTTTCATGTGAGCAAGTTGTCCATAGTATGTAGTTGGGAATTTTGATGCCTCACCATAATATTTGTCAGCTGTTACTGGGTCACCAAGTTGTTCATATGTTCTTCCTAACCAAAAAGCTCCTCTAGATAAACTAATTGGATAGCCAACATTTTGATAAAAAGATTTAAAGTGTTCTCTTGCTAAAATTGGATCATTTAAAAAACTTAAAGCAATCCATCCACTAAACCATTCTGCCTCAGCGTATTCCGGAGTTCCTTGTTCTAATGAGTGGTTATTGACAATTTTGTAGGCTGTTTGATATTTCTTTTTATAAATTAACGATCTTCCAATAATTGACCTTTCTACCCACCATTTGTCTGGTCTTACCATATAACTCTTAGTATTTTTAATGTTTAACAAAATTTCTAATGAGCTATCTATGCGACCTCTTTTTCTTCTCCATTTTAATCTATCATAGTTAAGACCTGGGTCATTTCTGAAATTTTCAGGCACTTTTGAAATTGCATTGTCCACACCATATGATTTACTCATTAGTAGTTGTCTTGCATTATAAAGAAGTTGATACTCTTTTGGTAAATATCTTAACATTCTTTTCAAATCCCAATATTTATTTTCCCAAGCAAGGTAATCAGCCCTTTTAATATGGTCTTCTGATGATAAATATTTTTTTACTCTTTTATATGTAGGTCTAAGTTCTGCTTTAGATAAATCGGCAGTTATCCATCCCTTTTTAATCAACTTTATACCGTCTACATTTTGCCCGTCTTGTAATAAGCTTTCCCCCAAAACTATCTCTCCATATCCACTTAATGGTTTTTTATCCTCGAATAAATCTATTATTTTTTTGTGACCGATCTTTTTCACTGATAATTTCTTTTCAGATAGATATTCAATTCTACCACGACGAGGATAAGTTTCGTTTTTTTTTAAAAAAGAACTGTAATCAGAATAATTGGCATTATTGTTTCTCTCTAATAAATATCTCCACATTGTGAAATCATATATTGACTTATCTTTTGCACGAGAAGCAATTTTAATTGCACTTTGCCATTTTTTTCTTTTAATTAAATCTAAAGATTGTTGAGCTATTTTAACGTCTTTTTTGCTATAGTATTTAGATTTCTTAACTTTCTCTTTTTTTGGTTCTGTTTTTTTAACTATTATTGTTGGTTTCTTTTTAGGTAGCAATATCCCTATATTCTGGAAATCTTTATCAGTTTCTACTTTTTCAATTTTTTCTTTTGTTTCTTCCTGAACTTCTTTCTCTTTTTTAGCAGTAGGTTTTATTGGAGGTATGATGTTCTTTTTTGATATAATCTTTTTTTTAACTTCAGTTGATAAAATTGGTTTTTTCGGTGGAATAATTAGCTCACTAGCGAATGAATACGACCCTAAAATTAACAGAAAGAATAAAATAAATTTGATAAATATTTTAAAAAAGATCATATTTTTGTAAATGAATCGATAATCTATGTTATAAAGTTATATGTTTAAAGGATCAAATGTTGCGTTATTAACTCCGTTTAAGAATAATAAATTAGACGAAGATTGTTATATCAAACTAATAAATTTTCATATTGAAAATGGCACAAATGGTTTAGTTCCTGCAGGAACAACTGGTGAATCGCCCACATTGAGCCATGAGGAGCATGAAAAAGTCATTGAGCTTTGTATTAAAGAAGCAAAAGGCAAAATTCCGGTAATTGCAGGCACTGGATCAAATTCTACAACTGAAGCTGTAGCGCTAACTAAGCATGCAGAAAAGGCAGGAGCTGATGGCGTACTTGTAGTTACTCCATATTACAACAAACCAACACAAGAAGGTTTATATCAACACTATAAATCAATTAATGATAATACAAGCTTGCCAATTATTATTTATAATATTCCAAGTCGCTGCGTTATTGATATGTCAGTCGATACAATGGCAAGACTTTATGAACTTAAAAATATTGCAGGTGTAAAAGATGCGACAGGAGACCTAAATAGACTTGATCAAACTTTAAAAAAATTGGGTCCTGATTTTATTCAGCTAACTGGTGAAGATGGTCTTGCTTTTGAATTTAATAAAAGAGGAGGGGTTGGTATAATTTCAGTTACAGCAAATATAGCACCTAAGCTATGTTCTGATTTTCAAAAATTTTCAAAATCAAATTCTGGCAATGAAATTAAAGAGGCTGAAAGAATTGATACTTTGCTTCAACCACTTCATAAAGCTCTATTTATTGAAAGCAATCCAGCACCTGCAAAATATGCAGCTAAACTTTTAGGTCTGTGCAGTGATGATGTTAGACTGCCATTAGTTAAAATACAAGAATCCACTAAGGAAAAAGTAAAAGAAGCATTATTGTCTGCAAAATTATTGTAGCATGGTAAAAAAAGAACCTGGACACAAAATAATTTGTTTAAATAGAAAAGCATCTTTTAATTTTTTTTTCCAAGAAATTTTAGAGGCAGGAATTGTATTAAAAGGATCTGAGATTAAGTCTGTAAGAGCAGGAAAAGTAAATATAGCAGAATCATATGCTATTGAAAAAGATGGTGAGTTTTTTTTAGTAAATTCACACATACCAATTTATAAAGAGGCAAGTTTTACTAACCATAATCCTAGAGAACAGAGAAAGCTGTTATTAAATAAAAGAGAGATAAAAAAATTAATTGGTAAAGTTAATAGAGATGGATTGTCACTTATACCTCTTAAAATGTATTTTAAAAAAGGGAGAGCAAAGTTGGAGATTGCCGTCGCAAAGGGTAAAAAAAGATTTGATAAACGACAAACAAAAAAAACAAGGGACTGGAACCGTGATAAAGCAAGATATTTTAGAAGATCATCATAATACCATCATACTGGCACTAGGTTCAAATTTGGGAAATAGAGCTGATAATATTGAAAAAACTAAGTTTCATTTATCAGATTTTTGTTACTTTCTTAAAGTCTCAAAACTTTATGAAACACCATCGTGGCCAAACCAATCTAATCCAAAATTTTTAAACCTCATTATTGAATGTAAAACAGATTTAACAATTATTGATTTGTTTGAAAAAATAAAAAAAATAGAAAAATTATTAGGAAGAAAAAAAAGTGTAAAAAACGCACCACGAACTTGCGATATAGATATTATTGATTTCAACAATACTTGTAAAAGTATAATTCATAAAGGAGAAAAAATTATTACTCCACACCCAAGAATGCATCAAAGAAATTTTACTTTAATTCCATTATATGAAATAAAAAAAAACTGGATACATCCAAAAAATAAGCAAAAAATAGATATTTTAATAAAAAAATTAAACTCTAAATCAATTAGTGATATAAAGATTTATCAAAGTAATGGTATAATTAAATATGCTTAAATCTGAAGAATTAATAAATAAGGTAAGGGAATATAATAAGTTTTTAAACCCGACAACTTTAACTAAAGCTTATAATTTTGCTCTTGAGGCTCACAAGAAACAAAAAAGGGATGAAGGTGTGCCATACATTATTCACCCAATAGCTGTAGCAAATATTCTTTCAGATCTAAAACTTGATAGCGCAACTATTGCAACTGGATTATTACACGATACAATTGAAGATACTAGAGCTACTTATAAAACAATCAAGGAAGAATTTGGTCAAGAAGTTGCTGATTTAGTGGAAGGTGTCACAAAAATTTCTGCATTTGAAAATCAAGCAGCACAGGATTCTAAAGCTGAAAATTTTAGAAAATTAATCATAGCAACCTCCAAAGACATAAGAGTTCTTCTTGTAAAATTAGCTGACAGACTTCATAACATGAGAACAATTAAATTTGTAAAATTAAAAGAAAAACAAATTAGAAAAGCCAAAGAAACGATGGAAATATATGCTCCATTAGCAGACAGAATGGGCATGAATAGAATTAGAGATGAGTTGGAAGATCTTTCTTTTGAAATTTTAAATCCTGAAGCAAGAAATCTCGTTAAAGAAAGACTTGATGAAATAAAAGAAAATAATATTTCAAATTTTAATTTGATTTCTGAGGAGTTTCAAAAAATTTTAAAAGCAGAAGGATTAAATGTTAAGATATTTGGTAGAGAGAAAACACCTTTTTCTATTTGGAGAAAGATTCAAAAAAAAAGAACATCATTAGAGCAAATCACAGATATAATCGGATTTAGGGTAATTGTTGACGATGTATCAGATTGCTATAAGACTTTGGGCGTGTTCCACAAAAAGTGGAATTGTATACCGGGAAGATTTAAAGATTATATTTCATCTCCTAAAATAAACAAATATCAATCATTACATACCGCCATAATTGGTCCAAACAAAAGACCTATTGAAATTCAATTAAGAACAATGCAGATGCACGAATACGCTCAGAGAGGAATTGCTTCTCATTGGAAATATAAATCTTCTGAAAAATTCAATTCTTTAACTTGGAAAGAATACGATTGGTTGAAAGATCTAGTTGAAATAATTGAGAGAAATGAAAATCCAGAGGACTTTTATGAATATACTAAACTTCAGATGTTTCAAGAAAATGTGTTTTGTTTTACACCAAAGGGATCTGTGATTAAACTTCCAAAAGATGCTACTCCAATAGATTTTGCGTATGCTGTACATACACAAGTTGGAGATACTGCTATTGGATCAGAAATAAACGGTAAAGACAGTCATTTACAAAGTATCTTAAGAAATGGTGATGTGGTTAAGATTATAACATCAAAGAAAGAATCACCATCTTTACATTGGTTGAGTTCAGCTAAAACAGGTAAAGCGAGAGCTGCAATAAGAAGATATTGGCAGTATAGAGAAAATTCTAAACCAACTGACAAAAGATATAATACTACCCTTTGGATCTCGTTACCTGATAAACCAGGTGTTCTTGGAACAGTGACTACTATGATTGGAGAAAATCACGTAAATATTTCTAGTGTTGAAATGGTAGAAAAAACAAAAACTTCAATTAATTTTAGATTTAATCTAATTATTTCTGATCTCAAAAACTTTACAAAATTAATAAGTGAGTTAAAACAAAGAGAGTATAAATTTAAAATTATAAGACACAAAAACCAAAAATATGCTTTCTTTAAAAAATTCTTTGGCGGTTTTAAAAAAAACTGACGCTCTTTTAGAGGGACACTTCGTACTTTCGTCTGGTCTACATTCACCCCAATATGTTCAATGCGCTAAGCTTTTAAGCAAACCAACTCAAGCTAAAAAATTTATAAGTTCCTTGGCAACAAAAATTAAAAGAAATATTAAAAGTTTTGATGTCATTCTATCCCCAGCAATGGGAGGTGTAATTATTGGTTATGAAATAGGAAGATTGTTAAAAAAAGAGACTATTTTTTGTGAAAGAGTAGATAAAAAATTTAAACTTAGAAGAGGTTTTAATATTAAAAAAAGAGCAAAAATACTAATAGTAGAAGACGTAATCACTACAGGAAAATCATCATTGGAGTGTGTAAGACTTATTAAAAGATTTGGCGGAAAGTTTGTTGGAATTGCTTGCCTAATTGACAGATCGAAAAAATTAAAAATGTCAAAAAAAATTATATCTCAAGTAAAACTAGATATTCCTGTTTATAAGAGAAATAAATTACCATCTTCTTTAAAGAATATACAAATTACAAAACCAGGAAGTAGATATCTAAAATAATGTCTAAACTCGGTGTTAACATTGATCATGTGGCTACATTAAGAAACGCTAGAGGAGAAAATCATCCAAATATTTTAAAATTTGCAAATATTGCAATTAATTCTGGAGCCGACTCTATTACAGTTCATCTAAGAGAAGACAGAAGACACATTAAAGACTTAGATTTAAAAAAACTTTGTAAAAAAAGAATTAAAATAAATTTAGAGATGGCATGTAATAATAAAATGTTAAAAATTGCTCTTAGAAACATGCCTAATTACGTTTGTATAGTGCCGGAAAAAAGAAAAGAAATTACCACAGAAGGGGGAATAGATTTAAAAAAAAATTTTCATAACTTAAAAAAAATTATATCCAGACTTAATAAAGCTAAAATCAGAACAAGTTTATTTATAGACCCTTCAAAACAAAATATTGAAATCTCGAAAAAAATAGGAACGAAATGCGTTGAGCTCCACACAGGAAAAATATCAATTTTAGTTAAAAAAGGTGCAAAATTTTCCAATGAACTAAAGAGAATTAAAGATGCAAGTAAATTAGCATTTGATTATGACATTGAGGTACATGCAGGACACGGACTAGATTACAAAACAACAAAAATTTTAAGAAAAATTCCATACATAAAAGAATTTAATATTGGTCACTTTATCATAGGTGAAAGTTTAGAGTCTGGTATGCCTAGTATTATTAAAGAATTCAAAAAGATCGTAAGATGACTTTGAATATTTTTGGTGTAGGAACAGACATTGTAAAAAATAGTCGTATAAAAAAACTTATTAAAAATAAAAAATTTATCAATAGAATATTCACATCTAGTGAAATTAAAGACTCAAAAAAAATTAATCAGAAAGTTTTGTTTTTTTCAAAAAGATTCGCTGCTAAGGAAGCTTTCGTAAAATCTCTTGGTACTGGTTTTGCTTATAATATTAATTTTAAAGATATAAATGTATCAAAAAAAAGAAGTGGTAAACCCTACCTTACTTTAAGCAATAAGTTAAAAAATATATTAAAAAGAAAACTTAAATTGAAAAAAGTTAAAATTTTTCTGTCATTATCAGATGAAAGAGAATATTCAGTTGCATACGTTATAACTCAAAAAATTAAATGAAACAAAAAATTATAGATAATATCAAAACTATTTTTTATGCTTTAGTAATCGCTATTGTAATTAGGTCTTTATTAATTCAACCTTTTTATATTCCGTCATCATCAATGGAGCCTACATTGTTGGTAGGAGATAGGATCTTTGTTACCAAATATACTTATGGATATAGCAAGCATTCATTTCCTTTTAGTTTAGGGCCTATTAAAAAACGTATTTTTTTTGATGAACCAAATAGAGGAGACATTATTGTATTCAAAACACCCGCAGATAACAGAACCGATTATATTAAAAGACTTATAGGTGGACCGGGAGACAAGATTCAATTTATCGATGGCAATCTATATCTTAACGATGTTGAAATCCTTAAATCAAAACTAAAGTCAGAAATGAAAATATATTGTGGTGGTAAAGTTTTAGATACAAATCTTTTTGAAGAAAAAATAGAAAATAAGAAATATTTAACTGCTTATAATAATTTTGGATCGTATCAAAATTCAGATGAATTTGTTGTACCTGATAATCATTATTTTTTTTTAGGAGACAATAGAGATTGTTCGAAGGATAGTCGATTTTTGACAAGCGTTGGGTATGTACACCGTGATAATATTGTTGGTAAAGCTAGATTCATCTTTTTTTCAACTGACAAAAAAATAGGAAGATTTATTGAGTTTTGGAAATGGAATAAAAGTTTTAGATTAGACAGACTGTTTAAAAAAATAAGATAATGAGAAAAAGTTTAAATTCTTTTGAGAAAATTATAGGTATCAAATTTAAAAATCAAAATCTTTTGCTGCAAAGCTTGACACACAAAAGCAATAATCCGTTAAATAACAATGAAAAATTAGAATTTTTAGGAGATAGAGTTTTAGGATTAGTTATATCAAAGAATTTGTATAAACTATTTCCAAAAGATAAAGAGGGCGATCTTGATAAAAAGTTAGCATCATTAGTTAATAAGAAAAGATGTGTCGAGATTTCTAATTATTTATCTCTAAAGGATTATATTTTAGTAGGTGACAATAAGGATAATTCTAAAATAGAGAATAAAATTTTGGCAGATACTGTAGAGTCTATTGTAGGAGCATTGTACCTAGATCAAGGATTAGATGTTACTGAAAAATTCATTTTAAATTATTGGAAAAGATTTTTAAATGAAAAACTAACAATTTACAGAGACCCAAAAACAATGCTTCAAGAATATTCTCTTAAATTGTATAAAACCCTCCCAATTTATAATGTAATAGAAAACAAAGGCCCAAGACATAAACCTGTTATAAAAGTTTCAGTTAAAATAAAAAATTCAAAAAAATATTTGGGGATTGGTAATTCTAAAAAAGAAGCTGAACAGAAAGCTGCTTTAAAATTATTGGATACTTTTAAAAAATGAATTGGACAGATACAGGTATTTTGTTGTCAAAGAATAAATTTCAAGAAAATTCAACCATTGTTAATTTCTATACTAAAAATCATGGTAAGTGCTCAGGTATTATTTTTGGAGCATCATCAAAAAAAATCAAAAACTATTTACAAATTGGCAATGAGCTTCATTTAAATTATAATTCGAAAAGTGATGACAGTTTTGGATATTTTAAAGTTGAAATTTTAAAAGTAAACACTCCAATATTTTTCTCCCAAAAAAGATCGATGTATTGCATTAATGCAGCATTAAATTTAGTAAAATTACTAACTGTAGAAAATCAAGAAAATACATCAATTTATGAGCTGGTTCATAAGTTATTTTTAATTCTAGAAAAAGAAGATTGGTATAAAAATTATATTTTTTGGGAACTTGATTTTCTAAGATTGATTGGTTTTGACTTAGATGTAAAGAAATATGCAAAAAAAGAGTCCAACGGAAAAGATGAATTTTTTATTACTACAAATCAAAAAAAAATTAAAGTTCCCAATTTTCTTATTTCAAAAAGCGGAGATAATGTAAATAATCAAGATATTATAGACGGTTTGAATCTTATAAGTGAGTATTTACAAACAAATCTTTTTTTACCTAACAGTATTAATTTTCCTCATCAAAGAAAAAAATTCATAGACGATTTTAAATCTTAATTTTTAATAATTTTGTCTATTCTATCTGCAAAATATGAAATAATTGCATTAGCGCCAGCTCTTTTAAATGACATAAGTGTTTCATAAATAGAGTTTTCACTAATTAATCCCTTGTTAATACCATTCATTAACAAACTATATTCACCTGAAACTTGGTAAGCCAAAACTGGTATTTTAAAATTTTCTTTCACTTTTTTTATTATATCGAGGTAGGGAAGACCAGGTTTCACCATCACAAGATCTGCTCCTTCTTTAATATCTAATGCCACTTCTCTTAAAGCTTCTTCGGAATTACTGAAGTCCATCTGATATGTTTTCTTATCACCTTTTAAAGATTTTTTTGATCCAACTGCATCTCTAAAGGGACCATAAAAAGAAGATGCGTATTTTACAGCATAAGATAATATTTTAATATCTTTAAGCGAATTATTATCAAGTTCTTGTCTAATCTCACCAATACGCCCATCCATCATATCTGATGGAGCTATAACATCACTACCCATTTGAGCTTGTAACAGAGATTGTTGAATTAATATTTCTATTGTTTCATCATTAAGAATTTTTTTATCTCTTAAAATCCCATCATGTCCATGAGATGTGTAAGGATCTAAAGCAACATCAGTCATTATACCGATTTCATTTCTGTATTTATCTTTAATCTTTCTAATAGCCTTACAAACTAAATTGTTTTCATTTAAAGCTTCACTACCATAAGAGTCTTTTAAACCACTATTTGTTTGAGGAAAAATTGCCACCATTGGAATTTTAAGTTTAAGGGCTCTATCAACAATCTGGTCAAGTTTATCGACACTATATCTAAAAACTTCAGGCATAGTTTTAATTGGAATCTTTTTATTTTTTCCCTCTGTTACAAAGATTGGTAATATAAAATCATTGCTAGAAAGAGAATTCTCTCTAACTAATCTTCTCATCCAATCAGTTTTTCTTGATCTTCTCATTCTCAATTTGGGGTATTTACCAGTGATAATCATTCTCAATGTTTTTTAATGCGACAATAGTAATATATATAAAAATAGTTTATAAGCTATTAATAAAAAAGTTATAAAATGTCACTATCATTTAACGATTTTCAAAAACAAGATATCAAATTCGATATTACCAAACTTCGAGAAGCTTGCACAAAAGTTTTAAACCTAAAAGGTTTTGATACAAGTCTAGGAATTCCTCACTTTGCCGGAATTTCATTAAATCAAATACCAGGAGATCCAGAGTCAATTAAAGGAAATAATGTTCGTGGAGTATTTTGGACAAAACCCAGCAGTGATGGAAAAGAAGTTTCAAGGGACAAAATGATTGACGAAGAAAGATACACACAGTTTATAGATGAATATAAAGATACCTATTTTAAAACTGTTTATGAAGAATTATCAAAAAAATATAAATTAGGCAGAGTAAGATTATTATTGAAGGAACCAAGATCTACTTTAAGTTGGCATCGTGATCCAGAGCCTAGACTACATATTCCAATTATTACAAACCCTGGATGTATAATGGTAATAGATAATGTAGCTAAGCACATGCCAGCTGATGGATCAGTTTGGATTACGAATAATAAAAAGTATCACAATGCATTTAATGGTGGGGAAGAGAATAGAATTCATCTTGTTGCTTGTGTACTTGATTACAAATTTAATTAATTTGAATAAAATTTACATATCTTCAGACCACGCTGGATTTAGACTAAAAGAAAAAATAAAATATTCATTAAAAAAGAAAAAATTAAAAATTTTCGACTTAGGACCCAGTAATGATAATTCTGTAGATTATCCAGATTTTGCAAAAAAATTAGCAAAAAGTGTTGCAAAAAGTAAAAAAAATCGTGGGATTTTGGTTTGTGGCTCAGGTGTTGGAATGTCAATAGTCGCAAACAAGGTTAAAAATATAAGGGCCGCATTGTGTTATAGTATTGAAAATACCAAATTATCGAGATTACATAATGATGCCAATATAATCGCTTTAGGATCGAGACTTATTAGCGCAAAATTAGCTTTAAATTGTGTTAATATTTTTTTGAAAACTAGATTCGAAAGTGGTAGACACTTGAGAAGGGTTAAAAAAATAAAATAAATTATGTCTAGTGAAGGTAAATATACAAATATAGAGTATCAAAACTTTTTTGAAAAAAACTTATCAGATACCGATCCAGAAATATATAAAGCTATTAATGATGAATTAGCTAGGCAACAGCAACATATTGAACTAATTGCATCAGAGAATATTGTTTCTAATGCTCTTCTTGAAGCTCAAGGATCTGTATTAACTAATAAGTATGCTGAGGGTTATCCAGGAAAAAGATATTACAACGGATGCGATCATGTTGATGTAGCTGAAAACTTAGCTAACGAAAGACTAAAAAAATTATTTAATTGTAAATTTGCTAACAGCCAACCTCATTCCGGAGCTCAAGCTAATGGTGCAGTCTTCTTAGCATTACTAAAACCAGGTGATACTATAATGGGAATGAGTTTAAATTCCGGCGGTCACCTCACTCATGGATCTAAAGCTTCTGTATCAGGAAAGTGGTTTAATGCTATTGCATATGATGTAGATAAAAAAACTGAATTATTAGATTATGAATCTATAGAGAAACTTGCAGTTGAGAATAAACCAAAACTTATAATTGCAGGTGGAAGTGCGTATTCTAGACAAATAGATTTTAAAAAATTTAGAGAGATCGCAGATAAAGTAGGTGCATATTTTATGGTAGATATGGCGCACTTTTCTGGTTTAGTTGCAGGTAAAGGTTATCCAAATCCAGTAGAGTATGCTGATGTTGTTACTTCAACAACTCATAAAGTTTTTAGAAGTGCACGTGGTGGAATTATTTTAACTAATAATGAAGCTTTGTCTAAAAAATTTAATTCTGCAGTTTTCCCAGGTTATCAAGGTGGACCTTTGATGCACATAATTGCTGCAAAAGCAGTTGGGTTCCTTGAAGCATTAAAACCAGAATTTAGAAATTATATTTCGAATGTAATGGCAAATGCAAAAATTTTAGCTGAGACATTAAAAAACAATGGTTTTAAAATATATTCAGGCGGAACCGATACTCATTTAATGTTAGTAGACTTAAGGCCATTCAATGTAAAAGGAAATATTGCAGCTGACAGTTTATGTAGAGCTAACATAACATGTAATAAAAATGGAATTCCATATGATACAGAAAGTCCAATGATAACATCTGGGATAAGATTAGGAACACAAGCTGCAACTACAAGAGGGTTTGGCTTAGATGAATTTAAAAAAGTAGGTGAACTAATAACTAAAACAATAAAAGGTTTATCAGCAAATCCAGACGATAATGCGAAAGTTGAATCAGAAGTAAGAGAAGAAGTAATTTCACTGTGTTCAAAATTTCCGATTTATAAAAATTTAAAATAGTAAATGATTTGTCCATGTGAAAAAAAAGGTGAAACATCGGTTGTGGATTCACGTCCAACTGAAGATGGTACAGCAATAAGAAGAAGGAGACTTTGCACATGTGGAGAAAGATTTACTACTTTTGAAAGAATTCAATTTAGAGAATTAATGGTTGTTAAAAAGAGTGGAAGAAAATCACCATTCGATAGAGATAAATTATCAAAGTCAATTTATATCGCTTTAAAAAAAAGACCCATTGATACTGAAACTGTTGAAAAATTTATTACTAATATTTCAAGGTCACTTGAAGAGTTAGGGCAAAATGAAATTTCATCCAATGCAATTGGAAAAATGGTTATGGATGGTTTAAAAAATTTAGACCCAGTAGCTTATGTAAGATTTGCATCAGTTTATAGGAATTTTAGAGAAGAAAAAGACTTTGTACAATTTGTAGACAAAATAGATGTCTTCAAAAAAAGATAAGCTCTATTTAAATTTAGCTTTGAATTTAGCAAAAAATATGGAGGGTTTAACAGGGACAAATCCTTCTGTTGGAAGTGTTCTTGTTAAAAATGATGAGGTTATTTCCTTAGCTTCCACAGGTTATAATGGAAGACCTCATTCTGAGTTTAGTTTATTAAATAAAATTGATCAAAAAATAACTAAGGGTTCGACTCTTTATGTAACTTTAGAACCTTGTAGTCATTATGGAAAAACACCACCTTGCACTAACATTATAATAGATAAAAACATTTCTAGGCTTGTTTTTGGTGCTCATGACATTGATGAAAGATCCTCAAAAAGAGCCAAACAAATTCTTAAATCAAAAAAAATTAAAGTTAAAAATATTAATGTACCTAAGATAAATGAATTTTATAAACCTTATATTTTTCAAAGAAAATATAAACAACCTTATGTAGTAGGAAAAATAGCATGCTCAAAAGATTTTTTTATTAAAAGTTCTAAATCAAAATATGTTTCTAATATATATACTCAATCTTTTTCTCATCATCTAAGGTATAAAAATCAAGCTATATTAGTCACTTACAAGACGATTAATGAAGACAATCCATTATTGGATTGTAGATTATCTGGTTTAAATGAGTATTCACCAATTAAAGTTATTATAGATAAGAATTTAAAAGTTAAAAAAAATGCAAATATTTTCAAATTAAAGAATACTAAAATAATTATCTTTTATAACTCAGGTGATAAAAAAAAGATAAAGTTTCTTAAGAGTAAAAAAGTAAAACTAATCAATGTTAAACTTGAAAAAAATGGTGAATTTGACTTGAAAAAAGTTATGTCGATTTTATACCAAAATAATATTCGTTTTTTATTAGTTGAGGGTGGAAATCAGTTTACAAACAAAATGTTGGATAAAAATTTATTTAATGAATTTTATTTAATAAAAACAGATAATAAATTGAGACAATCTGGTAAATTAAACATTAAAAAAATTGTTTATAAATTATCAAAAAAATTTAAAATTAAGAATAATATCAATCAGTATTTTGATAAAAACAAAATTACAAGATTTATTTAAAAAATGTTTAACGGAATTATATATCAACAGGGAACTGTATCAAAATTTTCGAAATTAAACGCAGGGACAAAAATATTTATAAAGAGCAAGCTTAAATTAGACAAAAATGATATTGGTTCATCCATTGCGTGTGACGGTGTTTGTCTTACATTGGTTTCAAAAAGAAAAGACTTATTAGAATTTTATCTATCTAAAGAAAGTATCAACAAATCAAAATTTAAGTATCTTAAAATTGGTCAAAAGATAAATCTTGAAATGCCTTTAAAGTATGGTCAAGATATTTCAGGTCATATATGCCAAGGCCATGTTGATTGCACTTCTTTATTAAAAAAAATAAAAAAGGTTGGTAAAACTATTGTATTTGAATTTAAAATTGAAAATAAATTTTCAAAATATTTAATACCTAAAGCCTCAATACTTGTAAACGGTGTTTCTCTAACAATATCGAAAATAAAAGGTAATAACTTTCAAATCTGGTGCATTCCCCATACATTAAAACTTACTAATTTATCAAATTTAAAAGTTAATGATATTGTTAATATTGAAATAGATATTCTTTCAAAATATGTAAAAAAATTTTATGAAAACAAAAAATTTTAGCTCTATAGAAAATATTATTCGCAAAGCCAAAAGAGGTGAAATGTATATTCTTGTAGATGATGAACATAGAGAAAATGAAGGTGATTTAGTAATACCAGCTTCAAATGTTTCTCCAAAGAAAATTAATTTCATGGCTAAATATGGAAGAGGATTAATTTGTTTATCATTAACGAATAAGCAAGCTAAAAGATTAAATCTTTCTCTCATGTCTCCAATAAATAAATCAAGAAACCAAACAGCCTTTACAGTATCAATAGAGGCAAGAAGGGGTGTTACAACTGGTATTTCTGCTAAAGATAGATCTTTAACAATTAAAACAGCAATAAAAACAAATGTTAAAAAAAAAGATATAGTTTCCCCAGGACATATATTTCCAATCATCTCGAAAGATGGTGGAGTTTTAGTAAGAGCAGGTCATACGGAAGCATCAGTTGATATTTCAAAATTAGCACAAAAAAATCCTTCAGCTGTAATATGTGAAATAATGAACGATAAAGGAGTAATGACAAAAGGCAAAGAACTTTTGGAATTTGCAAATAAACATAGATTGGCAATAGCAAAAATAGAAGATTTAATTTCTTATAGATTAAAGAATGAAAAACTAGTTAAGCTAAAGAAAACAGATAAAATTGTAATTAAAGATAAGAAATATCAAATTAAAATTTTTGAAAACCAACTTGATGGCTCTGAACATTTCGCATTAATAAAAGGTAAAATCAGTCCCAGTAAAAATACTAGAGTGCGAGTTATATCTTCTAATTTAGTTGAAAGCTATTTACTAGGAAAGCGATTGCCTAATTCATTTAACAATACATTAGATTATTTTAAAGATTACAATAATTGTGTACTTGTTTTTATTAGAGACTCTAATTTGAAATCTGTATCTTCAACCTTAAGAGACTTTAAATCTGAAAAGAAAAATAATACTGGTACTGATAAATTAATTAAAAATTATGGTATTGGAGCTCAAATAATTAAAGCCTTAAGAGTTAAAAATATGATATTAGTTACTAGATCGCCAAAAAAAGTTATCGGTCTAGAAGGTTTTGGAATTAAAATTATTAAACAAGAAATAATAAAATGAAAAAAATTTGTATAGTAGCATCAAAATATTATGAAGATATTATCAATATGTTAATTGATGGTACAAATGATGTTCTAAGCAATCATAAAAAAAAATTTAAAACAAAAATTATTTATGTTCCAGGTGTTTTTGAAATACCATACGCCATATCAAAAAATTTAAAAAAATACGATGCATTTATAGCTTTGGGGTGTGTAATAAAAGGTGAAACACCTCATTTTGACTTTATCAGCAAATCTTCAATAGATGCAATAATGAAATTATCAATTGAAAATAAAAAACCGATTGGAAATGGAATTTTAACTTGCTTAAATAAAGACCAAGCAATTGAACGTGCTGACAAATCAAATAAAAACAAAGGTAAAGAAGCTGCAAATGCAGCAATTGAACTTTTGATTAACGACAACTAAAAAGATGCAGCCACAATACAGTCCAAAAAATAATCCTAGAGTAATTATAATTCAAAAATTATATGGAAAATTTTTTAATAAAGAAGAGGAATTAACATTTCCAAAACATAGATTTAAAAAATTTATAAAGGATGTTGTGAAGGGTACAATTGAACGAAATGAAGTAATTGATAATGAAATTCAAATACATTTAGAAAATGACATTCAACTAAAAAAACTCGATAAAATTTTTATAATAATAATAAAAAGCGCTATTTTTGAATTTTTATATAAACCAAATGTTTCTTCAAAAATAATTATCAAAGAATATCTAAATGCGTCTAACTATTTTATAGATTTATCACAGACGAAATATCTTAATGCATTATTAGATAAAATATCAAATAAGATCAGAGCTTAAATGAACGAAGTTCAACTAATTGACAAATATCTAAAAAGATTAACAAAAAAAAATAATTCATCCCAAGGTCTCAATGATGATATTTTTTTTGATAAATCTAATAAATTATCAGTTTCAATTGATACTTATGTTGAAAAAATTCACTTTCCTAATTTTAAAGTACCTAATTTTGTAATTAAAAAGATTTTAAGATCATCACTATCAGATTTAATCTGTAAGGGTGTTAAACCTAAATATTATTTCTTATCAGCGAGCGGTAACTCAAAATCTTTCTCAAAAAAAAATTTAAAAAAAATTTCAAACTCTTTATTGTCAGAGCAGAAACGATTTGATATTAAATTATCTGGTGGGGATACCGTTTATTCTAATACCAATTCATTTACATGTTGTGTTATTGGATTTTCCAATAAGATAGTAAAAAGACACAACTCAATGATTGGAGATGATATATACATTAGTGGTCACTTAGGCGATAGTTTCATAGGTCTTCAAATTTTGAAAAAAAATATTTCAATACCAAAAATATTGAAAAAATACTTCATTTCTAAATTTTATATGCCATCTATAAATTTAAAGATGGTAAATTTCTTACAAAAATTCGCAAATACGTCTATTGATATATCCGATGGATTATTGATTGATTTAAAAAAAATGATAAGACAACAGAAATATGGTTTTTCAATTAGATTAGATGACATTAAATTATCAAATCAACTCAAAAAGGTTTTAAATATAAATAAAAGGCTTAAAATTGAAAATATAATTTTTAACGGTGATGATTATGAGATTATCTTCACCTCTCATAAAAAAAACCGATCTTCAATTACCCAATACTCTAAAAATAATAATCTTAAAATACAAAGAATCGGCAAAATCTTAAAAAAACACCAAGATTCCCATATTTTAAAAGGTAATAAGAAGTTTAGAATAAATAAAAACCTTGGTTATACTCACCAATTTTAACTAATATTATATTGCCTTTTATACTTATTTTTGTAATGTCCATTTTTTTTAAATAGAAACTTTTAATACATAAGGAATTTATGAACTATAATGTTGAAACAATCTTAATATACACAATTTTAGCTGGTATCCTATCAATAGTTTACGGATATTTTACAGGAAAAAATATTTTAGCTGCAAGCACAGGAAACTCCAAGATGCAAGAAATCGCTTCTGCAATTCAAATTGGAGCAAAAGCATATTTAAACAGACAGTATAAGACTATTGCAATTGTTGGTTTGGTAGTTCTTGTTATTATAAGTTTCTCATTTAGCTTCTTAGTGGGTCTAGGTTACTTAATTGGAGCTGCATTATCTGGTATTGCTGGTTATGTAGGAATGTTGGTATCAGTACAGGCTAACGTTAGAACTGCTGAAGCTTCTAGGAAAGGTTTGTCAAAGGGATTATCAATTGCATTTAAGTCTGGTGCGGTTACTGGAATGTTAGTAGCTGGATTAGCTTTATTATCAATAGCAGTTTACTATTATTTACTTTTAAAATTTAACGTTGATAAAAGAGAATTAATCAATGCACTTATTGCATTAGGATTTGGTGCTTCACTTATCTCTATATTTGCACGACTGGGTGGTGGAATTTTTACAAAAGGAGCTGATGTTGGCGCAGATTTAGTAGGGAAAGTAGAAGCAGGAATTCCAGAAGATGATCCAAGGAACCCAGCTGTAATAGCAGATAACGTTGGTGACAACGTTGGCGACTGTGCAGGAATGGCAGCTGATTTATTTGAAACTTATGCAGTTACAATTGTTGCTACAATGGTTTTGTCTTCAATTTTTTTCCAAAATGATTTAATGATGATGGTTTATCCTCTTACAATTGGTGGCGCTTGTATAGTAACCTCAATTCTTGGTACATTTTTTGTAAGATTAGGTTCATCAAAAAATATAATGCTTGCTCTTTATAAAGGGTTTATTGTTACTGCAATTACATCTCTTTTAGTTTTATATCCACTTACTGACTATGTTTTAGGTTTAGATAAAGCATATTCTATAGGTGACAAACAATTTTCTGGCTTAAGTCTTTATTACTGTAGTGTAATCGGATTAGTAATTACAGGTCTTCTTATATGGGTAACGGAGTATTACACCGGCACGAATTATAGACCAGTGAAAAGTGTTGCATCATCATCTACCACTGGTCACGGAACAAATGTAATCCAAGGTCTTGCTGTTTCTATGGAAGCAACAGCAATCCCAGCACTAATTATTGTTGGTGGAATTTTATTAACAAATTATATTGCTGGATTATATGGAATAGCTATCGCAGTAACTGCAATGTTAGCTCTTGCTGGAATGGTGGTAGCATTAGATGCTTATGGACCGGTTACAGACAACGCTGGTGGAATAGCTGAGATGTCAAACTTACCTAAAAATGTAAGAAAGACTACTGATGCCTTGGACGCAGTTGGAAATACTACAAAAGCTGTAACTAAAGGTTATGCAATCGGCTCTGCAGGATTAGGAGCTTTAGTCTTATTTGCAGCATACACTGAGGATATAAAATTTTTCTCAGATCTTCCAGGTTCAAAACTAGAAAATGTTGTTGTAAGTTTTGATCTATCTAACCCTTTTGTAGTTGTTGGTCTTTTAGTTGGCGGTATGTTACCTTACCTCTTTGGATCTATGGGAATGCAAGCTGTAGGAAGAGCAGGTGGTGCAGTTGTAATTGAGGTAAGACGACAATTCAAAAAGATACCCGGTATTATGAAAAGAAAAGCGAAACCTGATTATGGGAAACTGGTAGATTTGTTAACCAAAGCAGCAATTAAAGAAATGATTATACCGTCACTTTTACCTGTCTTGTCTCCAATTGTTTTATATTTAGTTATTTACCAAATCGGCGGCCAGGTTGCTGCATTATCATCTGTAGGTGCAATGTTGCTTGGTGTTATAATTACTGGTCTCTTTGTTGCAATCTCTATGACAGCTGGTGGTGGCGCTTGGGATAATGCCAAAAAATATATTGAAGACGGTAATCATGGTGGCAAGGGTTCCGAAGCTCACAAGGCAGCAGTTACTGGTGACACTGTTGGTGATCCTTATAAAGATACGGCAGGACCAGCAGTTAATCCAATGATAAAAATCACAAATATAGTTGCTTTGTTACTTTTAGCAGTGATAGCAGGATAATTAGATTACTTACCTTGTTCTCTTCTTTTTTTTCTTACTCCCAGAGGGTCATTAATTTTTTGCCTCATACTGGCTAGGAAATCGTAAACAAAACTTCTTTTGCCATAAGAAATCATTGTTTTCTCTTTTGCAAATTTCATTTTGTTCATATCTTCTATGTTATAAAATTCAATTTTTGCTAACAATCCTCTTTCATCTATTTCAAGCACAAGAACATTATTAATAACTAGTTCCCTCTTGCCAAATAAATGAGTATTAGTGATTTTTCTTTCAATATATATCCACACATCGTTATCAAACGTACTTTTTGTCGAAGGTTCCCCGAAAATTTTTATTAGATCATTCTTATTTGTTGAATTAACCTGTATTTTTTTCATTTTTTTTTCAATAAAATACACTCCATGATGATCATCTACTAGATTAAATGAACAATTTGTAATAATTAGAAATAAAGATATAAGAATTAGATTTTTCATGATTAAAGAATTTGTAACTTTATATAACACTTTAGTTAATCTCTCTAGAAATAAAAGTCTTTTTTCTATATTTACTGATAAAGACACTTTTTCTGATAGAATACTAATTTTATTGTTTCATTTTGCATTCTTTTTAAGGGAGTATAAAAAAAAAACTGACAAAGAATATCTTCAGAAATTTTTTGATTATTTTTTTAGACAAATTGAGCTAAGTCTTAGAGAAATTGGTTACGGTGATGTATCAATAAACAAAAAAATGAAAGATTATATAAATATTTTTTACTCAATTTTGGATAAGATTAATGATTGGAATAATTTAGATAATATAAAAAAGGGTGAAATTTTGAGTTTTTATTACAATTTGAAAGATAATCATCTAAAAATTGTTAATTATTTTGATAACTTCGAAATTTATTTATCGAAAACTGCTTTAAAATCATTTACAAAGAGTGTAATAAATCATAAATTTTAAATTATGGCTGTACCAAAACGCAAAACCACTAAATCCAGAGCTGGAAAAAGAAGATCTCATATACAATTCTCTACGAAAAATGTTGTTGAAGATAAAAAGTCTGGAGAGTATCGTCTATCCCATCATTTAGATCTTAAAACTGGAACTTATAAAGGTAGACAGGTATTAGATCCCAAGGAATAAATTTTTTTATATGACCAAAATCTTAAATATTGCAGTTGATGCAATGGGTGGGGAAGGTTCACCAAAAAAAGCTTTAGATGGAATAATGCATCACTCTAAATCAACAAAAAATATAAATTACAATATATTTGGTGATGAAAAAGAAATTAAAGAATTTTTAAAAGATTTAAGAAACAACTCTTATAAGATTTTTGACACAAAAGATAAAATACTCGATACTGACTCTCCACTAACAGCTGCTAGAAAAGGAAAAAATTCGAGCATGTGGAAGGCGATAGAAAGTGTTAAATCAAAAGAATCAGATATAGTTATATCAGCAGGAAACACTGGTGCATTATTCGTAATTGCAAAAATGAATTTAGAAATGATAGAAAATATCGATAAACCAGCTTTATCCGCTTTATGGCCGAATAAATCAGGAATGAATGTTGTTCTCGATCTTGGAGCCAATATTGAGTGCAGTGAAAAAAATTTAACTGATTTTGCAATAATGGGTTCATCTTTGTTTAAATCGCTTTTTCCTAAAGAGCAACCAAAGGTAGCGCTATTAAATATTGGATCCGAAGACATAAAAGGTAATGAAATAATAAAAAGCGCTCACAAGATTTTAAGTGAAAAAAAGAGTAATGAATTTAATTTTGCTGGTTATATTGAAGGCAATAACATTATGTCTGGTGATGTAAATGTTATTGTAACAGATGGTTTTACTGGAAACATTGCACTAAAAACAGCGGAAGGTACAGCAAATTTTATAATGAAAGAAGTGAAGAATTCAATGACATCTAACTTATATGGACAAGTTCTCTCATTTTTAAATATTAAGAATATAAAAAAGGTCAAGGATAAATTAGACCCAAGACTTTATAATGGAGCAATACTTATTGGTTTAAACTCTCCAGTGGTAAAAAGCCATGGCTCAACTGATTACATTGGATTTTCTAACTCATTAAAAGTTTGTGAAAAAATTGTTAATGGAAACTTGATAGAGAAAATTAAAGATAATATCATTACTTAATGAGAGTAAATCTTACAAAAAAAGAAATCATCAACTCTGTATTTATGCAAATAGGTTTTTCAAAAAAAATGTCAGAAAGTATTCTTGAGGATATTTTGTCTGATATTGTTAAAAATCTCAAAAAATATAAAGTTGTTAAGATATCTAATTTTGGAACGTTTCATATACGTTTTAAAAAGAGTCGTGTTGGGAGAAACCCTAAAACAAAAGAGGAAAAAATTATTAAAGAAAGAAATGTAGTTTTATTTAAACCATCTAAAGATTTTAAAAACTTTATTAATACGAATAATGAAAAAAAGCTCAAAAGCCTATAAGACAATTAGTGAAGTTGCTGAAATATTAGAATTGGACTCTATAGGAAATAAAAAAAATACTCATACAATTCGTTATTGGGAAAGTGAGTTTAAACAAATAAAACCAATTATAATAAATAAAAGAAGACATTATGATGATAGAAATATAGATCTTCTAAAGAAAATTAAGTTCTTACTTAAGGATAAAGGAATGACTATCTCTGGTGCCAAAAAACAATTAAATGAAGATTTTTTTGATATTGACGCTAATGAAAATAAAACTATAAATGCATTAGATTTAAAGTATAAGTTAAACAAAATTAATAAATTAATAAAGGAATTAAAAACCTCAAATGGCAAAAAAAACACACGTTAAAGTAAGATTGGTTCCAGAGGCTAAACCTGATAGTCCATTTTTTTATTATGTGAAAAAACCAGCTGGCGGCGAAAAGGCTAAAATCAAGTTAAAAGCAAAAAAGTATAATCCTTCCACAAGAAAACATGAAGTTTTTGTTGAAAAAAAACTTCCACCACATAGTAAATAATTACTTATTTTTTTTCTTAAAATTTCTAAATTCGTATTGAATAAAAGCGTTAATCATACTTTTCCATACTTTTAGGGTAATCCTAGTATCTATTTTATTCTTTTTTGATTTTTTCTTAATGTTATTTAAAATTACATTAATTCTTTTTCTATCAATTATTTCACTCTTTTTTTCTTTAAGTTTCAAGACGTTTTGAACAACACTAAATCTCTTTTTTAATATTTTGATTAGTTGATTATCAAGTAAATCTAGTTTTTTTCTTAAAACAATTAATTTTTTTTTATTATTAGGCGACATTTAATCTTTTGGATTTGATTATAATTATTATATTTATTCATATATGTACATAAATAAAAGTATCGAAAATTTACTGTCTTTTTGGTTAATTATTATGTTTGTCTTAGTATCATCAATAATAGTTGTTGGGGGACTTACAAGATTAACTGACTCAGGTCTATCAATTACTGAATGGGAATTATTTAAAGGATTTTTACCACCTTTTTCAAATTCTGAATGGTTTGCTTACTTTAATTTATATAAGGAAATACCTGAATATAAATTACAAAACTTCAATATGTCGCTAGAAGAATTTAAAGTAATTTTCTGGTGGGAGTGGGCTCATAGATTTCTAGGTAGAATAATAGGTTTATTTTTTTTAATACCATTAATATATTTTGTTTTAAGACTAGGTTTCAAAAAAACAAAACCATATATATTTATATTCTTATTAATATGTGTTCAGGGATTTATAGGCTGGTATATGGTTATGAGTGGATTAGTTAATAAAGTTGATGTGAGCCATTTTAGATTATCTCTTCACTTAACAACTGCCTTTATTATCTTAACACTCATACTCTGGCAAATTTTCAATCTTAAAATAAAGTTAAACTCTAACTATGGGTATATAAAATTTAGATTACCTGAGATCTTCATTTTCTTGATTTTTTTACAAATAATTGTTGGTGCTTTTGTTTCGGGTATGGATGCTGGAAAAATTTATAATTCATGGCCGTTAATGGGATCAACATTTTTTCCAAATGACAATAATCTCTACAATTTGTTTAAGATTTCAGCTTTTAGCGAACCGTCTCTAGTTCAATTTATGCATCGAAATTTAGCTTATGTTATATTGTCTGTGTATTTGATTACTCTTTATTTGGTAATTTCAAATAAATTAATAATGTTTAATAAAATAGTTATAGTTTTAGGTTTAATATTATTGCTTCAAATAGTGTTAGGAATTTTGACTGTAACTAGTGGTGCACAAATGTTTATTGCATCTATGCACCAAATTAGTTCAATTCTACTTGTAAGCTTCAGTGTTTATTTTTTATTTATAAACACTAAGAATAATTAACTTACAGCTTTCAGACTTGGTTTACCTGAAGCATCAAGTGCCTGTTTTAAGTCTGCAATAATATCATCCGGATGCTCTATACCAATTGACAGTCTTATGTATCCAGGTGTAACACCGGCTGCTAATAATTCTTCCTCAGTAAGCTGACTATGTGTAGTTGTAGCAGGGTGTATGGCTAAACTTCTAGCATCTCCAATATTTGCTACATGATAAAACATTTTTAAAGCCTCAATAAACTTTTTACCAGCTTCTACACCACCTTTAACTTCAATACCTACCAGAGCACCGTTACCTCCAGAAAAATATTTTTTAGTTCTATCGCCAACTGCTCCTTTGTGAAGTGTTGGATATATAACTCTTTCAACATTTTTGTGTTTGGTTAGAAAGTCAACTGCTTTTTCAGCATTTGAACAGTGTTGTTTCATCCTTAAAGGTGCTGTCTCTAGACCTTGTATGATACCCCAAGCGTTATCAGGTGCTAAAGGTGCTCCTAAGTCCCTTAATAGACATACTCTCGCTCTTACTGCAAAAGATACATTAGCTCCAGTCAATTGAGGTACAACTTCACCCCATTTTGCTCCACCGTAACTCATATCTGGTTCATTAAATAAAGGTTGTCTTTTTGGATCAGCTGTCCAGTCAAAATTTCCTCCATCAACTAAACATCCACCGATTACTGTACCATGACCTCCAATGAATTTAGTTAAAGAATGAACTACAACAGCTGCGCCATGATCTAATGGCTTACATATTACTGGTGCTGCAGTATTATCCATTATTAGAGGTATATTGTGCTTTCTTCCAATATCAGAAACTTCTTTAATTGGGAAAACTCTTAAAGCAGGATTAGGTAATGTTTCTGCATAGAAACATCTTGTTCTGTCATCTATTGCTTTTTCAAAATTTTTTGGATCAGATGGATCAGCGTACCTTACTTCAATACCAAGTTTTTTTAATGTATGTGTAAATAAGTTTACTGTTCCACCATATAGATCTGTTGAACTAACAAAATTGTCACCTGATTGACATACGTTTAGAATTGCAAAAGTAGAAGCTGCTTGACCAGAGCCAACAGTTACACAAGCTAGTCCGTTTTCAATTGCTGCAACTCTTTTTTCTAAAACATCATTTGTTGGGTTCATGATCCTTGTATAGATATTTCCAAACTCCTTGAGCGCAAATAGATTTGCTGCATGTCCAGTATTATTAAACTGATATGATGTTGTTCTATAAATCGGAACGGCAACTGCTGTAGTTGCTGGATCACTTCTATATTCACCACCATGTAGAGCAATAGTCTCTGGATTCTTTGATTTACTCATTTTTTTCTCCCTTCGTTGATGATTTGTGTTTTTTGATCAGTAGAAATTGTGAATTATGCACTACTTTCATATAATTATTTAGGCTATCATAAGATAATTGGAAAAAACAAGATAAATATAATAATTTGACAATAGGCTATTTCTAAGTATTAATCCCCGCAAACATGACTAAATTCGTTAAAAAAAGTGAAATAAACTGTAAGTGGTATGAAATTGATGCCAAAAATGCAGTTGTAGGTAGATTAGCTACTATAATTACAAAAATAATTAGAGGTAAAAATAGCCCTAAATTTTCACCTCACATGGATCATGGTGATTTTGTAGTGGTAAAAAATATAGAACATATAAAATTTACTGGAAATAAATTTGAAAATAAAAAATACTACCGACACACAGGTTATCCAGGGGGTATAAAAGAAACAACACCTGAAAAATTACATCAAAAAAAACCTGAGGAAGTATTAAAATTGGCTGTAAAAAGAATGTTACCAGGTGGAGCTTTAGGAAAAAAACAATTATCAAAACTTAAAGTTTATGTTGGAGAAAAACATCCTCATGAGTCTCAAAGTCCAGAATTTATTGATGTGTCAAAATTAAATAATAAAAATATTGTCAGAAATTAATTATGGCTACAGAAAATATACAAAGTATGGGTAATTTCACAGACGGTAAATACGCTACTGGAAGACGAAAAAAATCAATTGCTAAAGTTTGGCTTAAAAAGGGTAGTGGTAATATTTTTGTTAATGGTAAGAAATATGACGAATATTTTAAAAGATCTAATCATGTGAATCAATTGTTACGTCCTTTTGAGCTTATTGAACAATCAACTTCTTACGACGTAAGATGTTCTGTGAAAGGTGGTGGACATAGTGGCCAAGTTGGAGCTATGATTCATGGTATTTCAAAAGCTTTATTGTTATTCGACGCTTCATTCAAAGCTCCTTTAAAAAAAGAAAAACTTACCACGAGAGACTCTCGTTCTGTTGAGCGTAAAAAATACGGTCATAGAAAAGCAAGAAGAAGCTTTCAGTTTTCTAAAAGATAATTACTTTTTTACAATCAACTGTTATAATAATTTATGGACAAACTTAACGTATTAATTGCCGGCTCAACGGGTTATATTGGAACTCAATTGGTGAAACTCCTCTGTAAACACAAAAATGTGAAAATAAAATATCTTTGTGGCAATACATCTGTTGGTAAGAATATTTCATCTTATGATAAAGATTTAAAGAAATATAAGCTACCGAAGATAATCAAGATCAATTATAAACTATTTAAAGATGTAGATGTTATATTTACATCCTTGCCTAATGGTGAGTCTCAAAAAATCGCTAACAAACTATTAAAAAAAAATATCATGATTGATCTATCAGCTGATTTTAGATTAATGAATGCAAAATTATATAACAAATATTATGGGATTAAACATATATCTTTAAATAATCTTAAAAAAAGTGTTTATGGCTTAACTGAAATTAACAAGAAAAATTTATCAAAAGGCAAAATTATAGCTTGTCCAGGCTGTTATCCTACATCTATACTTTTACCGTTATTCCCTTTAATCAAAAAAAATTTAATTGATTTTAAAAATATTGTTATTGACTCAAAATCAGGTTTTTCTGGAGCTGGTCGTGGCGTTCATAAAAAATTCAAGAATAAAAATCTATATGGTTCAACAAGTGCTTATGGAATAGGTTCTCATAGACATAATGCAGAAATTCAACAGGAATTGAGCTATATTAAAAAGAACATAGAATTTACTTTTACTCCTCATATATTACCTATGTTTCGAGGGATTTTATCAACTATTTATTTAAATTATAAAAGTAAATCTAATTTGAATAAAATATACAATGAATTAAGAAGATATTATATGAAAGATAAATTTATAAAAATATTGAAGAATAAAGCTCTAAGCACGAATGATGTTATTAACACAAATAATTGTCAAATATCAGTTTGTAAATCTAAGGATAAAAAAAAATTAATTATTCTAAGCAGTATAGATAATTTGATAAAAGGTGGGGCAGGGCAAGCGGTTCAAAATTTAAATTTTATCTATAATTTTAAGTTTAATGAGGGTTTAAAATGAAAAATTTTTTATTCATAATATTCTTCATTTTAATTTCATGCAGCAAAAAAGATCTTAAGACAGAGGTTGTAGACATAAATAAAAAGATGACTTTCGAAGAATTTAGGGTTTTGATAGAAAAGAATGGAAATATTAAAGGATATCCGAGCTTAGATTAATGAAAAAAGAATTTAATATTGCGATTGTAGGATTAGGACAAATAGGTATTTTTCTTTATAATGAACTCAAAAGAAATCAAAAAACTATTCAACTTTTAACAGGAAAAAAAATTAAAATTGTTGGTTTATCAGCAAGAAACAAAAATAAAAAAAGAAGATACCCAATTAATAAAAAGATCTTTTTTAAAGATCCAATTAATATGCTTAAGAGTAAACAAGTTGATATTTTGTTTGAATGTATTGGATTATCAGATGGAATGTCAAAGAGATGTGTTGAGTTTGCTTTGAATAGGAAAATTCATGTCATAACTCCAAACAAAGCCTTAATATCAAAACATGGTGACAAACTTTCTTCAATTGCTGAAAATAAAAGAGTAAATTTAGAGTTTGAAGCATCTGTTGGAGGTGGTATTCCAATTCTTAGAACAATTAAAGATAGTCTTGCAACCAATCACATTACAAAAGTTTATGGAATATTGAACGGTACATGTAATTACATATTATCTGAGATGGAAAAAACAAAAGATAATTTTAAAAATGTCCTAATCAAAGCCCAAAAATTGGGGTATGCGGAACCAGGTAATCCAAAATTAGATTTAAATGGGTATGACGCTCTTGCTAAAGTTAAGATTTTATCTGCTTTAGCCTTTAATAAACGTTTATCGAATTCAGTTTCTTTAATGGAAGGAATAGAAAATGTCGAACCAAAGGATTTTGAAATAACAGATCAATTAAATCTTAGAATAAAATTATTAGGCATTACAGAAATCATCAATAATAAGCTTTTTGAAAGGGTGCACCCGTGTTTGGTCAAAAAGAACACATATATTGGAAATGTTGGTGGTGTAATGAACGCAGTAATATTAGAAGGAAAACCAGTCGGAGAAAGTGTTTTACAAGGTGAAGGGGCAGGGCCCGAACCTACATCATCGGCACTAATGTCAGATTTAATGTCAATTTTGAGAGGAAATATTAAATATCCATTTGGCATTCCAAATGTAAAACGGAATAAAATTAAAAGTTATGATCTTAATAATTATGAAAATTCTCTGTATATTCGATTTGAAGTAAAAGACAAACAAGGTGTGTTATCTCAAATCACAAAAAATTTAGCTAATAATAAAATTTCTATTCAAAGATTAATACAAATACCGAATAACAAAAACAAAACAGCTTCAATTGTTATTATTACACATGCAACTAAACAAATAAATTCAGATAAATGCCTAAGATCGTTACAAAAAAACAAAAATGTGCTTAAAAAGCCTGTTTTATTAAGGCTTTTTAAGTAATGGAAATATACGTAAAGATTTTTGAAGTTATTTTTCCAGTTTTTTTTGTCATAGGTATTGGTTACTATTTAGGTAAAAAAAATCCGAAATTTGATACTAATTTTATAACAAATTTTGCTGGAAATATTGGTACTCCAGCAATGATTTTTTATACTGTTACGACAACAGGTATAACTTTAAATATTTTTATTCATTACTTTGCATATGCTATTTTAATGATTGGTGGTTTTGCAATAGTTGGACTTATAATACTTTTCCTTCTTAAAAAAGATCTTAGTATGGAACTCCCACCATTAATTCTTCCAAATACTGGGAATATGGGCGTTCCAATCTGCTTATTTGCCTATGGAACTCAAGGTTTAGGAGTAGCTTCGGCTGTTGCTTCTGTAATTATTCTATTTCATTTCACATTAGGTGTTTTTTTAGCAAAAAAAAAATTTTCATTTGATATTCTTATTAAAAGTCCACCTGTATACGCAATTATAGTCTCTGTTTTTTTTCTATTTTTTGAAATCAAAACACCTTTATTTCTTGAAAACACAACTTTTCTTCTCACTTATGCAACTATTTTTTTGGTATTGATGTCTTTGGGTATTGCATTAACAAGGTTTAAATTTTCTTTTCGAGACTCAATTATATTCTCATTTTTAAGAGTTATAATAGGTCCCATTATAGGTTTTGTTGTTATTTATTATTTTGATCTTTCAGGATTTCCTGCAGGAGTACTTTTAATACAAAGTGCGATGCCAAGTGCTATATTGAACTATTTAGTTGGAAGCATGTATTCTCCCAAAAAAATTGTTGATAGTATTGCAAGTACAATTGTTACATCAACTTTAATGTCATTTATAACTATTCCTATTGTAGTATTCTTTGCTTTAAGATATTTCAATTAAATATAATATATCAATGAAAGCTATAACTTTTAATCTATTAGCGTGGGTAATGCTCCCCATAATGGATGGTTTTGCAAAATATCTCAGTTCTGATCTTCCAGTTTTACAAATTACGTGGGCAAGATACTTCTTCACAGTAGCATTTACATTGCCTATAATGTTTTTCTTTTTTAGAAAAAACCTTGTTTGGACTGATAAACCTAAACTACAACTTATTAGAGGTTTAATTTTATTAACCGCAAATGTTTGTTTTTTTTATTCAATTTCAATAATTTCGTTAGCAAAGGCTCTTACATTAGCATTCATTGCCCCTTTAATCGTTACAGCATTTTCTCCAATTTTTTTAGGTGAGAAAGTTGGTTTTAGAAGATGGTCTGCAGTTATAATTGGTTTTATTGGATCAATGGTAGTAATTAGACCAGGATTTGTAGAAATAAACTTAGCAAGTTTAGCAGCTTTAGGAACTGGGGTTATGTATGGTTTTTATTTAATAATTACAAGAAAACTAAGTTCATCTGATAATCCATTATTAACTTTATTATTAACTGGTGTAGTAGGGGCCATAATAATCTCATTTGTTATGCCTTTCGTATGGATTAAACCTACCTTAAATCAATGGTCTATGATGGCAGCTATTGGAATATTTGCATGTGTAGGTCATTTATTTATTATATTGTCTCTTAAATATGCTGATGCTTCGAAATTAGCTCCATTTAGTTACTTTGAAATAGTTACAAATATTATAATAGGATATTACTTCTTTAGCGATTTCCCTGATAAATGGACTTTCCTTGGTTTATTTATTATTATTCTTAGTGGTATCTATATATCAAGGCGAGAGAACATCGTTAAAAGACTTAAATAAATAGGTAATATACGTTTACTAATAATTAAAGTAATACTTTAATATATTATTGTAAACTATTGTTATTATTGAATATTATTAACATCTTTAAAATAAATTTTTTGGTAAAAAAACTAACAAAAAAACGTAAATTAATGATAAAAATGAAAAAACCTTTAAAATAGCCATTAATATTAATTCAAAGACTGTAAAAAATCAAAAAAAAGGGGTGTCTAAAACTATTGTTGTTCCATAATTTTAGACCAATGCAGATATTGAATATGCTATTTAAACGGCCATAGAGGGGTCAATTTTAAGAATTGTCTTCAGAATGGTGCAACTGATCGTTGAATTTATAAATAATATCAATTTAAAGACTAAATATTAAAAAAACGTTGATTTTATTGGGTTTTTAATTGAAAAAAAGCCTTAAATATCAACCTTTTCTAACCTCAACAATTTCAATTTTTGAGCAACTCCACCTCTTCCAGAATAACCTCCAAGGCCTCCATCAGACCTAATAACCCTATGACAAGGTATATTTGGAGCATAAGGGTTCTTTGCACAGGCATTAGCAACCGCACGAGCTGATTTTGGCTTATTTATTGCTATAGCTACCTGTTTATACGTTTTTACAGATCCTCTAGGAATCTTTTTTAGATAATTCCATACCTGTAATTGAAATTTAGTGCCTTTCATGAAGAAAAACCCCTGTTTCCTTGCACTTTTTAAGGTGCAAAGAACAGTAGTTTTGGCACGTCGTTGTATGCGCTACCGCCATGCCTTCCGCCCTACGATTTTAGCGCTACTCCGTAAGACTTTCTGCCCCCTGGGCTTGGTCCTCTCGGCCTTTCCCCAGTCGGCCAGTTAAGGGTTGCCCCTTAATTCATCTCACAATAACAAACTATTAAGGTTGAATGTATCACTTTTTAAGCGATTAAGCAGGATAGGTGTGAATAACGTTAATAACTCTAAAAGTACAATAATGAAATAATACCAATTAAGCTTAAAATTAATACTGCTATCAAAATGTATATAGATTTCTTTTTCTCTGGCTTATCTAATTTTTCAAATCTAAACAGCACAAAAAAAACTATTCCAATAAAAGCTAGAGCTAAAATTATATATTTTAACATAAAAACAAATTAACTTATTTACTTGACATCTTAAATGACTTATATTATTACTAATGATAATTAATTGTTATCAATAGTAATTATGAATAAACTAACTACAGATCTTAAATCGCTTCATGAGGCAACTCTAAATAATCTTAAAAGTTCTAAAGCTAATAATACATTAAGGGCTTATAAATCTGATTTTAAAGACTTTGGAGCTTTTTGTGCCAAGCATGGACTGAATTCATTACCATCAGAGCCAAAAATTGTATCTATATATCTTACCCATCTGTCTAAAAATTCTAAAATAAGCACTATAAGAAGAAGATTGGTGTCGATAAGCATGGTTCATAAGTTAAAAGGACACTATTTAGATACAAAACATCCAATCATAACTGAGAACTTATTAGGTATTAAAAGAGTAAAAGGAAGCAATCAAAAAGGTAAAAAACCTATATTAATCAATCATTTAAAATCTATAATTAATGTAATAGATGAACAAAAATGCGAAGAGATAAAAAAGTTAAGAGACAGATCAATAATACTAATTGGGTTTGGTGGTGGTTTTAGAAGAACTGAACTAATTTCTATAGACCATGAAGACTTAGAGTTTGTACCTGAAGGCCTCAAAATAACTATCAGAAGATCAAAAACAGATCAATTTGGAGAGGGAATGATAAAAGGCCTTCCCTACTTCTCAAATGAAATTTATTGTCCTGTTACTAGTCTTAAAAAATGGTTAGAGGTTTCAAAGATTAAATCTGGACCTATTTTTAGAAGATTTACTAAAGGTTCGTTATTAACAGATAAAAGATTAACAGATCAATCTGTTGTATTGCTAATGAAAGAATATTTAAACTTAGCAGGTATAGAAAATAAAAACTTCGCAGGTCACAGTTTAAGAGCAGGATTTGCTACTGTAGCTGCAGAGTCTGGTGCAGATGAAAGAAGTATTATGGCTATGACGGGACATAAAACAACACAAATGGTAAGAAGATATATAAGAGAAGCAAATATATTTAAGAATAATGCATTGAACAAAATTAAGATATAAATATTGAAAATGGATGATTCATATAAAGAAGTTACAATTATAATAGTATCTCATAGAAGTAAAAAAAAGGTTTTTAACCTTATAAATAAAATATCTAATGCTTTCAAAATTATAGTTGTGGAAAATTCTTCCGATAAAACAATTAAAGATGAACTAACTGGGAAAAATAAAAAAATACAAATAATATTTTCTAAAAATAACGGTTATGGAAGTGCAATAAATTTAGCAAGAACACATGTTACTACGAGATACTTTTTTGTTTTGAATCCTGATATGCAAAAAATTGATGATGAATTAATAAAAAATTTTTACTATTCAGCAAAAGAATTAAATGACAATTTTGGTGCATTAGGACCTAGATTTGAAAACGTTAGTGAAAAATCTCACAAACAATCAAATATTAATGAAAAATACGGACAAATAGACTCAATTAGTGGATCTGCAATGTTCTTTTGTTCTGAAATATTTGATAAAAACGGAAAATTCGATGAAAATTTCTTCTTGTATTTTGAAGAAACTGATTATTGTCACAGATCAAATAAAAATAATTTTAAAATTTATCAAATTAATTCACAAAAGGTATACCACGATATTGGTACATCAGTTGAAACAAAAAATGAGGAAGAGGCTGCTAAACTTAAAAATTTATATACATGGCATTTTATTTGGTCGAAGTTTTATTTTATAAAAAAAAATAAAGGTTATTTTTACAGTTTATTTTTTTTTACACCAATTTTAGCCAGAACTTTAATAAAAATATTTTATTCAAAAATAACAAAAAATACTAAAAAAGAGGAACATTATAAAATAAGATTAGACGGTTTATTATCAGCCATTAAAGGCATTAAATCAATTAAAAGACTTTAAAATTATTTTCGCTTATAAAATTTTTTTTGAAAATTTAATGTTTCAAAAGGTGTAGAAAAATGCTCTCCTTGAATTGAATTTGATACATCATATCCTTCTTGCTGAAAAGCAATTCCAAACAATCTTTCCATAGACATTTGTTCTAGTTTATTTGTTGGGAGTATTTTATTAAATCCTTTTTTGTATAGTTTTTTCATTACTATACTTTTACACATAAACATTGGACCAAAAACACTTATCCAAACTTTTGGCATAAAATAATCAGTTTTTTTTAGTTTTAGTTTGCACCAATTAATTTGTTTCTCAAAATCAAATCCGTAAATATCATGATTTTTGTATCCATCTTTTCGTACAAACAAATCATGAACTCTGTTTTGAATGTTTTTTCTCGTTTTCTCAAGTTTTCGACCACCAACCTTGTTAACTGATAAAAAATATCTAAAAGTAGTCAAATCGTGTTTTTCATATTTAGATAAATTTTTTTTAAATATAACTGAATCTTGTATAAAATAGAAAAAATCTACTTTTTTAAACCTTTTAAAGGCATACCAATATGCACCTGTATCGTAATTATTATTTTTTGCATTATAAACGATTACTTTCTTATCTTTTAACTTTTTAAAGTAGGTCTTATCAGGTGAATTACTATCAATTACAACAATTTGAGGTAATTTATAATACTTTTGGATTGAGTTTACGCATTCAAAAATTGAGTCGTTAGACCCATCATAATAGCATGCTATTACAAAAATTTTTTTTGCATTCATTAATTAATTAGTTAAATTTTTTTTGGTAATAAAGTTTTTTAAATCATCAGGTGTTCCTAATCCATGCATTTCTGAAACTTTATCTATTACAATTTTTTTCCCCTCACCTATCGCTTCGTTATAAACTGGGCATACATAAAATTCGTTATTTACTCGTATATTTTTTTTTATCATTGACTCTGCACAGTTGACGTAATCACTTCCTTTTTTCCAATAATATACTCCTACAGTTGCATTTTTGGATATTACTTTTTTTTCCGCAACTTCAGTCACAAAATTATTATTATCAGTTTTAGCGTATGACCATTTAGGGTGAATCGCCTCAAATGTTAAAATACTACCATCAATTTTTTTTTGGTTGTAATTATACATAGACTTAATGCTGTCCCATTTTATATATTGGTCTGAGTTTGCAATAACCAGTGGATTATTTGTATCAATAAATTTTTTTGCAAGCAAAGTTGTACATGCAGCTCCCTCTGTAATATGATCTAATTCTATAATTTTACAATTAGGTTTTAATATCTTTAATACACTATTAATATTATATTTTTCTTGATGTTCTTTTTGCACTATAAAAATATAATTACCCTCTAGCTTTAAACTTTCTATAACCCATTGTATCATTGGCTTGTTATCTATTTCAATAAGTGGCTTAGGAAAAATATAACCCGCTTCCTTAAAACGACTACCAGCGCCTGCCATTGGAATTAAAATATTCAAATTAGGATCAGACCAATAGTTTGTTTTACCTGTATTCTTTTTATCTTTTTTAAGATTTTTCATAAAATTTACAATATTATTATAACTTATATCAGTTAGATTTTTTACAGTAAATAAATGGCACCCAGAGTCTTGAGCAGCCATTACACCATGAGATGAGTCCTCAAAAATTAGAGTTTCATTTGGTTTAAAACCCATATCAATAAGACATTTTAAATAAATCTCTGGATGGGGCTTGTTGTTAACTACATCTTGGTTAGAAAATGATGAAAAAATAAATTTTTTGATTTTTAATTTCTTTAAACAAACTTCTAGTGTTTTATTTATTGCATTAGTGGCAATACAAATCTTATAATTTTTTGATAGTTTTGAAAATAGTTTAAAAATTTTAGGATTATATTTGAGGTTCTTATTTAAAAGTTTTTGAGTTTCTAGTTGTTTCTTCTTTTGAACTTTGGAAAAAAATTTTTTGTTTAATCCTTTTTTTTTACTTAAAATTTTAAGTTTTTCCAATGTAGGCAATCCATCGTATACATTTACATGATCTTTAAATGATATTTCTTCAAAATTTACAGATTTAAGAGCGCTGTTAAGAGCATCAAAATGAATTTTTTTCGTGTCAACTAAAACACCGTCTAAATCAAAAATAAGACCTTTGATTTTCATAAATCCTTAAAATATCTATTAACATTATCAGTGCAAATCCCATAGCACATAGATAAATCTTGTTTAAATTTTTCTGGAAGTACAGCAATACAATTTTTAACTAATGGCTTGCCTGGATATACCCATATAAAACCTTTGCTTGTTAAGGTATAATCGTCCTCTTGATGCCAAAAATAATGACAGTCAATTTTTCTTATTTCATCTAATGTTTTATGGTTTTTTGCGTGACACCATAAATTTTTTTGTTTTAAAAAATTATCATCAATTTTGTATCTTGGATTATCATGTCCTAGGTAAAAGCTATCATTGTGATATCTCACATCAATTTCAACATGTATATTCTTTTTTAAAAGTTTTGAAATATTATCTGGGTTATTCTCAAGTTTTTCATCAACTCCATTAATATATCCTCTGTGTGAAATATAAATCATTTTTTTGATAATTTAATTTTATTATATTTTCTATAAATAAATCTTATATAAAAATAATTTAATTTACATAGAAATAAATTTATTAAATAAACTAAGTTTATCTTGGGGTTACCAAGTTCACCTGAATATTTTGTATCAGATTTAAGGTAAAATCTTTTAAAAAAGGCAATTGATATCCCCCATTTAAGTATAAAAATTTTAGCACCTTTGCTTCCTGACTCAGTTTTAATGGTTGGATGATTTTTGTAGTTTCTGGTTACTACTGATCCAAAGTGATAAACTTTGCATCTATTTAAAGCTTTGAATATTCTTACACCCTCCTTCCAGAGTTTCATATTTAGGTCAGGGTCCGAACCAGTTCCTGGGTAATATTCTTCACTAAAACCACCAACTTTATTCCACAATTCCTTATGTATTAAATGAGGTGCCCAAGTAGATCCTTGAAAATCGTAGTGATTTACATTTTGATAATTTTCTAATAATTTTTTTTCGTTAAAATTAGCTAAAGAATTTCCACAATCAATTTTAAGTGGTCCATTATTCATCATAATACCTGACAAATAAAATTTTTTGTGACCAATTCTGCTGATTTCTTTCGTTAAAGCTAAGTCCCATTCAGGGCAAAAATAAAAATCATCATGAGCGTATAAAATCAAATCATTTTTTGCTTTTTTTGAAGCCATATTCATACCTTCACATATTCCTGAATTATATTTTGTGTAGCTATATTCTATATTTTCTTTTTCGAGGAAATCTATTGTACCATCTTCCCCTATATTAACATGCGGAATTATTTGATGATTAAAATTTGAATTTTTTTTTAAACTTTTTATGCACAATTTTAAATAGTCTAAATTATTGAGCGTTGGTATAATAATTGAGAACATCTTAAAGGTTTTCCCAATAAAATTTCTTTTTTGTACCAATAGTTTTATTAATAATAAAATCTGCAACAATAGTTGAATTAAAATATTTAAAATATTTATCTCTGCCTTTCTTTGCAATTTTACGTCTGTGATGATTGTCGTTACTATATTTCACAATTTTAGTTGATAAATCTTTAATATTTTTGTAAAGAATGATTTCATCTTTGTTAAAAAAGTTTCCAATTTTAGTTTTTTCATCAATCATCACTAATAACCCATTACCAATTAATTGAGCAAATCTATCACTAGAGTAAAGTTCAGCTGGTTTTCCTTGACTAAGATTCAGACCAATCTTTGACTGGGATATTGCTAAAAGATAATTGTCCGCCCAAACTGGTTGGACACCATTCATTCCATATAAATCAAATCTAATATTTGGCGTTAAAGAAATTAGTTTATTAATAAAATTTTCTCTCTGGTCAAATTTACCTTTTTTTAAGACCCCTCTATGAACCCCATGACTCATTGCGAAAAAAACGTCATTATTAAAATTTTTATTATTATAATTCTCCAATTTTTCAAAAGATTCATCTACAGGGTTTGGCATAAAAAACACTTTATATTTAGATGGTATATTTAAGGATTTAGGTTCTGTAGTACAAAAACTTGCATCCATCAAATCAATCTTATCCAGAAATCTTTTTTTATTGCCTATCCATTGAGTATCCATTCTGTCTAAAAACCATTGAGCAATCTTTATGTTTGGATAATTTTTTTTAATAAAATTCAAAGTTTCTTTTTTAATTAAATCAGCATGACCAAGAATTATTAAATCTGGTACATAATTACTAATTACTTCTATTAATTTGTTATTCAATCTTTTCGAACCGTTAAAATCATTTAAACTTCTATAGTAACTTACTATGTCCCTATCACTGAATTCTAATACACTGTGGTTTAATCTTATAAGACCATTATTTAATCTTTTTCCAGTGTTATAAAATAAACGACCGTTATGTCGTTCATTAAAATTAGTTACATGTAAAATTTTTAATTTTTTTGATTTTAAAAGACCATTTAAATTTAACTTATGATCAACAAGATTTTTTCTATAACTGTCTATTTTTTTACATATATATTCATCCGTTAGATAAAAATTTTTTAAAGAAGACTTTTGTAAAGAGACTCTTTGTTTTTTGTTTTGAATTAATTTATTAATAGAATTATATAAATTTTTGATAGATAAATTTCTTACAATAATTCCATTCGTAATAGTTTCTGGGAGACCTCCCCTGTTTGACACTATTACCGCGCAACCACGACTAGATGCTTCTAAACTTGTTCTGCCAAAAGGTTCTTCCCATCTTGAACATGCTACAGCAATACTTGTCTTCTTAAAAATATTTAAAACTTTAGTATGATTTAAAAAACCTAAAATTTTTAGATTTTTATGTTTAAATATCAATTTCTCACGAGGCTCATCACCTATAACTATAGATTTCCAATCTCTGTGTTTATCTAAAATTTTTAGAATCGCTTTACCAAACAAATCATAACCCTTAGCTGAATTCAATTTTCCTACAAATGTAATTAGTTTTTCTTTTTTTTGTATATTAACTTTGTCTTTGTTAATTGACTGATGTATGACTTCTAATTTTTCTGACTTATGATAAAATTTATCTAATCTTTTTAAGAATTGTTTTTTAGACCATTCACTATTAAACACGATTTTAGCACAGTTTCTAATTAGCTCTTTTCTTTCTAATGGTGTTTTTGAACCTATCATCGATATAGGATCGTTGTGAAAATACAAAACTTTCTTTGTATTTAAAGAATTTAGAAACTCAATATAGTTTGGTCGATTGTGAATTTCGATTATATCTACGTTTTGATATTTGTGCAGTTCTACAAATTTATTAACATAATCACGTGTTTGACTTTTCAAGAAGCTTTTTTTTAAATCAATATTTATATAGTTAGAAGAAAATTTTTCTTTTAAATCTGTTGAACCAAAAACTGTAATTCTATTTTTATAAATACTGAGTTTGTTCATTGAATTAATAAACAATGAAACGGCTCCTGGATATAATGGTGAAAAATTTTCCTTATAAGGTAAAAGAATTGAAATTTTCATTTTCTAAATTAAAGTTTAATTTAATTTTTTCCCTCTTTTTTTTGTCTTTTTTGAGACGATACTCCTCTTTTAAAGCTTTTGATTTAGAATTGTAAGATTTTTTATAAGCTAAACGCCATTTTTTCCCACGCGTATACTTGGCTCCTTTTGAAGAATTATGTAGATTAATCCTTTTTTTAAGATCATTTGTAATACCTACATAAGAAAAGATCTTATCACATTTCTTTGATACTAATAGATAAACAAAATATTTCATTGTGGCGGTCCCTAGGGGAATCGAACCCCTCTTTCATGGATGAAAACCATGTGTCCTAACCGATAGACGAAGGGACCAAATTTTAATCCTTTTAGAGTAAAAAAAAAAATTAATCAAGTTTTTAAGTATTTAGAATTATATCAATAACTCTTAATTCTAATTCTTTTTTATTATTCCAATTATTTTCAACTATACAACCAATTAAATCAAATTCTTTTTTAAAGTTTAATAAGTATTTACCTAGCTCAGAATTGACGCAGTCAAAACTTAGACTTTTGATAGATCTTCCACTTTTATTTTTTAAAATATTTTGAACATGTCTGTTATTAATAATCTTAGATTTAATTGATTTTACATTTTTAAAATAAAAAATTGGCTCAGGATTATCTTTTCCAAATGGTTCTAAAGACTTTAAGTCATTTACTATAGAGCTATTTTTTTTCGGAAATATTGCAAAAGAATCAAAATATGATTTTTTTTTTATCTTAAGAGTTTTATATTCATTATTTAAAAATTCTTCAATATCTGGAAGAAATGTTTTTTTGGCAGAAAAACCTCCAGCTTGATCGTGACCACCACCAGATATTATTAACTTGTTACTAATTAGCTTATTTATAGTATTATTAATTTTTATATCATTTCCGGATCTTATTGAGCATTTTAATAAATTATTAGACTGGGTTACTATAAAACATGGTTTATTAAATATTTTGGATAACTTTGCTGCAATTATTCCTATTGTACCTTGATGAAATCTTTTGTTGTAAATAAATACTACATTCTTATTATGATACTTTCTAAAATCTATTAGGTTCAGGTTATCTTGTTCAATTCTTTTTCTAGTTACGTTATGACTATTCATCTTATTAATTATTTCGTCAATTTTGTAATCATTCTGGGAAAGAAATAATTCAACCACATCATTAGCTTTAGCAATTCTTCCAGAGGCATTTATTAGGGGCCCTATATTAAATCCAACATCCTGGTAAGTTAATCTTTTTTTCAAATTATTACTAATTAGTTTTTTTAATCCTTTATTTTTGACATTTAAGTTTTTAAAACCAATTGTTAAAATCTTTCTATTAAAACCTCTCAATGGCATCACATCGCAAATGGTTGAAATTAAACAGTAAATGAAATAATCATTTAATTTAAATTTAGAGTTTAATTTTTTATTTATTATATCTACTAAGAAAAATGTCAAAGTTGCTGCACAAACATTCCTATCAATAAATTTTTGGCTATCTTTTGTAGGATTTATTAGTATATCTGATTTTGGTATATTTAAATTATTAATGATGTGATGGTCTATAATTATGGTTTTAATTTTTTTGGTTTTAAAATAGTTAATTACATCATGAGAATTTGAACCACAATCTAAAAAAATTATATTGCTTATTTCTTTATCTAAATTTTTATCTAATAATTCTATGTTTGGACCATAACCGTCTATAAATCTATCTGGAATTACATACTTAAATGGATGATTCAAATATTTAAAAAAGCTTGATATAATCGTTATTGAAGAAATTCCATCCACATCATAATCACCAAATATTAAAGTTTTTTGTTTATTTTTGATAATGTCGATTATCATTTTACTTGCTGATAAAAAGTCTTTATTTTTAGAAAAAATATTTAGATTATGGCCGGTAATATTTTTTACCAAAATATCTTCTTTATTAAAATTACGTATTAAATAAAATTTAGATAGATTCTCAGAAATATTAAAGTCGTTAGAATATTTATCTATTAAACGTTTTGGTATTTTGTGTTCTTTCCATTCTTTCCCGGAAACAGATATCATTTTTTTAAATCTATTTCTCCAGTGACAATTTTTTTCGTATTTTGACTTTTATGTGTTATTAAAGTATTTACAACCATCTTATTCTCTCTTAATTTTACACCATTTATTAGGTCACCATCTGTAATGCCTGTTGCACAAAATAAACTGTCTCCTTTAACGATTTCATCAAGTTTATATTTTTTGTCAAAATCATTAATTCCCATTTTATTTGCTCTTTTTTTTAATTCATCTGTATCAAAAATGAATCTTCCTTGAAATCCACAACCATAAGTATTTAAAGCAGATGCAGCTAAAACACCTTCAGGTCCTCCGCCTATACCTAGAAACAAGTCAATATTATATTTTTCGTCTGTCACTAATAATGCACCTGAAACGTCTCCATCCGAAATTAGTTTAATATCAACATTTAAAGATTTTGCTTCATCTATAATTTTTTTATGCCTTGGTCTATCTAGAATACAAATTCTTAAACTTTCTAATTTTTTATTTTTTGAGTCAGCTAAATTTGATAAGTTTTTTTTAAGTGAAAAATCTAAATCTATTGCATTATGGTCTATACCTTTCGGGTAAGAAATTTTTTCCATATAAGACTCTGGGGCATTAAATAAGTCATTCCTATTTGATATTGCAATTACCGAGATGGCTCCAGGCAAATTTTTTGCTGCAAAATTTGTACCTTCTAAAGGATCAACTGCAATATCAAATTCAGGCCCCTTTTTTGTACCAACCTTTTCACCTATGTATAGCATTGGAGCTTCATCCATTTCACCCTCACCTATTACAATATTTCCTTTGATGTTCATTTTATTTAAATTTTTTCTCATTGAATTTGTGGCTGCTTCATCTGCAATGATCTTGTTATTCTTTCCTAAATGGGGATAAACTGAAACAGCTGCTTCTTGTGTAATTTTTATTAATTGATCCTGAAAAACTTTATCAATATCCATCAAATTTTTTCTTGCTCTAAAGATGCTCTTTCCAATTTACTTTCAAATTCAGACAATCTTCTTTGTACTGATATAAGTTCTACAATAATTGGCCAGCTTCTTACTAAATATTGTAAAGAATTCTCAACTTTGTTGAATGCTCTTGCAATTTGTTGAACAAAACCGAGAGTTATAGCACCAGTAACAATAGTGGGAGCTAAGGCTAAATAAGGAACAATCACCATCCCTTGAAGATAACTCCACTTAACAGCATTAAAGTAAAGATAGTGAAAATACATTTTAAAATGTATTTTTCTAACATTACCGTATAATGAATCTACGTTACTAATTCCTGCTCTTTTTACGTTATCTTCTCCTAATACCAATTCTTTTCTATAAGCAGCTTCTTCTTTTTGTATATCATATTCTATACCAGGTAATTTGAAGCCAACAGCAGCTAGTAATATTGTTCCTCCCAAGGCTGAAATTATAGCCACCCAAACTAACGCATGATTAACTTCTCCAAAAAAAGGAAGCATTGTTATTTGCTTTGATAAGCCCCATAAAATAGGTAAGAAAGCAATTAGTGTCATTAAACTTCTTAATAATTCAACACCAAGTCCTTCCATTATTCTTGCGAACTTTAAAGTATCTTCTTGAACTCTTTGCGAAGCGCCCTCTGTCAATCTAGCCTTTGACCAATTCTCATGATAATAATCAGCCATTGCTGTTCTCCACCTAAATGTCCAATGACTTGTAAAATAATCAGTTGCAACAGAAATTACCATCCATATACCGGCAATTTTAGCAAAGGTTAAGAGATATGATATAAATTCTTTTTCGGTTACTGAATTAGGCGTTGTTAAAGCTTTTTGTAACGTGTCGTAAAATTCACCAAACCACTCGTTAATCATAACATCAAGTTGCACTTGATACCATGTCGAAACAAGTATTAATAAGGATCCAAATATACTCCAAGATGACCATTTTTTATTTGTGAAGAATTTAAACATTTATTTTAAAAAATTATCTGCGTATGATTTTTTGACAACTGATCTTTTGTTTGGTTCAACTATTATATAATTTATCTTATTTTTCTTTGCATAATCAATTGCATCTTCTTTTGAATTAAAGGACATCTTAACCTCTGATAATGTATTTGACGAGCTTTGCCATCCCATCAATGGATTAATTTGATCGTTATGTACAATATATTCCAATATCCATTCTTTAGTTTTCATTAAACCCGACTGCATCGAACTTTTTGTGGGTTTGTAAATTTTAGCTTTTTTTTTCATATAATGGTCGGGGCGGTAGGATTTGAACCTACGACCCTCTGGTCCCAAACCAGATGCGCTACCAGGCTGCGCTACGCCCCGAATTTGAATACTATTACAGTAGATATTAGCTTTTTCAAAGGATAAAGGAGCGCAAATTTAAAAGAAATTTAATAAAAATCTGGTATATAGGTCTTATGATTATTGATTGTCCCTGTGGTAAAAAAAAATTCAGTGTTAAAGACGAACTTATCCCAGCTAAAGGTAGACTGCTACAATGTGGTGAATGTGACCGAGAGTGGTTTTACTCAAAAAATATAAACACGATTAATGAAACTAATGTTGAAATACCTGACGAAGAGATAGCTCAAGAGTCATTTGGTATTATAGAAGATAAATATGATGATGATGTATTTGAGGAAGATAAAACAGTTGAATTAGAAAAACCTAAAACCAGTAAAAAACAAAAAACTAAAAAAGTTAATTTTTTTAAGATTCTTTTAGTGTTTATTATTTCTTTTGTTGCTTTTATTTTGATAGTAGACACCTTTTTAGTACAAATTTCTGAATACTTTCCTTTTGCTGAAAAATATTTAGACAATTTGTATCAGTCTATAATAGATATTTCTCTTTTTTTTCAAAATTTGATAAAATAATTCATGCTTAGATATATTTCCTCACCATTTAAATGGTTTTTTAAATTAGAGGCTGCAAGTGGTCTGGTCTTACTTATTAGTGCAATCTTAGCATTAATAATAAGTAATTCTGATCTATCTAGTCTTTATTTTGAAACATTAAACAAATATTTATTTATTGGTATAAACAACTTTGGGCTTAGATTATCAGTCTTGCATTGGATTAATGATGCCTTAATGGCAATCTTCTTTTTTTTCGTAACTCTTGAAATTAAAAGGGAATTTTTACAAGGTGAACTATCAAATATTAAACAGGCATTGTTACCGATTATAGCTGCTGTAGGTGGAATGGTTGTTCCTGCATTATTCTATGTAGTAATAAATTTTGGTGATCCTGAAACTATAAATGGTTGGGCTATACCTTCGGCAACAGATATTGCTTTTTCATTAGGTGTTTTATCTCTTTTAGGTAAAAGAGTTCCTTTATCGTTAAAAGTTTTTCTTACGGCATTAGCGATTATAGATGACTTAGGAGCAATATTAATTATAGCTTTATTTTATTCTGGAGACCTAAATGTAATGTATTTATCTTTAATGTTAGTTGCATTTATAATTCTTTTGGTAATAAATAAATTTGATATAAAAATATTCTTCCCATATCTATTAATTGGACTTCTATTATGGGATTTCACACATAATTCAGGAATACACGCTACTATAGCTGGTGTTTTACTTGCAATGACTATTCCACACAGAAAAAAAGAAAAAGATTTCTCATTATTGATAAAAATTGAACATGCAATCAGTCCTTATGTTGCATTTGGAATAATGCCATTATTTGCTTTTGCTAATGCTGGAGTCTCTTTAGAAGGATTATCACTATCATCTTTATTAGACAAAGTACCATTAGGGATAGTATTAGGATTATTTGTTGGTAAACAATTAGGAGTTTTTGTTTTTTCTTATGTATCAATAAAATTAAAAATTGCTCAAATGCCAGGTAATTCGAGCTGGTATAATTTTTATGGTGTAGGCATACTGACTGGAATTGGATTTACTATGAGTTTATTTGTTGGAAATTTAGCATTTGTTGAAAATGCACAGTATATGGATGGAGTAAAGATTGGTGTTTTGACAGGATCTTTACTTTCAACATTGGCAGGATATTTTTTAATATTACTTACACCTGACAAAAGGTAATGTTGTGAAAAAAGTAACATTACTTATAATATTTTTCATGATTTTTTTTTCTAAAAACAATGTATCAGCTAATTACGATAAAGTATTTTTTGACTTTAAGATAAATAGTATTTCAGGTGAAGAAATCGACCTGGGAAACTACAAGAATAAAGTGATATTAGTAGTAAACACCGCAAGCTATTGTGGATTTACAAATCAATACAATGATTTACAGTTATTGTGGGAAAAGTACAAATCTGAAGGTTTGATCGTCTTGGGCGTACCGTCAAATTCATTCAATCAAGAAAAAAAGGAAGATTCTGATGTTAAGGAATTTTGTGAAGTTAATTTTAATATAAATTTTCCAATGACAACTATTACTGAAGTTAAAGGTGAAAATTCTCATGAATTATTTAAATGGGCAGAAAAAAATTATGGTAAATCTGCTATACCTAAGTGGAACTTTCACAAAATTTTGATTAATAAAGAAGGCAAGATTGAGGACACGTATAATTCTTTTACAAAGCCTATGTCTAAAAAAATTACCTCTAAAATTGAGAGCCTTTTATAAATTTATTTTCATTCCATCGTAAGCAGGAACAATATTTCTTTTAAGCTTCTTTTTTAATTCGTTATAATCTAAATCAGAATGCAGATTAGTTAAAATAGCTTTTTTTGGTGAAAGAGTATCAATTAATTTGAGTGATTTATCTAAATTCAAATGTGAGGGGTGTTCTCTGTACCATAAGCAATCAATCACTAAATATTTTAAGTTTTTCAAGAATTTAAAATCTTTTTTGTTTATGTCACTTACATCACTTATATAGGCCAATTTCTTATCAATTATATAACAAGTACAGTCAACATTTCCGTGTTTTACTCTAAGAGATCGAATGTGAATTTTTTTTTGACCATCTTTGAAATAGAGGTCTTTTTTAACAGAGTTCATTTTTAAAGTTGCAGGATATTCACGAGAATTACTTTTAAAACAATATGAAAAAGTTTTATTTAGATATTTCTGTGTTGGTAAATCTGCATATATATCGACAGGTTTCCTATTTTTTAAGTAGAAAACTCTTAAATCATTTATTCCATGAGTTTGATCAGCATGCATATGAGAAAATAGAACTTTATCAATATTAGTGATCTTGTTATTTATTAATTGTTGTCTCATATCTGGAGAGGTGTCTATAATTATATTTAAAGACTTACCCTGAATTACTGACGAACATCTTGTTCTTATATTCTTTTTATTGTTAGGATTGCAATTTCCAAAGTTACCGTCAGGTCTTGGTACTCCCATTGAACTTCCACATCCTAAAATTATAAATTTCATGAATTATTTAGAAAATAAGGTATTAAAATTATTTGTGGTTAGTAATATCAGCTTATCTACGTCAATATTTCTAAGATTAGCAAGTTTTTGTGCAGTAAATTTTATGAATGAAGGTTCATTTTTTTTACCTCTATTTGGCTCTGGAGATAAGAAAGGACTGTCTGTTTCTATTAAAAGTTTATCTTCAGGAATTTTTTTAAAAGTTTCCTGTAACTCTGTTGACTTTTTAAAGGTAATTATGCCGCTTGCTGAAAAATAAGCGTTTAATGGAACCAAATTTAAAGCAAAATCAGTTGATCCAGTAAAACAATGCATAAGAATTTTTAAATTTTTCTGATAATTCTTTTTAAGAATGTCATAGGTTTCATTTTCTGCATTTCTTGAATGAATGATTAGAGGAATATTTAGATCCATTGCAGCTTCAATATGATTTTGAAAACTCTTTAATTGTGTATCTTTATCACTGTTATTATAATAAAAATCTAAACCAGTCTCTCCTACCCCAATAATCTTGCTGTTCATCCTTACTTTTTTTACTATCTCATCTTTTTCGATTAAATAATTTTTTGTTTCATGTGGATGAATTCCGAAAGTACCGTAGATCATTTGATCTTTTGACACAATATCGAGAATATTATTGTATCCACTGCTAGTAGTACAAATAGTTAATAATTTTTCAAGACCTACATGTTTTGCTCTAGTCAAAACTTGATTTAAATTAGATATAAGTGGTTCTCGATCTAAATGGCAATGTGAATCTATCATTTTTTTATTTTTTCAAACAAAATACCTAGCTTTATAATTTCTTTTTTATCTTTTAAATATTCATTATTACTTATTGTGTCAAATTTAATATCTTTTTCTTTAATAGAAAAGATATTCAGAACTTTTAATGAAGTATTAGGAATAATTGGATAGAGTAGAATTGAAATTTTTCTAATTAATTCAAGAGATACAAATACAATTGTATTCAATCTCAAACTATCATCTTTCTTAGTCCAGGGTGCTTGATCATTAAAATATTTATTGGCTTTAAATAACTGATTAACAACATACTCAACGTAATAATTTATGTTTTGTTCATTAATTTCTTTTTCTATATTTTCTAAATTTTCTCTAAAATCATTTAGAATTTTAAGATCATCATTAATAAAATCATATTTTTCTGGAACTTTAAGACCAATATTTTTTTCACAAAACAAAATAACTCTTTGACATAAATTTCCATAGTTATTTGCTAAATCACTATTTATACAACTTTCTAATTTTTCCTTAGAAATATTTCCATCATTTCCAAAAGATACCTCTTTAAGCAAATAGTACCTCAATGCATCTAATCCATAGATATCGATTATTTCAATAGGATCTAAAATATTACCTTTAGACTTTGACATTTTTTCATCACCTGAGAGTATCCATCCGTGACCGTACACTCTCTGGGGAGGTTTAATACCTGCAGCTAATAAAAAGGCCGGCCAATATACTGCATGAAATCTCAAAATATCTTTTCCTATAATATGAATATTAGCGGGCCAAAAATCTTTATATAACTTTTCTGTCTCTTTAGGATAATTTAAAGCAGATAGGTAATTTGTTAAAGCATCAAGCCATACGTATATTACATGGTCTTTATTTGATGGAACTTTAATCCCCCAAGAAAAAGATTTTCTACTAACGGATAAATCTTTTAATCCACTTTTGACAAAACTAATTACCTCATTTTTTCGGCTCTCTGGTAAAATAAATTTTGGATTTTCCGAATAAAATTTTAAAAGTGGTTCTTGCCACTTAGATAATTTAAAAAAATAAGACTCCTCTTCAACCCACTCTACCGGAGATCCAGATGATTTTGATATTTTTTTTCCATCTAAGTCTTCAATTTCATCCTCATTATAAAAAGCTTCATCAGAGACGGAATACCAACCTGAATATTTTGAGAGATATATTTCTTTTTTTTTTTCTAAAATATTCCAAAGGTTAGTTACAGCTGATGCATGTCTTTTTTCTGTGGTTCTTATAAAATCATCATTAGATAAATTAAGTAATGAAGATAAGTTTCTAAAAGTCTTACTTATTTCATCACAGAACTTTAAAGGATCTTTGTTAGATTTCTCAGCGGCTCTTTGTATTTTTTGGCCATGTTCATCAGTTCCAGTTAAAAAAAAAACTTTATGGCCCTGAATTCTTTTTAAACGTGCAAAAAAATCAGCTACTATACTTGAATAAGCATGCCCCATATGAGGTTTTGCTGAAGGGTAATAAATTGGTGTGGTAATATAAAAATTATCTTTCATTTACAATTATATTTTTAATTTCCAATAAAGATGAGTCTTTGTCTAGATTAAACTTATTCATATTGTTAATTTTATTCATCGTTTGTTTAAATGATTTATAGTCATATTCAAAATTGTTTCGTGAAATAATCTTATTATAGAAATATATTTCAATAAGGATTTGCAAATTTTCAATTATAAATTCATCCTTAAGATAATTTCGTTTATTAAATATATAATTTAACAAAGAATTAATATCCAAATCATTTAATTCAATTTTTTCTTTCTTTATAAAATTATATAAATCAATATAAAATTTTGGTGAAAGATATCTAATCTTAAAATTAGACGATAGACCTTCATAAAAATTACCATCTAATACATTATTAATAATTTTTTCTTTTTCAGATTCTGTTATAAAAAAATTAAACTTAATACATCTTGAATTTATGGTGCTGATTAGCTTTTTATGGGAATTGTGAATTAGAATAAAAAACAAATTTGTTGATGGTTCTTCCAAAATCTTAAGTAAAGCATTTGAGGCATTGTTATTCATTTTTTCAACATTGTTAATAAGCACAATTTTTTTTTTATTTGAAAAAGAAGTTTTGGACGAAAAATTCAATATTTCTCTTATTTTTGAAACTTCTATAAATTTTTTATCAGTAATGTCTATTAAAAGTAAATTTGGATGTGTATTGTTTGAAACAAGCTTATAAGATTTGTTATTAATATTAATCTCATTATTTTCAAGATTATAACTGCCCTCTTCATCCTGTGAGAATAAGTAATTTATTAAATGAAAAGCAAAAGTGGATTTACCTATCCCTTTATTACCAGAGAAAATCAATTTATTTGGTAGTTTATTTCTCAATGAAAGGTTAACCAATTCTTTAAAATTGTCCTTAAAAGATAGTAATTTAATTTGGGTTAAAGGTGTCATTTTATTTTAATCAAAGAATTTAATTTTTTTTGTATAATTTCTTTATTTCTATCTTTTGTCTCATTAGAGTAGATCTTTAGATAATTTTTTTTCTTATTTGATAATTTTAAAAAACCATTTTGTGCTTTAAGATAAAAATTTTTATTAAATTTGTCGTATCTATTTTTTTTTGGCTTGATCTTTTTGCGAATATCTTTTTTTTTAACAATATGTAGAAACGTAAAATCTACCTTAAAGTTTCCTAATATAAACCTATTTAAAGAATTAATAATATCTCTATTTATACCAAAACCATAATGTTGATATGCAATTGTAGAGTCAATAAATCTATCAATCAGGATTACTTTTTTTTTTAGATTAGGTTGAATTATTTTATAAAAATTTTCAGATCTAGCAGACAAATATATAAGTAAATCAGTTTTTTTTTCAAAGTCAGATTTATTTGATAACAACAATTTTCTTAATTTTTCTGAATTTTTAGACCCACCTGGTTCTCTAAGTTTAATATGCTTTATTTTTTTCTTTTTTAAATAATTTGATGCAGCATTTAAATGAAAGCTTTTTCCCGATCCATCAATACCTTCGAAAACAATGACTTTATTATACATCGCCCCATATCAAATAATTTATAGAGTGAATTATTCTAGAGAAAATGTTGACTTTTTTTACTTTTTCAACTGCATAAACTGGGTACTCATCAATTAAATCCCCTTTGTAAGAAATCTTTAATAAGCCAATTTCTTGGTCTTTTTTGATAGGTGCTTTAATAGGACCATTATATTCAACAATTGCTGACAAGAATTTTTTCCTAGCTTTTGGAAAAGTTTTGTAGATATCTTCTTTGACATAACCACCAACAATATCTTTTTTTCCAAGCCAAACATCTAAATCTATAAAATTTTCATCTTTTTTTGCAATTTCAACTGTATCAAAATTTGTCAAACCCCAAGTTAATAATCGGGTTGATTGTCTAGATCTTTCATTTTTAGTTTCAAAACCACTTCCAACTGCAATAAGTCTTCTTTCTCCTCTTTGTACTGAGCTTGCTAAAGAATATTTTTCTACAGCTAAATAACCAGTTTTAATACCATCGGCTCCTAAATTTTTGTAAAGCAGAGGATTTCTATTACCTTGTGTAATTGGATCTCCGCCAGTTCTATCCCATGTAAATTCTTTCTCCTTAAAATATTCATAATAAACAGGATAATTTTTAATGAGATAATTAGACATTATTAAAATATCCTTAACTGTAGAATAATTATCAGGATCATTAATGCCTGATGAATTTGAAAAATTTGTATTAATCATTCCAATTTCAGATGCTTTTGCATTCATTAAAATAGCAAATTCCTCTTCACTTCCCGCAACACCCTCGGCTAATGCAACGCAAGCATCGTTACCTGATGCAATTATTATTCCTTTTAACAGGTCTTCCACACTCACTTCGTCTCCAACCATAATAAACATTGATGAATACCCAGATTGAGACAGTCTCCAAGCATTCTCAGATACCATTACCTTGTCATCAAGAGAAAGATCTCCGCTCTTTAATAAATCAAACACTACAATTGATGTCATAATTTTCGTCATTGAGGCTGGATAAATAACGCTATCTACTTCTTTTTCAAAAAGTATCTCTCCAGATAGGAAATCTTGTAAAATAGCAGTTCTAGCATTTATATCAAAGGCTGCCTTAGAGGGCAGAGCTAAAAAAGCAAAAAGTAAATTAAAAATTATAATAAATTTTTTAATCATTTCTAATTAATTCAATATTTTCAAAATTTAAATTATTTATACTATTATAAGCTGATTGTAGAGTATTAATATTAGAATAAGGGCCCAATAATACTTGGTGCTTAGTGTCATTTATTGAAATTATATTGATATTTTTAAGAGAAGTCTCATTTTCGATTCTTTTTTTGAGCTCTTTAGCATTTTTTAAAAAATAAAACTCCGTGATTTTTATTGAATAATTAAAAGATCTTCTATCATCTAATTCTTTTGACTTAGGTGTTCCGATTTCATTTATACTTATTGACTTAACTGGTGCTTTATTCGCAACTTTTTTTTCTTCATCAAATGTTTTTGATTTTTTGGCAATAAAAGTTTTATTTTCTCGAATTTTACTAATTTCAACATATGGTTCTTTGAGTGAGATGTCGAGTTCATCAAAAATTCTTTTTGAAAAAATTGAATTATAAAAAAAGAGATTTTTATTTTTTGTTTTTACTATAGCATTTGTGCTTTTGTTATTTAAAAGATTAATAATTCTCACTTTTGTACCTTTTGACAAAGTATTATGTACTATCTCAAGGCTCCTATCATCAAGGGGTTTCCTTAGTAATTTTTTTTCAATTAAAGTCTCATCGTATAAAAGAACAAACCCTCTATTTGAAAATATATTTTCACTATATTGAGTACTTTGAACCGTGCAACTTGTCAAAAAAAGCAAGATCAACAATAAATTTTTATAATTCATCTTTAAATTTGTCCTTTAAAGTGCAAACAGCTAAAGCAAATCTTAATGATCTATTCCACTTTAAAATTTTTTCATAATTAGAGAAAACAATATAGGCTGGATTAAGAGTTTGACTTCCAGGAATAATATCCACATCTGGTGTAATTATAGCGACTTTTTCTTTATCGTTTACAATATCAGATAGATCATTCTTAATAAATTTTTTGTAAAATTTGAAATTTTTTTTATGTTTAATATTTCTTGCTGATGAATTTAAAAATTTAGAAGGAATATTATCCTTTAATTCAACACGATAAAAACAATGGTTGTTCTTTTTCCAACCTATTTTTTTCATATAATTAGCTGCAGAGGCAAATGAGTCTTCTACATTTTTAAGTTCAATTACACTATTTTGATTATAATCAATTGCATAATTGGAAATTGTTGATGGCATAAATTGAAAGTTTCCAAAAGCGCCAGCCCAAGATCCATATAAGATATCTTTGTTGATTTTTTTATTATCAATTAATCTTAAAGCTGTAATTAATTCTTTAGAAAAAAATTCACTCCTTCTCTTATCATAGCTTAAAGTTGCTAGAGACGAAATGATATCCATTTTACCAAGATAAGTACCAAAGTTTGTTTCAATACCCATTAGAGCAAGCAAAAGTTCTTTTTCTACTAAAAATTCCTGATCAACTTTTTCTATAAGTTTAGAATTTTTTTTATATATTCTTTTCCCCTTAACAACTTTTTTTTTATTTGACCTCTTACCCACATAAGTTTTGGTATCTTCATAAAATTCAGGCTGGTATCTGTCGTATTCAATGACCTTGGGTAAAAAAATTGCTTTATCCATAACAACATCAACTGTTTCCTTGCTTACTCCAGATTTTACAGCTCTAATCTTGAAGCCGTCCAGCCATTGATTAAAAGATTCATCTGCAATGACAGTTTTGAAATTTATAAGAGAGATTAGTAATAAAAGAATAATGTTAGTATTTTTCATATAAATCTTTTAAATAAATTATTACAGCAATCCATATAATAGTAAAACTAAAGAATTTTTCGTAAGAAAAAAGCTCATTATAGTAGAAATAACCCAAAAGGAACTGAAGTGTTGGAGTGATATAGAATATCATTCCGCTAGGGCCTAAACCAGAAAGTTCAACTCCTCTAACATAAAGGAACAAAGGAATTACTGTCATTGGTCCCGCTAATAAAAGCATAAACATCAAATTTAAATTTTCTAAAGAAAAATCGTTTTGGCCATTTTTAAAAATAATATAGAAAACTATTAAAGATATCGGGAGTATATATAGACTTTCTATTAATAGACCAATGTCTGTATCGACATTTATTAATTTTCTTAGAACATTGTAAAAAGCCCACGAGAAAGCTACTATAAGACCAACCCAAGGAACATTGTTAAAATTTCTGAGTAGAATAAAAATAGCAACACAAACAAGAAAAATAGAAATTTTACTTTTAAAACTTATTTTTTCCCTAAAAAAAATATTTCCACATAAAACACTTACAATTGGCATTATAAAATATCCAAAAGATGCATCAATAATTTGGTCATTTGATACTGCATAAATCCAAACTGCCCAATTAATAAATATCAATAATCCAGAAAAAAAAAGTATTAAAAGATTTCGTTTATTTTTTAAAATTTTGAAAAAAATATTCCATTTTGAAAAAAATTGAGTAGTTATAATAAGCATGAATGCTGTCCAAATACATCTGTGTATCACTAATTCTATATGACCAATAAAAGAAAAATAACTAAAATATATTACACCAATTGCTCCCCACCAAAATGATCCTAAGCTACTAAATAGAATACCTTTATTAAATTCTTTTATATTCATAAAAAAGGAAATTTATATTCCATTATTGTTAAAATAACTCTATTTAATTCTTGTATTTTAATATTATACTTATAAAAAATAGCTTATGGAGAGATGGCTGAGCGGTTGAAAGCACCGGTCTTGAAAACCGGCAAAGGGGCAACTCTTTCCTGGGTTCGAATCCCAGTCTCTCCGCCATCATTTAAATTTTTGAAATTTATCAATAATGTGTAAAATTTTTTCATCTTTATAGTCAATTAATGATTCTTTCTTTTTAATAGAAATCAATGTTTCATCATCCATATCAACAAATGTGTCTAGAGTTTTAAGAAAATTCTCATCCAAATCGTTAATTAACGATTTTACAAAAGCTGTCATCAGTATATCCATTTCTTTTGTTCCTCTATAGGAAGCCCTGTATATAATTTTATTTTTAAGATCTTCTTTATTAAGAGTCATGATATTATAACTAAACTATGTCTTCATATGAATATTTGCTATCTGATATAAGTACCATAAAAGGTATAGGAACTAAAATAGGAAAATTATTTCGAAAAAAGAATATTAACACAATATTTGATCTTCTGTGGAATTTGCCTAGAGATTTTGTGGATAGATCAAATGTTTATCCAATTAATGAACTGCAAGTAGGAAAAGTACAAACCGTAACAGTTTTTGTAAAAAAATATAACTTTCCACGTATCAGAAACTTGCCTAACAAAGTAATATGTGAAGATGAAACTGGAAAGCTAGATTGTATCTTTTTTAATAGTTATGAGGGATATATTAGAAAAATACTGCCACTAAACGCGAAAGTAACTATCAGTGGTAAGATTGGATACTATAATAAGAAATATCAAATAACAAACCCTACTCATCTATCTGAGGATCCTAATTCTGTAAAAAAAATAGATAAAAGTTATAGTTTAACCGAAGGCCTTAATAACAAACTTTATAACAAAATCATTCAAGAAGTACTAAAAAATATACCAAATTTAGATGAATGGTTAGATAAAGAAACTCTAAAAAAATTTGATAATATTTCTTGGAAAAAAGCGGTATTAGAACTTCATAATCCAAATAATATTAACAAAAAGGGTAATTTTTTAGAAAGATTAATTTTTGATGAAATCCTCTCTACTTTTTTAATTAACTCGAAAATAAGAAAAACTATTAAGAAATTTAAAAAAGAAAAAAAAATATTTGATAACGATTTTTCAAACAATATTCAAAAAAGATTGAATTATGAGCTTACAAACGATCAAACAAATGCATTAAATGAAATAAATAAAGATTTAAAGTCTGAAGAAAAAATGTTCAGACTTTTGCAGGGAGATGTTGGAAGTGGTAAAACCATTGTAGCATTAATTTCCTGCTTAAATGTTGTTAATAGCGGTTATCAGGTTGCTTTTATGGCACCTACAGAAATTTTAGCATATCAACATTATAAGTTAGCCCAATCTTTAATAAAAGATAAAATGAAAATAGGTTTTTTAACATCTAAAACTGATTATTCTGAAAGGAAAAAAATAATTAATGATTTAGAAACAGGCAAAATAAATATTCTTTTTGGTACTCACTCTGTTTTTCAAGAAAAGATAAGTTATAAAAAACTTGGGCTTGTAGTAATTGATGAACAACATAAATTCGGAGTTAAGCAAAGAAAGAAATTATCCGATAAAGGTGGCAAAAATTGCGATGTATTAGTAATGTCAGCAACTCCTATACCAAGAACAATGATTATGACTGTGTTTGGAGATATGGATGTAACTATAATAAAACAAAAACCTAAAAATAGAAAACCAGTTAAAACTTACAGTAAAATTGACTCAAAACTAAATGAGATAATTGATTTTACTAAAAATCAGATCAAAAAAGGTAATCAAATTTTTTGGGTTTGTCCTTTAATAGAGGAGTCTAAAAAAGTTGATCATCAATCAGTAGTACAAAGATATAAAGGTCTTCAAAAAATTTTTAAAGATAGAGCTGGCCTTTTACATGGTTCACTCGATAAAATCGATAAAGATAAAATATTGAATAAGTTTTTGAACAGAAAAATTGATATTTTGATCTCAACAACAGTTATTGAGGTTGGTATTGATTTTCCAAATGCAAATGTGATCATAATAGAAAATTCAAACAAATTTGGATTATCTCAACTTCATCAACTTAGGGGAAGAGTTGGCAGAGGAAATAAAGAGTCATTCTGTATTTTAATGTTTAAAAAGAATTTAAGTAAAAATGCTCGGAAACGAATAAATATTTTGAAAGAAAATAATGATGGATTTAAAATTTCAGAAGAGGATATGAAATTAAGAGGCTATGGAGATTTATTGGGTTTTAAACAAAGTGGAGTGCAAAGTTTTCGACTTGCAGATCCTGTTTTAAATGAAGATCTTTTTTTATTAGCGGAGAAAGAGGTGAAAAAAATTGAAAAAGACAACATAAATTTAGATAGATTTCAATCCTTACTCAAACTTTATGATAGGGCCGATATACTAAATGATATAGTTTAATTGTCAGCAGGATCTGAAGTACCAGCAGATACAATAAATTTTGAAGCTTCCTCAAAAGTCATATCAAGATAAATAACTTCATCTTTTGGAAACATTAATAAAAAACCACTTGTGGGATTTGGTGTTGTTGGAACAAATACGTTGACTAAATCTTTATTAGTTTTTTTGCTTATCTCGCCTTTATTTTCTTTAGTAGCAAAACCAACAGCCCATGATCCCTTTTTGGGATATTCAATTAGAACAACACTTTTTTTATTATCCGATTTACTTGTAAAACTTTCAGTCATTTGGCCAATTGCAGAGTAAATAGTTCTTAAGATCGGAATTCTTTTAAAAAGATCATTAATTAAATTTAAAATTTTTTTTCCAAAAAAAGATAAAGAAATACCTCCAACTATAGTTATAAAAATAACAGATAATAAAATTTCAAGCCCCGGTATAGAAAAAGGAAGATAATTATTTGGATTTATTTCATTAGGAATCAATTTTGAGGATATCTTTATTAAAAATAAAGTGAGATACAAAGTAAAACCAATTGGTACCAAAACTACAATTCCAGCTATAAAAGCATTTCTTAATTTTGAAGTTATTGATGATTTTTTTTTCATTAATTATAAGATGAATATATTACAAAACATAAAGAAATTATGAATAAAAAAACTAATATTTTATTGTTTAAATTCATAAAAAAACTATTAAAACATAATACTTAATTTAATTTAAATGAATAGAAGAAAATTCCTAAATATAGTCGGTTGTTGTGGTTGCAGTTATATAATCAATTCTTGTGCATCAGTACCAATTACAGACAGAAAACAGCTTAACTTAATACCAGAGGCAAAACTAAATGCACAAGCAGCACAAATTTACGAAAAAGTAAAAAAGAAGGAAAAACTAATTACTGATGGACGTAATTTAAAAGAAATTAAAGAAATTGGAAAAAAGATGGAATATGCAATTGGTGAATATTTTTATCTAAATAATATAAAAGATCCAACTCTTAATTTTAAATGGGAATATATATTGATTGATAATAAAAAAGTTAAAAATGCTTGGTGTATGCCTGGAGGCAAAATTGCTGTTTATAGTGGAATGCTAGAGGTAACTAAAAATACAAATGCATTAGCTGCTGTAATGGGTCACGAAATTGCCCATGCTGTTGCAAAACATTCTATTGAAAGAGCTAGTCGTAGTGTAGTACTTCAAACTGGCACTCAGTTAATTGACATATTTTCAGGAGGAAAGCTCTCACAAGTAAACAGAGCAACCGGGATGGATACGGTTGGTTTATTAAAACAAATTGGGATAATGAACCCTTTTACAAGAAAACAAGAGACAGAGGCTGATTATCTTGGTCTTATTTTTTCATCTTTATCCGGGTATGATATAAGAGAAACAACTAAATTTTGGGAACGAATGAAAGAAATCAATAAAGGTAAGGAGCCTCCAGAATTTATGAATACTCATCCATCTTCTAAAAAAAGAATTGAAAACATCGAGGGTTGGATGAACGAAATAATAATAGATTATCCACCAATTAAAACTTAATGGTGAGCCGTGTTGGACTCGAACCAACGACCCATTCCTTAAAAGGGAATTGCTCTACCAACTGAGCTAACGGCCCAAAGTAAAATTCTTATAGTTTTTTTTTTCAAATAATCAATATGTTATAATTACAACTTACCAATGTATTCATCAAAAAATTGGTCAAAAGTTCCATTATTTATGTTATTTCTTATTTCATTCATAAGCTCATGATAAAAATTTATATTATGGAGGGTTAAAAGCATTGAGGCCAATATTTCATTGGTATTGAATAAGTGATTTAAGTAATTTTTTGAATACTTATTTAAGTTAAATTTTTCGCATTGTTCATCGATGGGCTTTGTATCATTCTGATACTTGGCATTCTTAATATTTATAGGTCCATTCCACGTAAAAGCTAGACCGGTTCTCCCAGATCTAGAAGGTAATACACAGTCAAACATATCAACCCCTCTTTTTACTGCTCCAAGGATATCAGAGGGGGTTCCCACTCCCATCAAATACCTAGGTTTATCTTCAGGTAGGAGTTCTTTTATACCGTCTAACACATTAAACATTTCACTTTGTGTGTCTCCAACAGCTAGGCCACCTAGGGCATATCCGTCAAACCCAATATCAATTAGATCTTCTAAGGATTTTTTTCTTAGATCATCAAACAAACCACCTTGAACTATTCCAAAAAGACCCTTGTGAGGATTTTTTCCAAAAGATTTTTTTGACCTTGATGCCCATTCGGTTGATAGTTCCAAAGAATTTTCAATAATTTTTCTGTCTGTGGTTTTTTTGGGACATTCATCCATTACCATAACAATGTCTGAATTAAGTTTTTTTTGAATTCTTATACTTTCTTCTGGACTAAGAGTGTATTTTTTTCCATCAACATGTGAATTAAATATAGCTCCCTTTTCTCTATCGATTTTATTAAGTTTTGAAAGAGACATCACTTGATAGCCACCCGAGTCTGTTAAAATAGGTAATGGACAATTCATAAATTCGTGTAATCCTCCTTGAAGTGCTACCCTTTCTTCTCCTGGCCTTATCATTAAATGATATGTGTTAGATAAGATTATTTGACTTCCAGCTTTAATTAAGTCATCTATAAAAGTAGCTTTTACTGTTGCTTGAGTTCCAACAGGCATAAAAACAGGGGTATCAATTTTACCTCTTGAAGTAATAATTGTTCCTGTCCGAGAAAATTTATCTTTATGTTTAACTTTAAAAGAAAAATTTTTTAAACTCAATTTATAAAGATTTGAAACTAATTATCTTATCAGGGTTTGAAACTGAACCATTTGGTCCATCACCTCGTTTAATCTTATCTACAAACTCCATTCCTTCCACAACTCTGCCAAAAACAGTATATTGTCTATCAAGATGTGGAGCATCTTCAAAACATATAAAGAATTGACTATTTGCACTGTTTGGATCAGAAGATCTAGCCATAGATAAAATACCCTTTACATGGGGAATATCATTAAACTCAGCTTTTAGATTTGGTAAATCTGAGCCTCCAGTGCCTGCTCTATTTAGATCAAAATTATCTGAAGATGAGTTACCAAATTGAACATCGCCTACCTGAGCCATAAACCCATCTATTACTCTATGAAATACAACATTATCATAAAGACCTTTATCAGCTAGTTCTTTTATTCGTTTTACATGGTTTGGAGCTTTATCCTCGAATAATTCTATCTTTACATCTCCATCTTTTAATTTAAGTATCATCATATTTTCCTCTGCACTTAGGTTAAAATTAAATATTAAAAATAATATAAAAAATAATATCTTATTCATTAAATTTATTTTTTAAAGATTTTATTACTGTTTTAGTGGTAAATTTTCGTATATCACCATTTAATTCAATAATTTCTTTTACAAATTTAGATGAAATAATTTGATTTTCTGGATCTGACATTAAAAAAACAGTTTCGATTAAGTTATTTAATTTTTTATTCATTCCAGCTAATTGAAATTCATATTCGAAATCAGAGGTTGCACGTAAGCCTCTTATAATGACATTTGATTTCATTTTTTTACAAAAATCAGTAGTCAGGGTTTTGAATGAAGTCACGATTATTTTTTTTTTACTAAATTTCAAGTCGTTAAATAGAGCTTTTTTTATTAAGTCTTCTCTTTCCTTTGCATCAAAAAGATAGTTTTTTGTTTTTCCATCTGAAACAGCAACAATAACTTGATCAAAAATATTTAAAGATTTTTTAATAAGATCAATATGTCCAAATGTAATTGGATCAAAAGTTCCAGGGTAAATCGCTTTTTTCATTATATTAAGTTATCATCAATTTTAATTGCTGAAACCACTTTTTCATCACCAGATAACTTGATTATTCTAACACCTTGAGTGTTTCTTCCTGCAGTTCTAATTTCTTTAACCGCTACCCTTATTACTCTACCTTTGTTGGTAGATATTAATATTTCATCGCCATCAAATACTGGGAAGGAAGATGCAATATTTCCATTCCTCGATGAGTTTACAATACCTATAATCCCCTTTCCGCCTCTATTTGTAGTACGAAATTCTTTATCATTTGTTCTTTTCCCAAAACCATTCTCAGTAATTGAAAGTATATATTTGCCCTCAACTTTGCCATTTTTATCAGATTTTTTGTCAATTTTTTCTACAATTGATAAAGAAACAATCTTATCTTTTTCACTCAAATTTATTCCTTTAATACCTTTAGAAGATCTACCTTTAAACAATCTTAATTTTTTTGATTCAAATCTAATGCACTTTCCATTTAATGAACTAAGCATTATATCTTGATTTTCTTTACAAATTTTAACACCTATAATCGTGTCATCATTATCTAGTTTCATGGCAATTTTACCCGCTGTATTGATACTTAAAAAATCTTCTAAACTATTTTTTCTTATTTTTCCTTTGGCTGTCGCAAAAATTATATTTAAATCTTTAAATTCAGATTTTTCTTCAGGTAACGGCATTATCGAACTAATTGATTGGTGATTTTTTAATGGAAGAATATTATATAAAGATTTACCTCTTGAGCTAGCCGATCCCTCAGGTATCTTCCATGCCTTAAGTTTATAAACCATACCCTGTGTTGAGAAAAAAAGAACAGATGTATGTGTATTCACAGACAAAGTTTGAACTACAGAGTCTTCATCTCTAGTTTTAATTCCAGATTTTCCTTTGCCACCTCTTTTTTGTTTTTTAACAATATCAAGTGCACCTCTTTTAATATACCCTTGTAAAGTAACTGTAATCAATACAGATTGTTTTTGAATTGTCTCTTCAATATCATAGTTGAGTACTGCATCTATTATTTTTGTTCTTCGTTCAACTGAATATTTTTCTTTTATTTCATTTAACTCATTACTAATAACTTTTAAAAGTTCTTTTCTAGAGTTTATTATTTTTTTAAAGGAAACTATAAGATTGGCTAATTTCTTTAACTCAACTTCTAATTCATTAATTCCTAAAGCGGTAAGTTTTTGAAGTCTTAATTCTAAAATTGCTTCAACTTGTTTTAATGAAAGAGAATAATTACTTTTATTCTTTTTATTATCGACTAATTTTATTAATTTTTGAGACGATTTAATTTTCCAAGAAGTATTTAATAAAGAATTTTTTGCTTGTTCAGGGTTTTTTGAAGATCGTATAATCTTGATTACTTTATCAATATTTTCAACTGAAACTGATAAACCAATCAATATGTGAGCTCTATCCTCAGCTTTTTTAAGATCAAATTTTGTTTTTTTTATAACGACATCTTCTCTAAATTTTAGAAAGGACTCTAGAAAATCTTTAAGATTACAGTTTTTTGGTTTTCTATCTACTATAGCTAATGTATTAAAACTAAATGAAGACTCCAAAGATGTATATTTATACAGTTGTCTTTTAACTGTTTCAGGTTCTATATTTTTTTTTAAATCTATCGCCACTCTTATTCCCTCTCTATTAGACTCATCTCTTATGTCACTTATTCCCTCTATTTTTTTATTTCTAATTAATTCAACAATTTTTTCGTTTAGAACAGACTTGTTGATTTGATATGGTATTGAGTTAATGACTAACCTTTCTTTACCATTTTTAAGTTGCTCTATTGAAACGTTCCCTCTTACTTTAAAAGATCCTCTACCAGTTTTATATCCAGTCTTAATAATATCTTTACCAATTATTGTTCCACCTGTCGGAAAGTCGGGGCCTGGTATATGTTTCATTAATTCATTTATTTTAATATCTTTATTTTCTATAAGGGCTAAAGTTGCATTAATTACTTCTGATAAATTATGAGGTGGAATGCTAGTTGCCATTCCAACTGCAATACCTCCAGCACCATTTACAAGTAAGTTTGGATACTGAGCGGGCAAAACTTCAGGTTCTTTTTCAGTTTCGTCATAATTACTTTTAAATTCAACAGTGTCTTTATCTATATCGTCTATTAAATTCTGTGAAATTTTTGCTAATCTAGTTTCTGTGTATCTCATCGCAGCAGGCGGATCACCATCAACAGAACCAAAATTTCCTTGACCATCGATCAAAGGCAAACTCATTGAAAAATCTTGCACCATTCTGACTAATGCATCATAAACAGCCTGATCTCCGTGGGGATGGTATTTACCAATTACATCACCAACTATTCTTGCAGATTTTCTATATTGTTTACTCCAATCAAAACCACCTTTGTGCATTGCGTAAATTATTCTTCTATGAACTGGTTTCAAACCATCTCTTATATCTGGTAAGGCTCGACTTACAATTACGCTCATTGCGTAAGAAAGATAAGATGAGCTCATCTCATCATACATTTCAATAGGTTTTATGTTATTCTTTATCTCTGTTTGTGATTTATCCATAAAGATTAATTAAAAAGGAATATCGTCATCTAAATCAGCATCAGATGCTTGAGACATCTCATTCTTATTTTGTGGTGCATTTGCAATTGACGTTGAGGAATTATTTCCCCCAAGCATCGTTAAAGATGAATTATACCCTTGTATTAATATTTCTGTAGAATATTTATCTTGTCCGGACTGTTCATCTTTCCATTTTCTTGTAGTCAATTGGCCTTCGACGTAAATCTGAGCACCTTTTTTAAGATACTGTTGAACAACATTAACAAGACCCTCATTAAATACAACCACACGGTGCCACTCAGTTTTTTCTTTTTTTTCACCAGTATTTTTGTCTTTCCAAGATTGGCTAGTAGCAAGACTAAGTCTAGCGACATTTTTTCCATTAACCATTTGCTTTATCTCAGGATCTGCACCTAATCTGCCAATTAAAAGTACTTTATTTAAACTTCCAGCCATATTATTTATATTAGTTATATCACAAAAAGAATTTGATTATTAACTTTATTGAGCTAAAGCAAATAAAAAAATGAACAAAAAGATAGTTATTAAGGGCGCAAAAGAACACAATTTGAGGAATATCTCTGTTGAAATTCCTAAAGATAAATTTGTGGTCATAACAGGTTTGTCAGGCTCTGGAAAATCCTCATTAGCATTCGACACCATCTACGCTGAGGGACAAAGAAGATACGTTGAAAGTCTCTCAGCTTATGCAAGACAGTTTTTAGACAAAATGAAAAAACCTAAAGTAGATTTTATTGAAGGATTAAGTCCTGCCATTTCAATTGAACAAAAAAATACATCAAAAAACCCAAGATCTACTGTAGCAACTGTAACAGAAATTTATGATTACATGAGAGTTCTATATGCAAGAATTGGAACACCCTACTCACCTTTTACAGGTAAAGAAATTAAATCCCAAACTGTATCTCAAATTGTCGATAAGATTTTGGAGTTACCAAAAAAATCAACTATTTTCTTATTTGCTCCAATAGTCAGAGGTAGAAAAGGAGAATATAAAAAAGAAATTTTATCTTACAAAAAAAGAGGTTTCAGAAAAGTAAAAGTTGACGGTACACTTTATGACATTGATAAAACTCCTGACTTAAATAAAAAATTGAAACATGATATTTATATTTTAGTTGACAGAATCGTAATAAATTCTGATTTAGGGAACAGACTTGCAGAAGGTATAGAAACATCGCTAAATTTAGCGAATGGGCTTTTATTTGTAGAATATCAAAATGAAACATTGCCTGCTAAATTTAGAAAAACAGAAAAATTAACATTTTCTTCAAAATTTGCATGTCCTGAAAGTGGTTTTACAATCGAAGAAATTGAACCACGATTATTTTCTTTTAATAGTCCTTATGGAGCTTGTGAAGAGTGTGAGGGTATAGGAATTAAGCTTAATGTTGACCCAAATCTAGTTGTTCCTGATGACAAAAAAAGTATTGCTCAGGGTGCTATTCAACCGTGGGCAAAGACAACAACCCTTTATTATGCTCAAACATTAACTTCCCTAGCAAAACATTATAAATTTTCTATGGATGAAAAATGGTCAAAATTACCAAAAAAAATAAAAGACATAATTTTATATGGATCTGATGATGAAGAGATAAAATTTTCATATGATGATGGATATGAAAAGTATTCACATAAAAAAACTTTTGAAGGAGTAGTAAATAACTTAGAACGACGTTATTTAGAGACTGATAGTGATTGGAAAAGAGAAGAAATTTCTCAATATCAATCTGACACAAAATGCGATATTTGCAAAGGTCACCGACTTAAAGATGAAGCGCTTTGTGTAAAAATTGATGGTAAGCATATTAGTGAAGTAACTGAAAAATCTATAAGTGATGCTAAAGAATGGTTCAATAATTTATCAAAAAAACTTGATCAAAGAAAACTCAAAATATCAGAACATATTCTTAAAGAAATAAATGAGAGACTAAATTTTCTTCTTAATGTTGGTCTTGATTACCTAACATTGTCAAGGGAGTCAGGAACTTTATCTGGTGGTGAAGCTCAGAGAATTAGACTTGCCTCTCAAATTGGTTCAGGTCTAACAGGAGTTTTGTATGTATTAGATGAACCATCAATTGGTTTGCATCAAAAGGACAATGTAAAATTAATAAATGCTTTAAAAAGATTACGAGATTTAGGAAACACGGTAATTGTAGTTGAACACGATACAGAAACAATTGAAAATGCAGACCACATCTTAGATCTTGGGCCTCAAGCCGGAAGTAAAGGTGGTGAAGTTGTTGCAGAAGGTAATCTTAAAGATATTGTTAAAAATGATAACAGCATTACAGGAAAATATTTATCTTCTAAATATTTTATACCAATTCCAAAAAAAAGAAGGTTAGCAAAAAACGGAAGATTTTTACAAATTAACGGAGCATCTGGTAATAATTTGAAGAATGTTGATTTAAAAATTCCATTTGGAACTTTTACATGTGTTACTGGAGTTTCCGGAAGTGGAAAATCTACTTTAGTGTTACAGACCCTTTATAATGCTCTTAATTTATCTTTGAACAATAATAAATCAAGAAAGATACCAATGCCATTTAAAGGTTTTAAAGGTATCGAATTGATTGATAAAGTAATTGATATTGATCAATCTCCTATTGGAAGAACTCCAAGATCTAATCCAGCAACTTACACAGGTGCATTTGGACCAATTAGAGACTGGTTTACTAATTTACCAGAATCAAAAAGCAGAGGTTATAAACCTGGAAGATTTTCTTTCAATGTTAAAGGTGGAAGATGTGAAGCATGTGAAGGTGATGGTGTAATAACTTATGAAATGCATTTCCTTCCAGATGTTTATGTAACATGTGATGAATGTAAGGGCAGCAGATACAATAGAGAAACGCTTGAAATAAAATTTAAAGGAAAAAGCATTGCTGAAGTTTTAGATATGACAGTTGAAGAAGGATGTGATTTCTTTGAAAATATAGCAACTATAAGATCAAAATTATTAACATTAAAAAAAGTTGGCTTAGGCTACATAAAGATTGGTCAACAAGCTACAACTCTCTCCGGTGGTGAAGCTCAAAGAATTAAATTAGCAAAAGAACTATCAAAAAGATCAACAGGAAGAACAATTTATATTTTGGATGAACCAACAACTGGTTTACATCAACATGATATTAAAAAATTATTAGAAATATTACACACCTTCGTTGCAACAGGAAATACAGTTGTTGTCATTGAGCACAACTTAGATGTTATTAAAACCGCTGATTACGTCGTCGATATGGGTCCAGATGGCGGTGTTAAAGGTGGACAAGTAATCGCAGAAGGAAAACCTGAGGATATATGTAATACAGAAAAGAGTTACACAGGTAAATTTCTAAAGCCTTTGCTAAACGGAAAATTTAAAAAAATTGCATAATCAATTAAAATTTGTTAAATTACTTCAATGATAAGTATTTTAAGCTCTCTTTCTAGAACAATTCACTACTCACTTGCTATATCTGTATTATTGTTCGTAGGTTTATTTTTTCTTAATGGTGGTTTTGATTTTGATTTATTATTTTGGAGCTGGTTATTTAGATACATTCACGTTCTTGTTGGAATAATGTGGATTGGATTATTGTGGTACTTCAATTTTGTTCAAATTCCTAATATGGCTAAAATACCTGATGAACAAAAGCCAGCAATTAGTAAAGTAATTGCACCCTCTGCCCTTTTTTGGTTTAGATGGGCAGCTTTTGCAACGATTGTATCGGGTTTAATATTGTCATATCTCAATGGATATTTGCATGATGCAATGACTCTTGGCATAGGATCGGGTGGAGGCAAAAGTACAGCGATTGGAATAGGAATGTGGCTAGGTTTAATTATGGCTTTTAATGTTTGGTTTGTTATATGGCCAAATCAGAAAAAAGCTTTAGGAATGGTTGAAACAGATCCAGAAAGTAAAGCTAAAGCTGCAAAAACAGCAATGGTTTTTTCAAGAACTAATACTTTATTATCTCTACCAATGTTACTATCAATGGTAGCAGCCCAAAACTTATATTAATTATCTTCCTTAAAAACTGTTTTTTGGGAAACTTTAAAGAAAACTAAAAGTGGATTTGCTATGAAAATTGAGGAATAGGTTCCTAAAATAACACCCAGAATCATAGCTAATGAAAAACCTTTCAATATTTCTCCGCCAAATAAAAATATAGAAACTAAAGCTAATAACGTCGTCGAAGAGGTAATTATTGTACGTGATAAAGTCTCGTTTATTGATAAGTTGGTAAGATCAAAAATCTTAATATCAGAATATTTTTTTAGATTTTCTCTTACACGGTCATAAATTACGACAGTATCATTCATTGAATAACCTACAATAGTTAAAACAGCTGCTACAATTGACAAATTTATTTCTAGACTTAAGGCAGAAAAAATTCCAAGAGTAATTATAACATCATGGAATAAAGCAGCTATTGCACCAACACTAAATTGCCATTCAAAACGTATCCAAATATAAATTAACATAGCCATTAACGACAAGCATATAGCAGTTACTCCAGCTTTTAGTAATTCTGAACTTACTTTAGGTCCTACATTTTCAACTCTTCTGAAAGAAAAATCCTGAGTTAATTCTTGTGAAAGATTTCTTTGTAAATTTTCAATGAACTCTGGATCATTGAGTTCGTCCCTTTTGAATTTTACAACAAAATCATTATCGCTACCAAAATTTTTAATTGAAATTTTACCTAAATTCAATTTGTTAAAACTAGATCTTAAAACCTCAATATCCGGTTTTTCAGACTCAATACGTATTTCAATTAATGTTCCACCTTTAAAATCAACACCATAATTCAAACCTTTAAATATTAAAAAGATTAACGAAAGTAATATAAGCGCAATAGAAAATACATTTAATGACTTATAATATTGATTAAATTTATAATCCTTTTTCATTTTATAATAATTTCCTTATGTTTGTTAATTTTTACATAAATAGACGTAAGTAATCGCGCGATAAAAAAAACTGAGAATAGAGTTGTTAATATTCCAACACATAGTGTGATTGAAAATCCTTTGACTGGCCCTGATCCAAAAATAAACAGAATTATTGCAGCTATTATTGTTGTTATGTTTGCGTCTAAAATTGTAATTTTTGATTTTGAGTATCCATTATCAAAAGCTATTAGATTATTTTTTTCTTTACTTGTTTCTTCCTTTATTCTTTCAAAAATTAAAACGTTTGCATCCACTGCCATTCCAACAGTTAAAATTATTCCTGCGATACCAGGGAGAGTAAGAGTTGCTTCTAATAATGTTAAAATACTGATTAGTAAAATTAAATTAATGATTAGGGTAAAATTTGCAATGATACCAAAAATTCTATATTTTAATGTCATAAACCCGATGACTAATAGAAATCCTATTATGAGTGAAAGTATTCCTGCATTAATAGAATCTTGTCCTAAATCAGGCCCTACTGTTCTTTCTTCAATGATATTTAATGGAGCTGGTAAAGCACCTGACCTTAAAAGTAAGGCTAGGTCTGTTGCAGATTGAAAAGTAAAACCTCCGCTTATTTGTCCAGATCCTCCCGCAATAACATCCTTTATCACTGGTGCACTAATAATTTGACCGTCAAGAACTATAGCGAGACGTGTGCCTATATTTTTCTTAGTTGCTTGAGCAAATCTTTTAGACCCAACTCTATCAAGTGTAAAACTTACAACTGTTTGATTATTTATTGAGTCCATTCGAGGACTAGCATCAACCAAATTCTCTCCACTTATAATAACTCTTTTGCTTAATAATAATTCCTGACCAGTTTCTATTAATTTAAGTTTTTCTGTACCAAACGACTCACTTGAACTTTTGGACTCAAGTCTAAATGCAAGATCTGCAGTTTTTCCTAATAAGGATTTAATTCTATCTGGATTATCAAGGCCTGGAAGCTCAAGCAAAATTCTATCATTACCTCTTTTTAAAATATTTGGCTCATTAGTACCAACCTCATCAACTCTTTTTCGAACAATTTCTATCGCTTGATCTAATGATGCATTTTTGATCAGGATTATTCCATATTTGCTTAGCTCCAAATTAAAAACATCACTATTAATCTTTACATCTAATTGATGAGCTTTGTATTGAAAATAATAAGGATTGATCGTGCTTTCTTTATCATTAAATATTTCCTCAACCTTTTCAACATCATCTTTAGAAACTTTAAGCTTAATTAATTTGTCATCAAGTTTTAAGCTTAAAATCTTAATTTTATTTTTTTTAAAATAATCTTTAATTTCTAATAATTTAGATTGCAATTTTTGTTTTATTACTGGTTCATTATCAAGCTCTAATAACAAATAAGAACCACCCTGAAGATCTAAACCTAATTTAATTTTTTTTTGTTTATCTAAATCTAAATCTAAAAAATTTGATGATGAAACCATCACCATAAAGAGAGTGAATAGTGCTATCAAAGTGATCTTCAGTTTTGAAAAATATAACACTTAAAATTATTTTTTTTGGTCAGTATTATTTATTAGAGCTTGAATACCTGTAGATTTGATAACTTCAACTTTGACATTATCAGATATAGAAATTTCTGCTTTATCACCGTCAATAATTCTCTCGACAGTTCCTATTATTCCACCAGAGGTGATAACTTTGTCACCTCTTTTTAAGTTTTCAACCATCAACTTATGTTCTTTAACTTTTTTTTGTTGTGGTCTTATTAAGAAAAAATAAAAAATAACAAAAATTAGTATTAAAGGTATTAATTGTGCAAATCCTGATTCAGACATAATAATAAATTGTTTTTTATACTATTAGATTAACTAACACAACTCCTAATTCGATGTGATTTTATCAATATTATCCATGTATGGTTTTAATACGTCAGGTATTATAATTGATCCATCTTTGTCTTGGTAATTCTCCAAGATCGCAATCATAGTTCTACCAATTGCAAGTCCACTTCCATTTAATGTGCCAATAAAATTTTTTTCATTTTTCGAATTTTTATATTTGGCTTTCATTCTTCTAGCTTGAAAAGTTCCACATGTTGAACAACTAGAAATTTCTCTATATTTTTTTTCTGAAGGTACCCAAACTTCAATGTCATAAGTTTTTTGAGCACTGAAACCCATATCACCTGTACATAACTCAACAATTCTATAGGGCAGTTTCAGCTTATCTAAAATTCCCGATGCACATTTAGTCATTCTCTCTAACTCATCTTCACATTTTTGAGGCTCTACTAAGCTTACAAGTTCAACTTTATAAAATTGGTGCTGCCTAATCATTCCTTTTGTATCTTTGCCATAGCTTCCAGCTTCTTTTCTAAAGCAAGGAGTAGATGCTACATATCTTGAGGGTAATTCTTTTATATCAATTGTTTTTTCTCTTGCCATATTAGTTAAAATAACTTCAGCAGTTGGGATTAAAAATTTTCTATTATTATCATCAATTTTTATTTCAAATTGATCAGATTCAAACTTAGGAAGTTGTCCAGTACCAAACATTGTGTCAAAGTTAGCGAGTAATGGTGGAGATATCTCCTCATAACCATTTTCTTTTGTATGAACATCAATCATAAAATTTGATAAAGCTCTTTCTAATTTTGCAAGTTTGTTTTTTACAAATACAAATCTTGATCCTGAAGTCTTTGTGGCAAGATCAAAATCAAGCATATTAAGATTTTCACCTACTTCATAGTGAGACTTAATTTTAAATTCACTTTCTTTTATAGAACCTTTTTTTTCAACTTCTTTATTTGAAGACTCGTCCTTACCCTCTGGTACACTAGATAACGGTGTATTAGGTATTGATGATAATAACTCATTTAATTTTTGGCTTATTGATAGTTGCTTTGTTTGAAGAGTGCTTATTTTGTCAGTAAGTTCTTTAGATTTTTTAAATAAAGATTTATCCTTACTTTTTGAAATAGATTTTTTTTCAGATTCTAATTTCTCTTTTTCTTGGATTAAAGACCTATTTTCTTTGTCTAAATTTAAAATTTCATCAAACTTTACATCGACATTTCTTTTTTTTATTTGATTTGAAAATTCTTTTAAATTTTCTCTAATTTCTTTTATATCATGCATTTTCTTCTACTTTTTTTTCAATCATTCTTACCGAAATTATAGATAATTCATATAAAATTAATAATGGAATCGCCAAACCAATTTGTGTGATTGGATCAGGTGGAGTAAGTATTGCAGCAGCTGTAAAAATTATAATTACAACATACTTTCTTCTTGTTTTAAGAAACTCAGAGTCTACAAAACCAACTCTTGCCAACAATGACAACACAACAGGTAATTGAAAACTTAGTCCAAAAGCGAAAATTAATTTCATAACTAATGAAAGATATTCGTTCACTTTAGCTTCAAGTTGTATTGGTAATGATGTGGTTATACCAGTGCTTTCAAATGATAAGAAAAATTTAATCGCTAAAGGCATAATTAAATAATAAACCAGCATTCCACCTAAAAGAAATAAGATTGGAGTTACAACCAAATACGGCATGATTGCAGACTTTTCATGTTCATATAAACCTGGAGCTATAAATTTCCAAATTTGAATTAATATAAAAGGACTTGTAAAAAAGAATGCAGTAAAAAAAGATACTTTAATGTAGGTTAAAAAAGTTTCTTGTAATGCAGTAAAGATTAATCTTCTTTGAATTTCACTATTCTTTACGGCTTCGGCATAAGGAGCTACAAGAAAATTATATATTTCTTCAGAAAAAATATAACAAATGACAAATAAAACTAATAAGCAAACAAAAGATTGAATTAATCTTTTTCTTAATTCAGTCAAATGACTAATAAAACCCTCGTCTTTATTTTGACTCATCTTTCTTTAGATCTTCCTTTTTATCTTTGTTTTCTTTATTCTCGTAATCAAGAGTATTTTCCTCAAGATTGGAAACTTCTGATTGAACAGCACTAATATATCTTTTGATTGAACCGAACCAACTTCCAATTTTTTTTAAAACGATTGGAAAATCTTTTGGACCGATTATAACTACTGCTAGACCAATTATTAACAGTAATTCAAACCAGCCAATTTGTGGCATTGATTATTCTTTATTATTTGGATCTTGATTATTAGTCTGATCGTTATTCTCAGTGATGTTTTTTGCCTGATCCTCAGTTGGATCCTGTGCCATACCTTTTTTAAAACTTTTAATACCTTTGGCTACATCACCCATAAGACTTGAGATTTTACCTCTGCCGAATAGTAAGACTACTAGTATAACAACTATTGCAATTTGCCAAAAACCTATACTCATAAGTTATTTATAGCTCGTTTATTAATCATTTAAAAGTAATAATTTACTTATCATCGTTTTCTTTATCTAACGTACTGCTTAGCATATCGTCTATTTCAGTATAAATGTTTTCTTTCTTTTCATCCTGTTTCTCTTGATAAAATTTACCTGTTCCAAAAATCGCAGAATCAATATTTGAGCTGTCGATTAGACCTGCGGAACTTAGCTCCTCTATTGTAGGCAGATCAGACAATTTTTTTATATTGAAGTGGCTTAAGAATTCATCTGTTGTACCATATTGAATTGGTTTACCTGGAACATCTTTTCTACCCATTGGTTTTACCCAGTTTAATTCCATTAAGATATCTAAAGTATTCACACCAAAAGCAACACCACGTATTTCTTCGATCTCTGCTCTGGTAACTGGTTGGTGATAAACAATAATAGATAAAGTTTCTATAGATGCTTTAGATAATTTTTTTTCAACTTTTTTTTGTTGAGTCATTAATGAAGATAAGTTTGATGAAGTTCTAAAAGACCATTTATTAGAAATACAAACTAGATTGAAACCACGGTTTTCATAAATTTTCTCTAGTTTTTTAAGAATTTTTTTTACATCAACTTTTTTATTTAATCTTGCTTCAATACTTTCAATTTCGAGGGGTTCTGAAGCTGCAAACAGGATTGCTTCAACTTCTCTTTCTCCATTTGTTAAACTATTTGGAAAATTTATTATATTGTTATTTTTTTTTTCGTTTTTCATGATTTTTTAATAAATATGTCATCAAATATTTTCTCTTGTTTAATCTGTAGATTTCCTTCTTTTACTAGTTCTAAAGAACCAGCAAAAAGACCAGCAATGCCAGTTTTTTTCTGATCTTTAGATTTCATAAAATTTTCTGGATAGAGTGCATTTATATTTTTCCAGTCATTTAAGTTATTAAGAAACCTTTTAATTCTATTTATTCCATCTTCTGTAGTAAAAACTGGAAGTTTTGGAATATTAATTTTTTGGAAATCTTTCTGCATATAAATAGTCGAATAAGATTTAAGTAAGTCATATAAATTTACTGAGTATTTTTCGCTATATATAGATTTAATTTTACCTTTAATACCTCTCATAAATATATCTCTTCCTAATCTTTTTTTCTTAAGCATTTGATCTGAAAGTAGTCTGATTAATTCTAACTTTTTTAATTGTAGTTTTAATTTTTCTGCTACTTCATCAACTTTAAACTCATCTTCATCCGTTTGTGGTAATAAAAGTTTTGATTTCAAATAAGCTAACCATGAAGCCATAACTAGATATTCTGAGGCAATATCTAAATTTAATTTTTCTGCTTTTGAAATATATTCTAAAAATTGATCTGCTAATTTTGTTATCGATATATCTTCAATTTTTACTTTTTGAGATTTGGCTAAATCCAACAATAAATCAAGTGGACCGCTAAACTGATTTAGGTTTACGTTAAATGCATTACTTTGATTAATCATTTCCTACTAATCTATAATATTTTAAAGTCTTTTCGATTATAAATTTATTTAATTTTTTTGAATTTTCAGCAACTTTGGTCATTTCTTTGATTTTTCCGTTACAATGAAGAACTAAATCACAACCTGCGGTAAATGCTTTGATAGTATTTAAAGTAATATTAAATTTTAATGCTTTCATCGAAATATCATCACTAATTATTAAATTCTTAAACTTTATTTTTTTTTTAATAATACCAATAATCTTGGATGAATGGGTAACAGGATTATTAGCATCAATTTTCCTAAATAGAATATGAGCTGTCATAGCAAATAATGAGTTTTTATTTTTAAAAGTTTTAAAATCATTCTTCATTAAATATTCATAAGTCTTATCTACAATAGGTAATTTTAAGTGGCTGTCTGATTTTGCTAATCCATGACCAGGAATATGTTTTATTACAGTTGCTATACGCGCTTCTTTAAAATGTTCTATTGTTTTTTCACCAATTTTATTAATTACATTTATGTCTTTCGAAATTGCTCTAGTGCCAATAACCTTTGATGTAAATGGTCTAGGAATATCCAAAACAGGTACCGTATTAATGCTAATCCCCATATATCTTAACAAATGACTAATTTGTTTGATGTAAGTTCTTAGATAAAGCAAAGATTTTGTTTTATCTTTTTTATAATTATCACCAAAGTATTTTGCAGGAAAATGACTATTGTCAATTATAGATCTAATTCTAGTTACCATGCCACCTTCTTCATCTATTAAAATTGGATATTTTGAGTCTTTAAAAATTTTTTTTATATCATTAGTGAGTTTTTTAGTCTGATCAACTGATTTGATATTTCTTGCAAATAAAATTACACCCCAAGGTTTATATTTTCTCAAAAAATGTCTCTCTTTATTTGTTATTTTAGTTGAGCTTAATCCAACTATAAAAGCTCTTCTTGATTTAAGATTATTCATTTAAAAGTTTCCAGAATGAAAAAGGTTTCGTCTTTTCATTTTTATCATCAACGTAAGTAATTATATCTTGAGTGTCATTTTTTAGTATAGGTATATTTTGATCATCTATACTTAAGTTATTGTTGATTTCGTTGACAGTCCTATAGTATTTTTTCTTATGTTCATCCGATAAATAGTATTTAATTGTTAGGAAAAAAAATATTAAGATAAAAAATATAATTAGCACATATCTTAATTCTTTTATCATTACATATTTTCCGGTGTATCGACTCCGAGAATTTCCATTCCATTTTTTATCACTAACAGAATACAATTTAACAAAACTGCTTTATTCGTGTCAATTTTCTTGTCCTTATCTAAAAATCTGAAATCTTCACTATCTCTTCCCATATTCCAGTATGAATGAAAAATAGATGCTAACTGATACAAATATGTTGTCAGTCGGTGTGGTTCTAATTTATTTATAGAAGTTTCTATACATTTTGGCCATTCCGAAAGTTTTCTTATAATCCTAATTTCTTCATCGTTAAATTCAAAATTTTTATCTAAATTTTTATAATCGTTATTAATTGGTGTTTTTGAATTTGAAAAAATTGAACAAATTCTAGCATAAGAATATTGAACATAATACAAAGGATTGTCTTTAGATTTAAGTTTGACCTTTTCAAAGTCAAATTCTAATTCAACATCACTCACTCTACTTAACATAATAAATCTAGCCGCATCTTTTCCTACTTCATTTATTAAATCTTCAAGAGTAATATAATCACCTTTCCTCTTTGACATTTTAAATGGTTTATTATCTTTAATAAGTTTTACTAATTGAGTTACTTTACATTCAATTTTTTGCTTACTTTTTGATAAAGCATCTACAACAGAACTTATTCTTTTAATGTAACCAGCATGATCGGCTCCAAGAATATTGATAAGTATATCAAAATTTCTACTGATTTTATTGTTATGGTATGCAAGATCTCCAGCGAAGTATGTCCAACTATCATCACCTTTTTTTAAAGCTCTATCTTTATCATCACCAAACTCTGTTGATCTAAATAATAATTGATTTCTAGTTTCAGAAATTTTTTTCTTCTCTCCTTGAGGAGCCTCAATTTTTCCTTCAAAAACTAAATTTTGCTCTTTTAGTTTTTTTAAAGCTTTTTCAACTTCTTTATTTTCGATTATACTTTTTTCACTTACAAAATTATCATGAACAATACCTATCTTCTTTAAATTAGACTTTATGATTAAAAGTGAATTTTCAATACAAAGTTTCTGTAATTCTTCAAAAATTGGTTCCAACTCATCAAACTTATCAATTTTAGAATTTGATATTATATTTTGTGCAATTTCTTTGATGTATTCACCAGGATAAAGATTTTCATCGTCAGGAAATTTTTTTTTGTGTTTTAATTCTAAAATTCTGTAAAAGACCGAATGAGTAAAGTTTGTTATCTGATTACCGTGATCATTTATGTAATATTCTTTTGTAACATTATGATTATTAAATTTTAATAGATTTGAAAGTACATCACCAAATACAGCTCCTCTACAGTGGCCTACATGTAATGGTCCGGTTGGATTAGCTGATACGAATTCAACTAAATATTTTCTAGTTTTTTCATTCTTATTTGATCCATATTCTTTTAATTGGACAATTTTTTCTAAAAAGGAGTTCCAAAATTTCTTTTTAAATTTTAAATTTACAAAACCAGGATTTGCAATCTCAAAGTTTTCTAAATTGTCATCTTTACTTAAAAGTTTTGATACATAATTTTCATATATATCCTTTGGTTTACTTTTATTAATACCTGACAAAACCATACAAACGTTTGTTGAAATATCAGCATCAAACTTATCAGGTGGAACCTCCACACTGATACTATTAGTTTTTTCTGGGATTTTAATTGCTCCTTTTTTTTCAAAATCTTTAAGACCTTTTAATAAAGAGCTGTGATAATAATCAAATATATTCATCTATTTTAATTCTTCGTATAAATTTATTGCATAACGATCTGTCATTCCGGATATAAAGTCTGCGACTGATCTAGCTTTATTTTTATCAAAATTTTGTATTGAAAAATTATTATTAGTATTACTGTATAGCTTTTCAAATAAAAAATTTACGATTTTTTTTCCTTCATCATTTCTTTTTTGAACATCTTTATGGTCGTACATATTTTTTCTTAAGAAGCTTCTTATATCAAAATCAATATCTTTGAGTTTATCTGAAAATTCGACCGTCTTTTGCTTATTGTCAAATACGTTATTGAGCTTTTTAATCTTATTTTTTTTTATATTTTGAATAGTGTTATTTATTATGTCTTTTACCATTAGGTCTATAGAGTCTCTGATTATTTGATGTATCAAAACTTGTAATTCTATCTTTTTTTTATTTTTGTATTTTTTATATATATCTTTAAAGAAATTGATTTCCAATAATTCTTCTAATGTGAATAAGCCTGCTTTTAGACCATCTTGTATATCATGATTGTTGTAAGCAATATCATCTGCGATATTTGAAATCTGTGATTCTAAACATGAAAATTTATTTAATTTAAACTTATTTTTTAACGATTTTATTCCAATAATATTTTCTAATTTAGATAAGTCTTTGATTGGTCCATTATGTTTTATTAGACCATCTAAAGTTTCAAAAGATAAATTTAATCCATCAAAATCAATATATTTTTTTTCTATAAACATTACTATTCTTAGGGTTTGTAAGTTATGATCAAAACCTCCATGGTTGCTCATACAATCATTTAAAACTTCCTCCCCTGCATGACCAAAAGGGGTGTGGCCAAGATCGTGTGCTAAACTTAATGTTTCAGCCAAATCATCATTAAGATTTAAGTATTTAGATATTGATCTTGCGATTTGAGCTACCTCTAAGGAGTGAGTCATTCTTGTTCTATAATGGTCACCGTCAGTATTTACAAAAACTTGGGTTTTGTGCTTTAACCTTCTAAATGAAGCGCTATGTATGATTCTGTCTCTATCTCTTTGAAATGGGCTTCTATATTTACTTGTTTTATCTTTGAAAAATCTTCCTTTGCTTTTAAAAACACCTAATTTTTTGAAATTATTCATACTTTAAAAAAGAAAATATATTATTATATTAGTAATAGCTCAGTTTTATTATGAATAAAGAAATTATATTTACAGATAATGCTATAAAACAAATCAATTATCTCCTTGATAAAAAGGAAAAAGGTTCTTTTTTTAGAATCGCAATTAAAGGTGGTGGTTGTTCAGGTTTTCAATACGATTTTTCATTCGACAAAGTAAAGAATGAAGATGATTTAGTTTTTAACAATATTTTAATCGACAAAACTTCAGCTGACATGTTGCAAGGGTCTGAAGTTGATTTTTCTAAAGAACTTATTGGTCAACAATTTAAGATTAACAACCCGCAAAGCAAGTCATCTTGTGGTTGTGGTGTGTCTTTTTCTCTTTAATGTTAATTTCCTCATGGAATGTTAATTCGGTAAGAGCCAGAATTGATAATATAAAAAACTATTTGGTAAAGTACAAACCAGATATACTATTAATGCAAGAAATTAAGACTGAAGAAGTAAATTTTCCTTTTGATGTATTTTCCTCCCTTGATTACGAGAGCCATGTCCACGGTCAAAAAAGCTACAACGGCGTTGCTATAATTTCTAAAAAAAAATTAGATAATGTCAAAACTGATATAATTAAAGATAAACTGAAACAATCTAGAGTTATATCTGCTGAGTTTGAACATAAGAAAAAAAAGATACAATTAATCAATATATACACGCCGAATGGAAATCCAGTTGATACACCTAAATATGAATATAAAAAAAATTGGTTAGATGATTTAATTAAAAAGTTAAAATCTTTATCAAAGACAAACAAAAATATAATCTTAGCTGGAGATTTCAACGTAATCCCTGCAGCAGAAGACGTTTATAATCCAAAAAGTTTTGAGGATGACGCATTATATAGACTAGAAATAAGAAAAAAATTTAGAGAGATGTTAAGCTTAGGTTTCAGTGATGTTTACAGACATTTTAATGATACAAAAGAAGGATATACATTTTGGGATTATATGAGAGGAGCTTGGCAAAAAAACAATGGTATGAGAATTGATCATTTTTTAGTTTCAAGTTCAGTAATAGATAATATTAAAAAAATTAATATAAATAAAGACCCTAGAGGAAGAGAAAAACCCTCTGATCATACTCCGATTGAAATAACCTTAACTTAATTTAATTTTATTTGTCGATTGTTGACTTTGTTATATTATAACACTAAGATGTTATATTATAACAATCAATTAAAAAGGAGAAAAAATGAAAGTCGCGTATGTATTTAGAAATAATATGGCAAGTACTTATCAATTAAGTACGATGATACTGCCCCAATTAGAGGATAACAAACATCTTGTGAATGTTTTAGGAATGTTTTTCTTTGATGACAATCTTTTTTGCCTTCAAAAAGGAAACCCGATAGGTGAAAGATTAGCAAAAATTGCAAAAGAAAAAGGTATGCTATTAATGGTCTGTGACCAGTGCGCTGTTAGAAGAGGTTTAGCAGATGGTACATTTGAACAATGTGGTAGTGGAGAAGTTAAAGCAAAAGGTTTGGTAGATGGTGTTGTTGCTGGTTGTTTTCCACAATTGTATACAGCTCTAGGTTCAAACCCACCAGATCAAGTAATAACTCTTTAAGGAAAATATCTAACAGCCTTGAAACGACTTAGACATATTCTTTATAAGATTAAAATATAAATCTTTACCGGGGTTTAAAGTTGCTCCAAGTGGATCAATTACTCCGGTATTGATATTCATGTCTTTTGCAACTGCATTAATTATATCTGGATTAAATTGTGGTTCTGAAAAAACACAAGTTACCTTTTCATGCTCGATTATTTCTCTTATTTCAGATAATTGTTCTGCTCCAGGTAGCACATCTGTATTTACTGTAAATGCTCCTAAAACATTTACTTTAAATCTCTTTTCAAAATACTGGTAAGCGTCATGAAACACTATAGATTTAAAATCTTTATTTAATTCAGACTTAACTTGTTTTACTAATTTGTCTAAATCTTTGTTCGCCTTTTTCAAATTCTCTTTATAAATCGACTTATTTGCTTGGTCATTTTCTATTAAATGTTTAGCCATTTCTTTTAAGATTTTTTTAGCGTTTAAAGGATCTAACCATATGTGTGGGTCAAACTCGCCGTGTGCATGACCCTCATGACCGTGATCATCATGTCCGTCTTCTTTATGCTCGTCTTTATCATGATCGTGATCGTCATGACCATCCTCCTTTTTAGCATGATCATCATGATCGTCATGATCGTCTTCTTTATGTCCATGATCATCATGTCCATCAAAAATATTTCTTTCTCTAAATTTCAATTTCTTAATTCCCTTAATTTCCATTAATTCAATTTTTTCAGCTTTTTTTGCAATCGATCCAAGAGGTTTAACTAAAAAACTCTCAATATCCTCACCTACCCAAAATATCAAATCTGCTTGTTGAAGCATTTTTGCATGAGATGGCTTCATAGCAAAACCGTGGGGTGATGCATAACCATCTACAATTAAATCAGGTTTTTTTACTCCATCCATTAAATAGCTCGCAAGTGAATGAATAGGTTTAATTGATGCTACAACTTTGATTTCAGCATTAGCTTGTGAAAAATAAGTTAAAAATGATAAGAATGTGAATATATAAGTTAATTTTTTGAGTTTAAGCATAATAATATTTTGTTATAATATAACGTTATGTAATAATATAACATGGTTGAGTCAAGTATTAAAATGAGTTTAAAAAACAAAACATTAGTCAAATTAAACAATGCTGGTTTTCGAATAAATGAAAAATGGTTAGTACAAGGTGTATCTTTACACGTAGAAAGAGGTAAAATTATTACTTTAATTGGGCCAAACGGATCTGGAAAAAGTACAACAGCAAAAATTGCTTTAGGTATTTATAAAAAAATTGAGGGTCAAGTTGAAAAATATACAAATAAGATTGGATATGTTCCCCAAAAGATTTCAATAGATTGGACGTTACCTTTAAGAGTTAAAGACTTTATGTCATTAACTGAAAGTCTCGAAGAGGAAAAAATTAACGAAGCATTATCCTTAACTGGTGTAATACATCTAAAGGATAAAAATTTAGGAGACTTATCAGGTGGAGAATTTCAGAGAGTTTTATTAGCAAGAGCTATTTCAAAAAAACCAGAATTACTTGTTCTTGATGAACCAGTACAAGGTGTGGATTTCACTGGAGAAATTGCTTTATATGAATTAATAAAAAAAATATCTGAGGAATTAAATTGTGGAATTCTATTAATTTCACATGACTTACACACAGTTATGAGTGCTACAGATCATGTTGTTTGTTTAAATGGTCATGTTTGTTGTTCTGGATCCCCAATCGATGTTGCACAAAATAGTGAATATAAAGCTTTATTTGGAGATCAAGCTTCACAAACTCTATCAATTTACGAACATAAACACGATCATATTCATACAAGCGAAGGGAAAATTAAAAAGAATTAAAATGCTTGATGACTTTTTTATAAGAGCTTTATTTGCGGGTATTGGAATTGCCTTAGTTACAGGTCCTCTTGGATGCTTTGTAGTTTGGAGACGATTATCTTATTTTGGAGATACTTTAGCTCATTCTGCTCTATTAGGAGTGACAATCGCATATTCTTTTGAATTAAATATTGCAATATCTGTTTTTGTAATTTCAGCCATTATAGCTTTACTACTAGTTAATCTTCAAAAGAAAACTAACCTACCAGGAGATGCATTGTTAGGACTTTTAGCGCATTCTTCTTTAGCTATCGGTCTTGTTGTCATTGGTTTTTTATCATTTATTAGATTTGATGTTATGGGATTATTATTTGGAGATATATTGGCAGTATCTTTAAATGATATAATAATTATATGGATAGGTGGAGCCATTATATTATTAGTTTTAAGGTTAATTTGGAAATCTTTATTTGCATCTACTGTCAACTACGAATTAGCCGAAGCAGAGGGTCTTAATCCTGATAAAGCTAAAGCAATATTCACAATTTTAATGGCCGCGATAATTGCTATTTCAATCAAGATGGTTGGATTATTATTAATAACTGGAATGCTTATTATACCAGCAGCAATGGCAAGAAATATTTCAAATAGTCCACAACAAATGATTCTTTTTTCAGTAATTGGTGGCTTGCTATCTGTTATTATAGGACTGTTTACATCTTTAGAATTCAATACAGCTTCAGGTCCATCTATAATTGCTGCTTCTTTATTTCTTTTTATACTTTCTCTACTTAAAATAAAACAATCGATCAAATTGAAAAACTAATGGGTAAATGATAAAATAAATTATGCAAAGACAGCAAAACTTAACAAAAAATCAAAAAATTGTTTTAGATGTTATTGAAAAATCTACAGAACCATTAAAAGCATACTCAATATTATCGAATGTTAAGAAGAAAGGGATAAACGCTCCTCCTCAGGTCTACAGGGCTTTAGATAAATTAGTGGATATGGGAAAAATACACAAAATTGAAAGCAAAAATGCTTTCGTTGCCTGTCAAAATTCAAATTGTAAAGTTTCAAAAGCTGCAGCATTTTCAATCTGCGAAAGCTGTGAGGAAGTAACAGAAATTGATAATTCAAAAATATCTAAATACTTGAGTAGTTTTGCAGATAAAATTGGCATGAAATACAAAAAATATAATCTTGAATTTTTTGGTCTCTGCAAAAAATGTAAATAATCCTTTATTTTAATAAATTCTTAACATAACTGACATAATAATAACGAAAGGAAATTTTATGTTTATAAAAAAATATCTAAAATGGATCAGCACTTTTTTAGTTTTAGTAGGAATACTTCTTACAAATTTAAATATATATCCATTAAATATATATTTTCATGGTTTGGGAGTTGTTGGATGGACTATAGCTGGATTTATAAGTAAGGATAAGGCAATTTTAACTAACTTTGGACTGCAAATACCGCTATTCGTGATTGGTATTTATAAAGTTATTTTTTAAATGAAGAATATATTGTTCGTATGCACAGGTAATTCAGCAAGAAGTATTATTGCGGAAAGTATTATAAATAATGAGTATGACGATTTGTATAAAGGTTTTAGTGCCGGGAGTAATCCAAAAGGAAAAATTAACGAAGATGTGAAGAATTATTTATTATCAAAACATTATGATCTTTCAAATTATAGATCTAAAAATTTTAATGAGTTTATTAATGGTCAAATTAAAATGGATTATGTTATTACAGTTTGCAATAATGCCAATAATGAAGTCTGCCCCATTTGGCCAAATAAAGATAAGATAATTCATTGGGATATAGAGGATCCAGTTAAAATACTTAATGAAACAAATGACTTAAATAAAAAAGATGAAATAATAGAAAAAGTTTACAATAATATTCATAAAAGAATAAAGGAACTTATAAATGAAAAATAAAAATCGTTATTTTCTTGCTGAACTGTTAGGCAGTTGTTTTTTAGTAATGATTATTGTTGGCTCAGGTTTAATGGCTGAAAACTTAACTAATGACGTTGCTGTGATGTTGATTGCTAACACAATAGCTACAGGAGCAGGTTTATTTGTGCTTATTACAGTATTTGCTGATGTATCAGGAGCTCATTTTAATCCATTTGTAAGTATAGCTATGACAATAACAGGTAAATTAAAAAAGAAACTGTTACCCTACTATATCATTGCTCAATTGATTGGTTGCTTGATTGGTGTTGGTTTAGCTAATTTCTTTTTTGAAAATGAAATTTATGAATTATCTACTAAGTCAAGAGATGGTATTTACATATTCACATCTGAAGTAATAGCAACATTAGGATTAATAATTATAATTTTTGGTTCCATGAAATCAGGTAAAATTGCGGTAGCTGCTTGTGTTGGTCTTTATATTACTGCTGGTTATTGGTTTACGTCATCAACTTCTTTCGCAAATCCTGCAGTGACAATTGCAAGAACTTTTACTGAGTCCTTTACCGGTATAAATTACATGAATACCCCTTATTATATTTTAGCAGAACTTATAGGGATGTTAATTGCGGTATTTATCATTAAAAGTTTATTTTCAAAGAAAAATTGAAAAATTTCAAACTTACAAACAATATCCAGTTAATTAATAAAGGTTTTAGGAAAAATGAGTTTTATCATTATTTGAAAACATCAAATCTTTCAATTATCATCCCTAAAATTCATAACAAATATATAGTAGTTTCTCAAAAAAGAGTTCCGATTAATAAAGTTAATTATGAGTTTCCCTCTGGCATAGTCGAAAAAAAAGAAACAACTTTGCAATCAGCTCATAAGGAATTAACAGAAGAAACAGGATATAAATCAAAATCGAAACTAACTAAATTGATAACTTTTTATAATGAGCCGGGACGTTTAACCACTAAAATAACAGGTTTTTATACAAAAGATTTAGTTAAAATTTCTAAACCAGAAAAAGGTATTAAAGTTCATCTACTTAGTCAAAAAGATATATTTAAATTAATATTAAAACAAAAATTCAATAACGGTTCTCATATAGCAATGTTCTTTTATTTAACTAGAAATCATGAAAATTTTTAAACTTTGGGTTGTATTAAATTTGCTTTTAGATTTTTGAATTTTATGTTTAAATATTTCTGATTTAATTTTTAGGGGGTTTAAAATGAAAAAAAAGTTAAAAAAAAGTGAAAAGAAAAGACTGAAGATTATAAAAACAATAGATAGGTTGAAAAACAAAATAACTGCTAAAGAAAAAAAGCTATCTAATATAAACGTGAAAATTGCTGATATAGAAAAAAAAGTTGCAGAAAAAAAAGCAAGAAAACTAGCAAAAAAACAAGCTAGTGAAAGCTTATCTTTAAACAATTAAAAATTTATATGGGGTCTTTCTCCCCTATCAACTTAGACAAGGAAGAAAGAAGATAGTTAACAAAATTTAAATTTTACAGAGGAAAAATAAGTTAAATAAAAATTCTGTTAATTTAAGTTAGAAAACTTTTGTTAAAAAAATATTAATATAATATTACAATTTAATTAATAAATTCATTTTGAATTATTTGAATAAATAACTCTAGGTTCTAAAAATAATTCTCTAGCAAGAGCCTTAAACCTTTTTGTTACCTGTTTGGAAATTATTTCTTGATGTTGAGATGGAATTTTTAAAAATATTGAATTCCCTCTTTTATACAATTTAAATTCTTCAAGAAAAATTGTTGATATGGATGTTAAAGACTGAGAGAATCTTAATGCAGCACCAACCTGTTTACTTGAAAATATTTCGTTATTATTTAAAAAAGTAAGATATTCAAATTTTGGATTATATTTAATACTACAGTATCTCCAATAACAAGAGAGAGCTAATTGTATCCTTTCTTTATGTGTAAGTCTTAATAGAGGTGTGTTAAGAGTTTCTTGAAACACCAGTTCTGCTTTTTGAAATGCACCAAGACCCCAATCCATATGACTTAAAACACAAGCTAGATGTAATAATTTTTTGTTATAGTGTTCATTTCCATCAAAAACAGGGAGTATAAATTTAAAATATTTTTGGTAGGTAGATCCTAAATCCCCTCTTTTTAATGCAATATACTCAATTGATTTAGTAAAAATTTCTGACTCTTTTGTATTTTTAAAATGATCAATTGATAAAGAACCTTCCCTCAAACCGCTAATTGAACAAATTATTTTTTTTGGATTTGTTATACTCATTATCTCATCTAAAATAATAGAACTATACGGTAAAAATTGTGTTCTTGATTTTGAAATATATTCCACAGTTTTAAGTTTTGATTTATTAAATGATGAAACTTTTTCAACAAATTTAGACAACGTTGATTTATCTATAGAATATTGATGAATAATATGAACAGGGTGATTATTTTGGAAAAGATGTAATTTAAATAAAGATCTCCAAGTTCCTCCCACTAAATATAAATTATTAAATTTTTTTTTAGATAACCATTTTTCCTCTCTTAATAATTTTTTTACATACTTTGGTAAATTTCTTTTTTTAACAATTGGATTATTTATTAATCTAAGAACACCAATTGGCAAAGAGGTTTTGTTCGTAACAACATTATTTTCAACTCTAGCTAATTCTAAACTTCCTCCACCAAGATCTGCTACCAAACCATCGACATTATCGAATCCAATTTTTACACCTTCAGCAGAACAATTTGCTTCTTCTTCACCACTCAGAATATCAATTTTTGTTTTAAAAAGGGTTTCTACTTCGCTGATAAATTGTTTTGCATCTATAGCCTCTCGCAAAACAGCAGTTGCAATTATTTTCAAATTTGTGATCTTTGATACATTTAAAATTTCTGAAAATCTTTTTAAAACTTTTAATGCATATTCTGATCCAGATTTATGAAGCTTTCTTGATTTATCTAAATTTTTTCCTAGTTCACATACTGCTTTTTCATTAAATGTCGGAACTCTTGTTGAACTAAAATCATCATAAATTAGCATTCTTATAGAATTTGAGCCAATATCAATAATGGCTAATTTTAAATGTTTTGATGAAGATTGTTGTTTTGTATTAATTACTTCCACTTTTAATCAGTCTTAAATGCAATTTCTTAGGTTGCATAGTTAATTTAGCTTTACCTCTTCCAGATAAGCTCGGATTATTCATAAAGTATTCATGAGCTGAAAAGGAATCGTTCTTACTATACTTAATTTTTTTATAATTACCATCTGCATTGAGCTCCCAGCTCTGATTAGTATCAAGATAATTTGCTAACATTATTTGATCTAGAATCTGCTCATGAACAGTCTCATTTTCAATTGGCACCAAAAGCTCTACTCTTCTATTTAAATTTCTTGGCATAAGATCAGCTGAGGAAATATATACTTTTGCATTTCTATTAGGCATTTTTTTAGTACCGTTACTAAAACAATAAATTCTAGAATGCTCTAAAAATCTTCCTATAATACTTTTTACAACTATATTTTCAGATCTATTTTTAATACCTGGTCTCAAGCAACAAACACCCCTTACAAATAAATGAATATTAACACCAGCATTCGAAGCTTCATAAAATTTATCAATAATTTCCGGATCTACTAATGAATTCATTTTTGCCCAAATGGCTGCAAATTTTCCATTTTTAGAATTTTCAATTTCAGCATCAATGTTTTTATTTAAGGTTTGTCTCATATTAATTGGCGAAACAGAAATTTTATTTAAATTTTTTGGTTTTGCGTATCCTGTTACATAATTAAAAAATTTTTCAACATCTGATGCCATTTTTCTATCACAGCTGAATAAAGACAAATCAGTATAGATTTTAGCATTTACAGGATGATAATTACCAGTTCCTAAGTGAAAATAAGTTTGTATTTTACCTTGTTCTCTTCTTAAAACTAATGATGATTTTGCATGAGTTTTGTATTTTGCAAAACCATAAACAATTTGAACACCTACCTTTTCTAAACTTCTTGATAATTGAATATTTGCTTCCTCGTCAAATCTTGCTTTAATTTCTATTAAAGCAGTAACTGTTTTTCCATTTTCTGCAGCTGTTATTAAAGCTTTAACAATTGGTGAATCTAAAGTTGTTCTATACAAAGTTTGTTTTATAGCTATTACTTTTTTATCATTTGCTGCTTGGTTCAAAAATTCAATTACTGAGTCAAATGTTTCAAAAGGATGATGAACAACTAAATCTTTCCTTTTGATGGTTTCAAAAAAATTATCATTATATTCTTTTAATCTTTCAACATCTCTAGGTACAAAATTTTTAAATCTTAATTTTGGATTTTTTTAACTTACATATTTGATCTATATCTTGAATTCCAACAAGGCCAAATACATTATAAATATAATCAGGATTTACATCTAATTTGTTTGTTATAAATTTTATCAATTCATGATCACTATTTTCAAGGACCTCTAAACGAACAATATCGCCCGTTCTACGTCTTTTTAAGGCTAATTCAAAAGATCTAACTAGATCTTCTGCTTCCTCTTGAATTTCAACATCACTATCTCTTATTACCCTGAAAATCATTTTTTTTTCTAAATCATGATCTGGAAAAATTTCTTTAGCAAAAAAACTTATTACATCGTCTAGAACAACAAATTTTTTATGATTTTTTGAAGACTCTATTTCAATAAATCTAGATAATGCTTTTGGTATTACTATTATTGAGTTTAAAATTCTTTTTTTATTTTTTTTTCTTAACCTCATTACAAGCGCTCTTCCTTGGTTGATTATAAATGGAAATGGATGCGCAGGATCAATAGCAGATGGTGTTAATAAAGGATAAATCTCTTCTTTGAATATTTCTAGAAGTTTTTTTTTATCCTTAGTATTTAAATTAACTGGCTTAACTAAACTGATATTGTTTTTTTTTAATTCTGCGATAAGTTGAATATAAATCTTATTTTGTTTGATTAATAGTTTTTTAGTTTCGGAAATTACCTCTTCCATTTGTTCATCAGGTGTCAGACCATCAGAACTTAATGAATCAACTTCTTGTTTTATTTGACTATATAGACCTGCTACCCGAACCATAAAAAATTCATCAAGATTTGAACCGGCAATTGATAAAAATTTTACTCTTTCATACAAGGGATTTTCAAGATTTTGTGCTTCAAAAAGAACTCTATCATTGAATTTTAACCAGGAAAGTTCCCTATTAATATATTTGTTCTTGAGTTCTTCTTTTTGTTGTTTTTTTAAAGCAGTCATATATTTAGAATTTATGTTTGAATTATATGTCATGAGACATGCAAAATCCAGTTGGGAAGATTTAAATATTGATGATTTTAAGAGACCACTCAATAAAAGAGGTAAAAAAAGTGCAAAAAAAATTTGTGAATTTTTTGTTAAAAAAAAGTACAAATTTGATTTTGCTTTAATATCATCAGCTACAAGAACCCGAAGTACTTTTGAAATTTTATCAGAAGACATTCCTGAGCCAAAAACAATAGAATATTCAAAGAGTTTATACTTGGCTGATGAATATGCAATTATAAATAAAATTAAAAAAATATCGAGTAATTACAAATCAATTTTGTTAATAAACCATGAACCTACAGTTAAAAATTTAGTAAGATATCTAACAAAAAATCATGAAACAAATAATTTCAAATTAATGAATTATAAATTTCCTACAGCAGCATTCGCCAAAATTAAATTTGATATTAAAGGTTGGGATGAAATAGAAAAAAAAAGGAATGTTAAAAGAATTTATAAGACCCAAAGATCTTCAAGACTCTAAAGAATAACCGGCAGATCTGACCGTTCTAATTAAAGGTTTTGTGTTTTCGATGTTTATAGCTTGTCTTAATCTTCTTATGTGTACATCAACCGTTCGTGACTCAACGTATATATTTTCTCCCCACACATTATTTAAGAGTTGTTCTCTTGAGTAAACTCTTTTAGGATTTTTGATAAAAAAATCTAAGAGTTTAAATTCTGTTGGACCTAAAGTAATTTCCTTATCTTTTCTATAAACTCTTTTTGTAATCCGATCTATTTTTAAATCAGTAAATTCTACAATATCCGATGATGATTGAGGCTTAGACCTTCTCAATAAAGATTTAATTCTAGCATTTAATTCTTTTTGACTAAAAGGTTTAGTTACATAATCATCTGCACCTGTATCAAATGCTTTTAATTTGTCTTCTTCCTCCCCTTTTGCAGTCAACATAATGACAGGAATATCATTAAACTTATCATCTTTTTTTAAGTTTTTACAAATTTCAACACCAGATAATTCAGGTAACATCCAATCCATTAATATCAAATCTGGCTGTTTAGATTTTATTTGTTTAAGAGCATCTTCTCCATTTTCTGAATGACTGACTTTATAACCTTCTTTTTCAAGATTATATTTTAACAAACTAACAATTGATGCTTCATCTTCAGCTATGAAAACATGAGCTGACATAAATCATTTTTCTCCGGTTACAATTGGCTCGGTGCCCTTAGGTCTGTCACCTTCTAAATATTCGCCTTTAACTAAATAATAAATTTGTTCCGCAACATTTGTAGTATGATCACCAATACGCTCAACGTTTTTGGTCACAAACAACAAGTGAGTTCCATCCTCTAAATTTTTTTCATTTTCCTTAAGATATTTTATAACTTCTTGCATACAAAGATTTGTTAGATCATCTATTTGCTCATCACCTTCCCAAACATTAACTGCCATTGGCGCAGATCTTTCTAGATAAGCGTCTAATGTTGATTTTAATTGCTTTTGAACAGCGACAGATACTCTATTTAATGTGTCTACCAAATTCTTTGGAAGATTTTCATTAAGCAAAAGTGTTCTCTTGGATATATTTTTTGCTAAATCACCTATTCTTTCTAAATCTGAAGACATTTTCAAAGCCGTTACTGTCTCTCTTAAATCAATTGCCATAGGTTGTCTTAAAGCAATTAAATTTACAACTTGTTGTTCAATCAAGGCTTCATATTTATCTATTTTTTCATCATCTTGAATTACTTTTTCTGCAATATCGCTATTTCTTGTTGTAATGGCTTGAATTGCTTTACCTAAAGACTCCTCGCATGCACTTCCCATTTTAATGATATTAGCATTAAGATTTTTAAGTTCTTCTTCGTAAGATTTAACTGTATGTGGCGCTTCACCCATTATCCAAACCTCCCGGTTATGTAATCCTGAGTTTTTGTGTTATCAGGATTTTTAAATATTTTATCAGTAGATCCATGTTCAATCAATTGTCCTAAGTGAAAAAAACCCGTATTTTGAGAGACACGTGCAGCTTGAGCCATAGAATGAGTTACAATTATTATTGTATGCTCCTTTTTTAACTCATCAATCAATTCTTCAATTTGTGCTGTTGCTATTGGATCTAATGCTGAACAAGGCTCATCCATTAATATAACTTCTGGTCTTACAGAAATAGCTCTAGCAATACACAGTCTTTGCTGTTGTCCTCCAGATAATCCGGTTCCGGGTTCATACAATCTGTCTTTTACTTCTTCCCATAGCGCAGCCTTTTTTAAACTAGTTTCAACAATTTCATCCATTTCTTGTTTTGATTGAGCCATACCGTGAATTGTTGGACCGTAAGATATATTTTCGTATACAGTTTTTGGGAAAGGATTAGGTTTTTGAAAAACCATACCAATTTTTTCTCTGAGTCTCACTACATCGCAACTTTTATCATTTATGTTAAAGTCGTTAATTAAAATTTCTCCTTTAACCCTGCAGATGTCAATTACATCATTCATTCTATTAAGACATCTAAGAAAAGTTGATTTACCACAACCAGATGGACCAATTAATGCAGTTACTTGGTTTTCTTCAATATCTAAACCTATATTATAGAGAGCTTGTTTTTTTCCATAAAAAACATCTACATTTTTTGCTTTAATCTTTATCATTTTAATTCCATTTTTTTTCAAACTTATGTCTAATTATTTGGGCAAATAAATTCATTATTATTAAAAAACCAAGTAAGACCATTATACATGCCGAGACTTTTTCTACAAATCCTCTTTCAGCACTTTCAGCCCAAATATAGATTTGAACTGGTAAACTTGCAGCAGGATCCATTGGTGACCCAGGTATCGTGTTAACAAAAGCAACCATTCCAATTAAAATTAGGGGTGCAGTTTCTCCTAAAGCTTGAGCTAAACCAATTATTGTACCTGATAACGTCCCAGGCATTGAAAGAGGTACTGTATGATGCATTGTGGTTTGCATACGACTTGCTCCCATAGCAAGTGCTGCCTCTCTTATACTTGGTGGAACTGCTTTTAAGGATGCTCTCGCAGCTATAATTATTGTTGGTAAAGTCATCAACGATAAAGTGATACCTCCAACTAAAGGAGTAGACCTGGGAAGATGAAATATAGCTAATAAAACACCTAATCCGAGTAATCCAAAGACAATAGATGGTACTGCGGCCAAGTTATTTATATTTACCTCAATAAAATCAGTAAACCTATTTTTAGGTGCGAACTCTTCAAGATAAATTGCTGCTAGTACCGCTACAGGAAAGGCTATCATTAAACAAACAAGTATAGAAAAAATTGAGCCCATAAATGAACTAGCTATACCAGCAAGTTCTGCTTCTCTTGAGTCTGCATATGTAAAAAAACTGATATTAAATTTACTTTCGACTTTACCCTTTGCAACAAGTTGATCAAAAATTTTTAATTGATAATCACTTACTCTTCTTTGATCTTCCGGTAAATCTCTTGGATAATTTCCTTTAAAAACTTGATCTAAATCATCTGAAGCAGTTAAATAAACTTCTTTTGTTTTTCCTATTAAACTAGGGTCATTTAAAATCTCATTTTTAATTTCTTTTTCAAAAAAATATGACACCATTCTCTTCAATTGATTTTTTTGATCATCATTTGCATTTTGATCTAAATCAGCCATAGATTTTAATGCTATATCGTAATAATCAGCGTCTTGAAGATCTTCTTTAGATGGATTTTGATCTATCATCATCATTTCAGCGTCAAAGTTTACAGGAACAATCAGCCATGTTTTTTGAAAAGCTGAATATCCAGTTGAAAATATTTTGAAAATAAAAATTGTTAAAAATAAAAGTGCCATAAAAATTGCACTTTGACCATATAAGCGAAATCTCCGCTCAGCCCTGTATCTTTTATTTAATAATTGTTCTTTATTCTTATTCATATTTCTCTCTATATTTTTTAACTACTCTTAAGGCTACAATGTTTAAACAAAGCGTTACTAAAAATAATGACATACCTAAAGCAAAAGCGGCTTGTGTTTTTGGATCGCCAAAAGCTTGGTCTCCAATTAAAATTACCACAATTTGTGCTGTGATTGTTGAAGTAGATTCTAATGGGTTAAAAGTCAAGTTTGCTGCTAAACCAGAAGCCATAACAACTATCATTGTTTCTCCAATAGCTCTTGAAACACCTAACAAAATAGATCCAACGATGCCAGGTAATGCCGCTGGGAAAATAACTCTCTTAATTGTTTCTGATTTAGTTGCTCCCATAGCGTAACTTCCATCTCTTAAACTTTGAGGGACACTTGTAATAACATCATCACTCAAGCTTGAGATAAATGGTATGATCATAATTCCCATTACTCCTCCTGCCGCTAAAGCACTTTCAGCTGAAACTTCAAGACCCATTGAAGTTCCTAATTCTTTTAAAAAAGGGCCAACAGTTAGAGCAGCAAAAAAACCATAAACAACAGTTGGTATACCAGCTAAAATTTCAATTAAAGGTTTTGCATATTGTCTTACTTTGCTTGATGCATATTCAGCTAAATAAATTCCACTCATTAATCCAATTGGGATGGCTACGCACATAGCTATTAACGCTATAAAAAAAGTACCTGCAAAAATAGGGACTGCCCCAAAAGTATCGGAATACATTGTTGGATCCAAAGCCTCAGAAGAATCCCTAACAAAAGCTTTTGCTGGATACCAGTGAGTACCAAATACAAAATCAAATAATGGAATTACTTTAAAAAAATCTATTGTTTGAAATATAAGTGAAAAAACTATCCCAACAGTAGTTAATATTGCAGCTAAAGAAGCTGTAAATAAAACTGCGTTCAAAAATTTTTCAACTGGTTCTCTTGTTCTAGAATTAGATGAAATTCTTTTATAAGCGTAAGCAACTGAAGCAATAATTATAGATAATACTATAACAGCTTTTGAATTTTGAGCTATTGATCGAAGACTTAAATATTTTTCTGCTGAAGCCTCAATAAAGGGTGTAATTTCTCCAGTAAATTGTCCCCGAGACAAGGATTTTGTTTTTTCGTATATTAAATTTAATTCATCATCAAGATAACCTTGATTTGAATAATCGCTTAAGACTAATAGTTTTACTATTGTAGGCTCAAAAATTGCCCATAAAGAAAAAATTATAAAGGCTGGTATTGCACACCAGATTGCAAGATAATAACCATAAAATTGTGGTAATGCAGTTAATCTTTTTTTTGAAGATTGAATTGTATATGCTTTTCTCCGTCCAAAATAGTAACTTGTGAAACCTAAAAGAACAATAAATGTAAATAATATTAAGTTCAAAGAATCTCCCTTATTGAGGACTTTACTCTTATTTCAAAAAAAAGGGGTCTAAAAAGACCCCCTTTTAAACATTTGTTAATCAAGAAATAATTAATTACCCATAGCAACTAGCTTTGTAGCATTAGTTCTTGTTGTTTTATACAACTTAGAGTCTAATGGTACTAAACCAATGTCCGCTAGGTAACCACCTTTTCCTATAGCTTTCTTCGTTGTGAATTCTTTCACAAACTCATGTAAGCCTGGAATTACTCCAACGTGAGCTTTTTTCACGTAAAAGAATAAAGGTCTTGCAACTGCATAACTGTAGTCTTGAATAGACGACAATGATGGTTGTCCACCATCAATACTTGCAGCTTGTAATTTGTCTTTTGCAGCTAGGAAATAACTGAAACCAAAGAAACCAAACATGTCTTTATCTTGAGTTAACTTTTGGATGATCAAACTATCGTTTTCTCCTACTTCAATAGCAGCACCATCTTCTCTGTAAAGTTTTTGAGGTTTTTTGTATTTTTTATTTCCAGCTTCAAAACCAGCTTTATAAAGAGCTTTAGCTTCTTTAGTCATACCTTTTTTCATTACTAAAGAATTCCAAGCATCTCTAGTTCCTGATGTTCCTGGTGGAATCATCACTGAAATTTTTTGTTTTGGTAAACTAGGGTCAATTTGATCCCAAGTTTTATAAATATTTGGAACTAATTTACCATCAACAACTGTATGAGCGGCTAGCGCTAAGTATAATTGTTCTTTTGTAAAGTTTACTGGTTTTGCATCTTTACTGTAAGCTAATGTGATTCCGTCGTTTCCAATTACGATTTCAACGATTTCATTTACACCATTTTTCTTACAAAGAGCTTTTTCTTTATCTTTCATAGCTCTTGATGCGTTTGTTATATCTGGATGTTGTTCACCTACACCAGCACAAAATAGTTTAGCTCCACCACCAGTACCAGTAGACTCAATAACAGGAGTTTTAAATCCTGAACCACCAAATCTTTCAGCAACAACAGTCGCATAAGGGAATACTGTAGAAGAACCAACTATCTTAATTTGATCTCTTGCTTGAGCAACAGTTGCTATTGATAAAGCAACTAATGAAGCAATTATTATAGTTAGTTTTTTCATTATCTTTAATCCTTTCATTATTTATTAATTAAAAGATGATTGACTCGTATAAATTTATTGAATCTTTATTATTACAAAATTGTTACACTTTTGTTAAAAAGGTAACTTTATAGTTGTAATCTAATAAAACATTTAGTTGTATTTTTTGGATATAATTATCTTTTCAACATCAGTTTCTAGGCCACCCATACATGACACGGGGTTTACCTGTTCACTGAGAGCAAGTTCTTTGCTTGGACGTAAAGTTATTTCAAGTTTTACCAATTTTACTAATTCCTCTCTAATATCTTCATCATATCTCCAGCTAGGCCATGAACTTGGTGTTGAAAATATAGAAGTTAAATAACTTGTAGCCATAGAATATCTGTAATTACTCAAATTTTCATTTCTCAATAAAAAATCTCTAACAGAACTAAAAATATTTCTACATCTTAAAGAATCTGAAAAATAATTTTCCTTCTTTAGATTTTTATTCATAGGAACAGAAACAATTAAATCGATTGCATTTTTAGAATAAGAGGAAACTACATCTGTATAAAATTCAGTTTCAGTAATTTCTAAATGATTCTTTATAGAAGGAAATGAGTTTTTTAAATCTGCTTCTAATCTAAAGATTCCAATATCAAAAACTGTAAGTTGCTGATTTCTTAATAATGTGGTGATATCTTTAGAAAAAGCACTTGTTATTAATGAGCTTAACAAAAAAACAAAAATCAAAATATTTTTAAATATTTTAATCATATCAGAGATTAATTAAAAGATTAAAATAAATCAAGTAAAGAAATATTAAAAAAACCTTCTTAAATTATTATAAAATAATACTTTTTTAATCTAAGTTTTTGCTGCTAAATAAATTTTAACTTCAGTTCCATTATTTTCCTCACTCAGAATCTCGTAGTGTCCTCGATGTTGAGTAATAATATGTTTTACAATAGCTAATCCTAAACCAGTTCCACCAACCTTGTTACTTTGTTCAAGGTCTACTCTAAAAAATCTTTCTGTAATTCTAGAAATATATCTTTGAGGAATACCAACCCCTTCGTCTTTAATACTAATCATAAAATTTTTTTCTAACAATTTGCCATCGCTAATTTTGCTTGATATAAAAATAGACTTGTTTTCGTTTGAATACTTTATTGCATTGTCTAAAAGATTTGAAAAAACAGTTTGTAATTTTTTTTCATCTCCAATAACAATTGTTGGATTTGCGAGTGATAAATTAATGTTTAATTTCTTTTTTTTTAAAATAATTTCAAAATTACTAATAATTGTTTTGAAAAGGTCATTTATGTTAACTAAAGAGTTTGGCCTTATATGTTCTTCTAATTCAATTCTTGTGAGTATTAAAAGATCATTAATTAAATTTTCCATTCTATTTGATTGTTCAGTTATTATTTTCATAAATTTTTTTTTAGCTTTATCGTCCGCTGCGGCCGGACCTTCAATAGTTTCTAAAGATCCTTTGATAGCCATCAAGGGTGTTCTTAATTCGTGACTTACATTTGCTACAAAATCAGTTTTAAATTTTTGTGCTTTTGTAATTTCAGTAAAATCTTTTAAAAATAACACAACAGAATCTGGTTCAGTAAATAAATGAGTTGGGCCAGGAATAATATAAATTTTATAAAATTGATATGATGGCAAGTCTATTTCTACATCAATGTTTTTGGTTTTATTTTCAACTATAGCTTTTTCAATATTTTCTATTAATTCTGGCTTTCGAATTACAGAAGATATATTTTTATCAACTAAATTACTTCCAAATCTTTTTAATGCACTTGGATTAGCATACTTAATTATGTTAAATTTATTTAATGCAAAAAACTGATCTTCAAGCTCATCAATAATTACTCTTTTTGTTTTTTCCTCTCTTTTATTGATTATTGTAGCTGTATTTATTGACTTATTTTTTTTTTGATTAAGTAAATAGAGAAGATAAATTATAACAACTATAAGTAGAATGACAAAATATTCCATAAATTTAGATTGGTTAATTTTGCATCATTACGCTTTTTAATGCAAACAAATTAAAAATAATTAGCTAATGATTTGGTGAAATATTATTAAAAAATATTTTTGCTGTTTCTTCCCAAGTGAATTTTTTTGCAAATTCAAGACAATCATTTCTATCAACTTTTAAAGCTTTATGGGCTGAAACTTTAAGATCATTATCTAAACAATTTATTTTAGATCCTTCAAATATATCTTTGGGACCTGGGACAGGATACGCGGCAACAGGTGTTCCGCAATTTAAAGCCTCTGTAACTACAATTCCAAATGTATCTGTTTTACTAGGGAATACAAAAACATCGGAAGATGCAAAATGTGATGCTAATTCGCCATTTGTTTTTTCTCCTAAAAAAATATCTTTAGGAAATTCTTTTTTTAATTTTTTTAAATCAGGTCCTTTTCCTATTATTATTTTTGTACCTTCTAAATTACATTCTAAAAAAGCTCTTATATTTTTCTCAACTGCAACTCTTCCAACATAAATCCAAATTGGTCTTTTGTGAGGTAAATCAATTTTTTTAGGGTTCTTAAAAGCTCCATGATTTCCTCCTCTAGTCCAAGTAATCATTTTATTATTGTCTATACCTATATCTATTAATTCTTTTCTCATAGACTCTGTTGTTACTAAAATTCTCTCAGCTTTGTTATGAAAGTTTGCTAGAAATTTTTCAGCCCATTTTGCAGGTATAATAGGAAAGTATAGTTTGATATATTTATCAAATCTCGTATGAAAACTGGTAGTAAACTTTAGATTATTTTTTAAACAATATCTTCTCGTCATAGTCCCAATAGGACCTTCGGTAGCGATATGAATTGCATCAGGTTTTATTTTTTTTATTAAACTACCGACTCTAGGCCAAACATTAATTGATAGTCTAATTTCATTATATTTTGGCATCGGGAAAGTTAAAAATAAGTCTGGTGTAAGATATTCTATACTGTGACCTTGTTTTTTTAAGATCTCACCTGTTTCATGAAGGGTTCTAACAACGCCATTTACTTGTGGAAAGTATGCATCTGTAGCAATTAAAATTTTCATTAACTATGAGGCTTTTTTTAATTCTTCAGTTTTAATTGGTTTAATTGCTTTCTCAGCGTCTATAAATTTTTCTCTTATTTTGTCCCAATATAATATTTCAAAACTACCGTCATAATTTTCAGCTAATGCAGTGCAAGATTCAACCCAATCTCCACAATTCAAATAATTTATGCCATTAAAATCTCTATCCTCAGGGTGATGAATGTGACCGCAAATTATTCCATCAAATTTTTTTGTTTTTGCATAATCTGAGACAGTCTTTTCATATTCACCGATATATTTGACTGCATTTTTGACTTTATACTTTAAAAATTTTGCAAGAGACCAATATTCTTTTCCTCTTAACCTTCTAAAAAAGTTAATTATTACATTAAATTGTAACAATAAATTATATGCTATTGATCCAAGTTTAGACAACCATTTAGCATGTTTCATTACTCCATCCCAAGCATCACCATGAACAACTAAATATTTTTTCCCAGTGTTTGTTTCATGAATAACTCTATTAACCATATGAATGTCGCCAAAATGCAGTGGAATAAATTTTCTAAACATTTCATCATGATTACCCATTATATAGAAAACTCTGGTACCATGTCTTGCTTTTCTTAAAATTTTTTGAATTACATCATTATGTTCTTGGGGCCAAAAAAAACTTTTTTGCATTGCCCATACATCGATAATGTCTCCTACTAGATAAAGATTTTCGGATCTTGAGTTTTTAAAAAACTCTAAAATTTTATTTGCCTGACAGCCTTTAGTACCTAAGTGTAAATCAGAAATAAATATACTTTTGTATTTAAGTATTTTAGGCATATAAAAAATTTTTATTTAATACAACTGTAACACGAATCATGTATTTCTTATTTCATTTAAATGTTACAGATTTGTTAAAAATTTTTTAAGGAATAATTATGTTATATTGTTTAATTTATAATCTAAACTCTTCTTCTGGGAAAAAATCAAAATTCATAAATAGGGTTTTATTTAAGTTGAAAAAAAAAAATTCTGTAGACTATTTTGAGACAAAAACAATAAATCAGGCTAGAGAAATTTTTAGAGATTTTAATCAAAAAAATTACGATCGATTAATTGTAGCAGGTGGAGATGGATCTGTATCTTTTGCAATTAATGAACTAATTAAAAATAATTTTAATTTTAAAGACGATTTTGCTATAGGTTATATACCTGCTGGTACTGCAAATTTACTTCAGGCTGAATTATCAATGAATAAAAAAGTTGATGATATAGTTGATGTATTAGTTTCTAACAATTATAAAACCTCTAATCTTCTAAAAATTAATGAAAGTTTTTTCTTTTTAATGGCTGGTATAGGATGGGATGCAAAAATTGTCCATTCAATTAATTCAAAAATTAAAAAGTTACTTGGTAAAATTATATTTGTTATTAAAGGTTTTCAATATTTCTTGTTTATGAATAATAAAAAATTAAGTGTTACTTTTGACGGACAATTTTATAAAGCAGAATGGATACTGTCCTCAAATACCAAATATTATGCTGGGCATTATAAAATAAATAAAACAAATATTTTTGAAGATAAATTAGTAACCTATATATTTAGGGATTTGACAAGGACTAATTTATTATATTCCATATTTTTAATAATCTTTAATGGCGATTTAAGTAAAAACAAAAATGTTATTACTACTTATTCTCAAAATATCACCATTGAGGGAAATGATTTAATACCTGTTCAAATTGATGGAGATAATTTTGGTTCGTATAAAAAAATTCATTTAAGTAAATCAAATAAAAAAATAAATTTTCTTGTAAAGTAATTATTTTACTCTTCCATATACATCCTGATATCTTACAATATCTGTTTCTTTAAGGATTGAGCCTATTTGTGCTTCTATAATTTTTACCGGTTTTTTAAATGGATTTTCAATTCTATGAACAGCTCCTAATGGAATATAAATAGTTTCACCAGGTTTCTTTAAGAATTTACTTTTATTTAGAGTAATTCTTGGAATTCCATGAGTAACTACCCAGTGTTCTGCTCTATGGAAGTGTTTTTGAAGACTTAAAATACCTTTAGATTTCACATACAATTCTTTAATTAAGAATTCTTTGCCTTTAAATAAGTTTGTGTAGCTGCCCCATGGTCTATGAAATACGTTTTTCTTTTTAAAATATCTATTTTTAATCTTTCCGTACATTTTGCAGATTTCTTTCCAGCTCCCTAAATCTGACCATGGAATATCAAGTTTGATCGCATTGATATTTTTAGTTTTCTCTAGTATAGCGTAATCAAACGATTTTGCTGTAACTTTAGAAAACGATTGTTTGTTTAAATAATACACATTGCTTTTATATTTAGCTTTTATTACAGCTTTGTTACAGTTTCGAAAAATATTAGGCTGATATTTCTTAAAATTATTAATTATTGAGTCTTTTCTCAAAAAAAACATCCCAGAATTCCAATATCCCTTTTGTTTAATTACTTGCTTTGCCTTCGATACTTTTGGTTTTTCAATAAATCTAGTGACTTTATTAATGTTCTTTTTTTTCTTGGTAATGAAATATCCGTACTCACTAGAAGGGCTTGTGGGTTTTATTCCAAAAATAAATACATTTTTTTCGTCTAAATTTGACTTATTTTTATTAATAGCTGTTATTAGTTTATTTGGCTTTTCAATTAAATGATCTGCAGCAAAATACATTAAAGGCTGATTATACGGCACATCTTTAATCAGTGCTGATGCTAAAATTGCAGGAGCTGTATTCTTTTTTGCTGGCTCTAAAATAATCTTATATTTTTTAATTTTACTTTTCTTTAAAGCCTTTTTTACATCACTAAGATATTTTGAATTAGTGCTAATTATTGGATAGTCAAAAACTTTACTTTTAACTCTTTCAAAAGTTTTGTTAATTAATGTCCAACCACCAAAATCTATGAACTGTTTTGCTTGATGTTTAGATTTTTTAGGCCACAGTCTAGTACCTGCTCCTCCGCATAGAATAACTGGTCTAATTTTCATTAAATATCAGCGTATGTTCTAACCTCTTCTTTTGCTCCAGGGTGCGTAGGTGCACCTAGATAAGCTGGACCAACTGTTTGAGCATACTTCCAAAGTGTTCCATTACCAAAATTAATTTTCTTTGGTTTCCATTTCTTTCTTCTTTTTGCTAATTCTTTTCTAGATAAACGAACATTAATTGTACCCTTCTTAGCATCTAAATCTATGATATCTCCATTCTTAAGTAAGGCTATTGGTCCTCCAACTGATGCTTCAGGTCCTACATGACCTATACAAAATCCTCTCGTTGCACCTGAAAATCTTCCATCAGTTATAAGTGCAACTTTTTCACCTTTACCTTGTCCGTAAATTGCTCCAGTTGTTTGAAGCATTTCTCTCATTCCTGGACCACCTTTTGGTCCTTCGTATCTTATAATGATAATGTCGCCGTCTTTATATTTTTTATTTTTAACTGCTTTATAAGCAGCTTCTTCAGTATCGAAACATCTTGCTTTACCTGTGAATTGTAATTTCTTTAATCCAGCGACTTTAACAATTGCTCCATCAGGTGCTAAATTTCCTTTTAAACCAACAACACCTCCATCAGGGGACAATGGTTGGTTATGAGTTCTCATAACTTTTTGATTTTTATTAAACTTAACGTTTTTTAAATTTTGTCTCATTGTTTTACCTGTAACTGTCATACAATCACCGTGTATATAACCACCATCTAATAAAGTTTTTAAAAGCATTGGAACTCCACCTGCTTTCCACATATCTTTTGCAACATATTTTCCACCAGGTTTTAAATCTGCAAGATAAGGTGTTTTCTTAAATATTCTTGCAACATCCATTAAATCAAATTTAATTCCTGCTTCATTTGCAAGTGCAGGTAAATGCAAAGCTGCATTAGTTGATCCACCTGTTGCAGCAACAATTGTTGCAGCATTTTCTAAAGATTTTTTTGTAACTATGTCTCTTGGTCTTATATTTTTTGCCAATAAATTCATTACTGCCTTACCACTTTTTAAAGCATAAGAATCTCTTTGTGTGTATGGCGCTGGTGTTCCAGCTGAATATGGTAATGCTAATCCTATTGCTTCAGATACACATGCCATAGTATTTGCTGTAAATTGTCCTCCACAAGCTCCAGCACTTGGGCAAGCCTTAAGTTCTAGTTTTCTCAATGCATGTGCTGACATTTTTCCTGAAGAAAACTTTCCAACTCCTTCAAATACATCAACAACTGTTACATCTTTTCCATTAAATCTACCTGGTAATATTGAACCACCATAAATGAAAACACTTGGTACATTTAATCTAACCATTGCCATCATTAAGCCTGGTAAAGATTTATCACAACCTGCAACACCAACTAAAGCGTCATAACAATGTCCTCTAACAGTTAATTCTGTTGAGTCTGCAATTACATCTCGTGAGATCAATGAAGATTTCATTCCTTCATGGCCCATTGCTATTCCATCTGTAACTGTAATTGTGCAAAATTCTCTTGGTGTACCACCTGCTTGATGAACTCCTTTTTTAACTGATTGAGCCTGTCTCATTAAAGCAATATTACAAGGAGCTGCCTCGTTCCAAGTTGATACAACACCAACAAAAGGTTTTGCAACATCTTTTTCGGTCAAATCCATTGCATAATAAAAAGATCTTTGAGGAGCCTTATCGGGTCCTAAAGATGTGTGTCTACTTGGTAATTTCTTTTTATTAAATTTCTTCATTATAAACCTTTTATAGTGATTGATATTTTATCAATATCTTTTTTTAAATTACTATAGTTATTTTTTTCCTGATCAACAATATTTTTTGGCGCTCTTTCTACAAAACTTTTATTGGAAAGTCTTTTTGATATCCCATCTAACTCACTTTGGTATTTTTGCTGCCTTTTTAGAAGGTTTTCTTTGATCAAAGAGAGATCTATTGATTGATCAAAATATATCTTAAAAATATCCCCTTTGATGACTAGGTTTGCTGATGCTTTATCTTTGTCTGTATCAAGGAAGCTATTTATTCTACCAAGTTTTTTTAAAACGGTTTGATTTTTTTTGATAAATAACTGATCGTTTTTGGATAGGGTTGAAATAGACATATCTACAAAAGAACCTGGGCTCACATTTAATTCATTTTTAAATGCTCTAAGTTGGCTTATTAAATTGATTATATTTTCTACTTCCTTAATTTGTTTATCTTTATTTGTTTTTTTGCTCGACCAATTAGCAAACATTAAATAATTTTTTGGTTTATCTAGCTTATTTTTTAACCATAATTCCTCTGTAATAAATGGAATGAATGGATGTAAAAGAATTAAAATTTGTTTAAAAACATAACTTAGGGTCTGTTTTACCTCTGAAATTGATGACTTTTCTTTAGAATTCAAGATAGTTTTAGATAGCTCTACATACCAATCACAATATGAATGCCAAACAAATTGGTAAATGTTTCTTGCTGCTTCATCAAATCTATAGTCATTAATGTTCTTTTCAATAAGTTTACTTACTGTGTTTAACTCAGAAATAATCCATTTATTTATATTTAATTTTACTTTTGGCTCCTTTTTAGACTTTGAAAAATCACACTTATTCATGGCCAGGAAATTGTTTGCGTTCCAAAGCTTATTAAGAAAATTTCTATAACCTTTAACTCTATCTTCAGATAATTTTACATCTCTTCCTGGTGATGCCATTGATAACAAAGTAAATCTTAATGCATCTGCACTGTATTTTTCTATCAAGATTAAAGGATCAATTACATTGCCTTTTGACTTAGACATTTTTTGTCCTTTCTCATCTCTTACCAATGCATGTACATAAATTTCTTTAAATGGTTGTTTGTTTAAAAACTCCATTCCAAACATCATCATTCTGGCTACCCAAAAAAAGATAATGTCAAAACCAGTTACTAAAACTGAAGTTGGATAAAACTTTTTTAGGTATTCATTTTTATTAGGCCACCCAAGAGTTGCAAAAGCCCATAAACCTGATGAGAACCATGTATCTAACACATCTTCATCTCTTACTAATTCCACATCTTTTTTATATTTTTTTTTGGCTATTTTTTTTGCCTCTTTATAATTTGATGCTACAAAGATTTTTTTATCAGGTCCATACCAAGCCGGTATTTGATGACCCCACCAAAGTTGTCTTGATATACACCAAGGTTCAATATTATTCATCCATTGGAAATAAGTCTTTGACCAATTAGGAGGAAAAAATTTTGTTTTTTTATTCTTTACAATCTTCTTTGCTTTTACCGATAGTTTTTTTGCATCTGCAAACCACTGCTCTGTAAGATATGGTTCAATTACAGAGTTAGATCTATCGCCGTAAGGAACTTTATTTTTAATGTTTTCTTCTTTTATAAGTTTATCACCAAGGTCATTTAAGATTTTTTTTCTTGCTTCAAACCGATCTAAACCAACATAATCACTAGGTGCATTTTCATTTATCTTCCCGTCCTCTGTGAAAATATTTATTATTTCTAATTTATTTCTTTTACCAACATCATAGTCGTTAAAATCGTGTGCCGGAGTAATTTTAACTGCACCAGAACCTTGCTCTGGATCGGCGTAATCATCTTGAATAATTTTTATTTTTCTACCTGTTATAGGTAAAACTACATTCTTACCTACTAATTTAGTGTACCTTTCATCTTTAGGATTAACAGCAACTGCTGTGTCTCCTAGCATTGTTTCTGGTCTTGTTGTTGCAATAGTTATAAATTCTGAACTATTTTCAATTTGATAATTGATATAATAAAGTTTTGAATTTACTTCTCTTTGATCAACTTCTAAGTCAGATATAGCTGTTTTTAATACTGTATCCCAGTTAACTAATTTTTTAGATTTATAAATGAGACCTTTGTTATAGAGATCTATGAAAACTTTAATAACTGATGCAGACAAATTTTTATCCATTGTGAAGGCATTCCTGGACCAATCACATGAACATCCAAGTTTTTTGAGTTGATTGATGATGATATCGCCATATTCTTTTTTCCAATCCCAAACTTTTTTAATAAAAGCCTCTCTGCCAATTGATTGTTTATCAATATTTTCACTTTCAAGCTTTCTTTCGACTAAAGCTTGCGTTGCAATTCCAGCATGATCAGTTCCCGGTTGCCATAAAGTTTCAAAATTATTCATTCTGTGAAATCTTATGAGTAAATCTTGGATAGTGTTGTTTAATGCATGACCCATATGAAGACTTCCAGTGACATTTGGAGGTGGAATTACAATAGAATACTTTTTTTTATTTTTTTTGGGTTTAAAGAGACCTTTTTTTTCCCAATAAGAGTAAATCTTATTTTCTACTTTAGAATGTGTATATTTTTCTGAACTCATTGGTGTTTATAGTTTATAATTCAATAAACGTATTTAACAATAAACAAATTCTGATTGAATTTGATAGAATATTTCATATATAAACATCTTATAAATTGTTTTATAATCAGATTTATCGGTAACGTGGCGGAATGGTTACGCAGAGGATTGCAAATCCTTGTATCCCGGTTCGATTCCGGGCGTTACCTCCAAAAAAAAGAGTTGTTTTCAAGTAAAAAAAAAGTAAGTTTTGATTTTTACATTCCTCGGTAGCTCAGTTGGTAGAGCAGTTGACTGTTAATCAATTGGTCGCAGGTTCGAGTCCTGCCCGAGGAGCCAAATTAACCAGTCTTTTGAATTCCAACGTTAAGTGATTGTAAGTTTTTGCTAAATTTTATTTTCTGATCGTTAGTTAGTTCAGAATATACCTTAACTAAAAAATTATAGTTCACGTTCATGTGACCTTCTTTAATTTTGTCAGCATTTATTAGGTATTCTGAAAAATCTTCAAAAAAGTAATTTATCGGAACTTTTAAATAGTTTGATAATTGAAGTAATCTTATAGAACTTACTCCATTTGTGCCTTTTTCATATTTTTGAATTTGTTGAAATGTTACGTTGATTGCTTTTGCTACTTTCGTTTGTGTAAGACCAAGTGCTAGTCTTCTTAACTTAAGTTTGTTACCTAAGTGTTTATTAAAATTATCTTCCATTAAGACCCCTCTTAAAAACCAAGATTGAACTCTATCCTAAGAGTTAATGCAAGCGGAAAAAAAATTTTTTTTAAGTGATTTTGAGGCTTGACAATATTAGAAAAGCTCTAAATTGCTTTTAAGAAATATACGAAAATACAACATTTTTCGCATGTCAGACATGCAAATTTTATAATATTTGACTTAAGAAAAGTTTTGTTCTGTCACTTTTTGGATTAGCAAAAAATTCTTTCGTAGTATTTTTTTCAACTATCATACCTTCGTCCATAAAAATAACCTCATCAGCTACTTCTTTTGCAAATCCCATTTCATGAGTTACAACAATCATCGTCATACCACCTTTTGCAAGGTTAACCATTGCATCTAAAACCTCTTTAATCATCTCAGGATCAAGTGCAGAGGTTGGTTCATCAAATAACATTATCTTAGGCTGCATGCATAAGGCTCTAGCGATAGCTGATCTTTGTTGTTGACCCCCAGATAATTGACCTGGAAACTTATGTGCTTGGTCAGCTATTTGAACTTGTTCTAATTGTTGCATTGCAAGTTCTTCTGCTTGCTTTTTTGGCATCTTTTTTACCCAAATAGGTGCTAAAGTGCAGTTATCTAAAATAGATAAGTGCGGAAATAAATTAAATTGTTGGAAAACCATACCGACCTCAGCTCTAATTTGCTCAATATTTTTTGTATTTTCACTAAGTTCTGTTCCATCAACAATAATTTTACCTTCTTGGTGCTCTTCTAATCTATTAATACATCTTATTAATGTTGATTTTCCAGAGCCTGATGGACCACAGACTACAATCTTTTGTTTTGGTTGTACCTCTAAGTTTATATCTTTTAAAACTTGGAAATCACCAAACCATTTATTAACATTTTCAATATTTATAATAGAACTAGACATTATCTTTCAGTTTTATATTTTTCCTCAAGGTTATAACTATATTTGCTCATTGCATAGCAAATTATCCAGAAAATTATTGCTGCAAAAATATATCCTTCCATAGCAAAACCAAGCCATTTTGGATTTGTTTTAGCTAAAGCAAGCATTCCTGCAATTTCAGCTAAGCCAACTACAAATATTAAAGGCGTATCTTTTACCAATGCTAAAAATGTATTTGCAATTCCGGGAATTACTAATTTCAAAGCCTGTGGTAATATTACAAAAATATGCATTTTCCAATATCCCATTCCTAAAGATTTCGCTGCATCGTATTGACCTCTAGGTAGAGCTTGTAATCCACCTCTAATAACCTCAGCACAATATGCTGCTTCAAACAAAGTTATGGCTATAATCACTCTAACTAATTTATCCATGAAAAAATCTTGGGGTAAAAACATTGGAAACATTACTGATGACATGAATAATACTGTTATTAATGGTACTCCTCTCCAAAATTCAATGTAGCCAACTGAAATATATCTTATTGCTGGTAGATTAGATCTTCTACCTAATGCCAAGATCATTCCAAGCGGAAAACAGAAAATTAAACAAAAAAATGAGACAATAAACGTTAAAGATAAACCGCCCCAAGCTCCAGTTTCTACCCAAACTAAACCAAATGCTCCACCTGAAATCAAATAATAAATTATTAAAAAAGCAATTATTGGATAGATTACTACATAATATAAAGCTAAGTATTTTTTTAAATTTTCTTTAAAAAAGTAACCAACAAAACCAAGTCCTATAACTAATAAAAATGCGGAATTTATTCTCCAATGAAGTTCATTAGGGTACATTCCATACATAAATCTCTTAAACCAAACTTTTATGTAGGTCCAACAAGCGCCTGTACCTGTACATGCTTCTTTTGTGTCACCAGAAATATTAGCATCTAATACCATCCAACTTAGTGCCGGAGGAAAAGCTTTTAAAATAGCAAAAGTTATAAACAGTGTAAGAAATGCATTGAAGTTAGTTGTATTAATATTTTTATTAAGAGAGTCTAAAAATTTATATCCACTGTATTCTGTTCTTAAATAAGACAAACCTAAAAAACCAAGAATTAGAGGGAAAAAAATACTCAAATTTCCTGGTAAAGAACCACTTATATTAATTCTAAAAAAAGAATTTAAAAATACATCAAGAATACTTAAGATTAATAAAGCGCTTCCAATGTAAATATTAGTCATTTGGTTTTGACTTTTAATTCTATTTAAACTTAAATTCATTTTTATTTTTCCTTAATTTCTATTCGTTTGTTGTACCAATTCATTAGTGCAGCAATTGCTAAACTAATTGATAAATAAGTTAACATCGTAATACCAACAATCTCAATTGCTTTACCTGTTTGCATTAAAGCTGTTCCTGCAAAAACTAAAACTAAATCTGGATATGCAATAGCGGCAGCTAGGGATGAATTTTTTGTTAAATTTAAATATTGATTTGTTGTTGGTGGAATAATAATTCTCAAAGCTTGTGGCATAATCACTAATTTCAAAATTTGATTAGGTGTTAGACCTACTGAAGCAGCAGCCTCTTTTTGACCTTTGCTTATTCCTTGAATTCCAGCTCGCACACATTCAGCCACAAAAGTTGATGTGTAAAGTGAAAGTGCTAAAACTAAGGCTATTAATTCAGGTGGTAATGCAATTCCACCCTCAAAAATAAATGATGTTTGTGCCAATTGTTTTAATACTGGCATTTCAAAATCAAGCGTTACTCCCCCAATTAAAAATGAAAGTAATGGTAAAATAGTAATTAAAGCTAACGATATATATAAAACTGGTAATTGTTTACCTTCTCTTTCTTGAATTTTTTTCGCGTAAATTCTAATAAAGATAATAGCTACAATTGCAGCTATCAAACATGACATAAATACATTTAAATTTTCCCAAATCATTGAGGGAATGTAATAACCTTTAATAGTCATATACGTTACGCCGAACCAAGGCTGGGCATTTTCAGGGAGAGGTAATGCTCTTAGTGCAGCATAATACCAAAAGAAAATTTGTAATAATAAAGGTATATTCCTAAAAAACTCAACATACCAGGCTGCTGAGTTCTTAATTAAAAAATTTTGCGATAGTCTAGCAATACCAATTATAACACCTAAAATAGTGCAAAATATTATACCTAAAAAAGATACTAAAAGTGTATTTAGTAAAGCTACTACATAAGCCCAAAGGTAAGAGTCTTGACCATCATAATCAAGCAAAGTGAATTGCATATCGAAAGAGGCCTCTTGTGATAGGAACCCAAATCCAAAATCAATGCCTCTATTATCCATATTGACTTGTGCATTAATTGTAAAAAAACCAAAAACAAAAACTACGAATAGGATAGTTAAAAGCTGGGGAAGAATTCTTTTAATTTTATTATTCATTTGTGCGTATAATAAAAAAAAGGGCTAGATAAATCTAGCCCTTTTTAAGTATTTAAAGATGAATTATCTTGCTGGTGGAACGTATAAAATTCCGCCTTTTGTCCATAATTGATTTGGACCTCTATCTGGTAAAATACCTGTGTCAGCTATATTTCTTTTGTAGCTTTCACCGTAGTTACCAACTTGCTTGATAATTCTTAAGTTCCACTCGTTATCTAAACCAAAAGCAGCACCCATTTCACCTTCAGCACCAACAAGTCTTTTGATTTGCGGGTTATCAGAAGTTTTCATTGAGTCAGCATTTGATGAAGTAATACCGTATTCTTCTGCTTCGATCATAGTATTTAGTGACCATCTTACGATATCTTCCCAAACAGCATCACCTTGTCTTACAACTGGTCCTAAAGGCTCTTTAGAAATAGTTTCTGGAAGAACAATGTGCTCATCTGGATTCTTCATTTTAGTTCTTTGAGCAGCTAATCCTGATTTATCAGTTGTGTAAGTATCACATCTACCTGCATCGTAAGCAGCAACGACTTCGTCTGCTTTTTCGAATGCTACTGGCTCATAAGAAATTCCTCTTGAGTTAAAGAAGTCTCTCATATTTAGCTCAGTTGTTGTACCAATGTTTGTACAAGCTGAGATACCATTTTTAAACTGATCTACTGACGTTATTCCAGAGCTTTTTCTTACCATGAAACCTTGACCATCGTAAAAGTTTACACCTACGAAAGTAAGACCAATGTCAGCGTCTCTAGAAAGTGTCCAAGTAGTATTTCTTGCTAATACATCAATTTCACCTGAAGTAAGTGCGGTAAATCTTTCTTTAGCACTTAATGGAGTGAACTTAACTTTGTTAGCATCACCTAGTACAGCAGCTGCTACCGCTCTACATACATCAACGTCGATACCTGTCCAATTTCCAGATGCATCAGCATTTGAAAATCCAGGAAGACCTTGAGAAACACCACATCTAACAAAACCCTTCTTTTGAGTATTTTTTAGAGTTTTTGACTTTTTAGCCATTGCTTCTGTTGTAAATGCAAACAGAACAGCAATCATAGCAAATAAAGAAGTCAATTGTTTTAAATGTTTAAACATATATTTCCTCTTAGTTATTTATTTGTTAACAAATTAATTCAAAATTATTTTTGAATTAATTAATTTAAGCACTTTAATAAAAATTGATCAACTGTCTTTGGTGTGCAAATTGACTTAATAATCAAGCTTAATGAAATCTATTATCAACTCCAGGTAGAATAGTGGCGCGCCCTGAAGGATTCGAACCTCCGACCCACGGTTTAGAAAACCGTTGCTCTATCCAGCTGAGCTAAGGGCGCAAAATGGATATTATTTATATTACTAAATTAACTTTTAAAAAAGAATTTTTTCAAGATAATTAGAATTGATAATAATTCAACTCTACCGATCATCATAAAAAGAATTAAAGAAAACTTTGAAAAAACACTTAGTTCATAAAAATTGAAATTTTCGAGATTGGTTAAAGATGAATTAACAGTATTCATTAGAGTTAAAATTGACAATTTAAAAGATATTTCACTACTTATCCCCGAAATCGTCAGAAATAAAGACAAAATACTTAATGAAATAACAAATATTACAACAGACAAAAAATACTTATAAAAATCTTCAGTCTCTAAATTAATATTGAAAAGAGGAAGTCTATTAGAATAAACATTTTTGGGTTTTGCATGAGATACAAGTTCATTTATTGAAAACTTAAAAAGCAAAAAAAGTTTTGAAAATCTTAGACCAGAACTAGTGGAAAAAAAAGACCCACCTATTATTATCAAGATTAAGAAAATAAAAGAGAGATTTTGAGGGACATCCAAAGAAAATCCGATATTAGATATAGAACTACAAATTGATAAAAAAAGTAATGAAAAATTATTATTAAAGTTAAAAAAAATAAAAAAAAGTGTGGCTAAAAACAAAAGGTAAAATAAAAGGTAAAGATCCTCAAATAAAAAATTAATGTTCTTTTTTTTGAAAAATACCAAGTTGTATAGCAAAAAAAGACTGAAAAAGGATAAAAGCATTGATATTGAAAGAAATATTTGTTGAAATTTTCCATCAATGATCAAACTAAGATTGTTGTCTGGTAAAAAACCACCTGATGAAATTATTGTTAATGAAAGATTAAACGAGTCGAATATCCTCACTCCAGACAATGATAGTAAAAGGAATATCACCACCGTTAATATCAAATAAATAAAACCAATTTTAAAAGATTGTTTTAAAGTTTCGCTGCTGTTAAATGAAATGAAATTCGTAAGAGATTTTTTCAAATTTGTATCAAAAATATCTATTAGCAAAATCAACGAAATCAAAAAATATAATCCACCAATCCACTGTGTTGATGATCTCCATAAGATTAAACTTTGGTTTAAATGTTTTATGTTTTCAAATACTGTAAAACCTGTGGAAGTAAAACCAGAAACAGACTCAAAATATGCATTAAATAAACTCAAATTATTTAATATCAAATAATAAGGTATCGCTAATAATATTGGTATTAACAAATAACCAGTAATAACGGTTAAGATTTTTTCAAATATAGATGTTTTTTTTAAATTTTTCCTTTTAAAAAATATTAATGAACCGAAAAAAAGAGTAATCAAAAAAACGAACAAAAAACTACCAATATCTAAGAACAAATCAAAATAGTAACAATAAATAATATTTAAAAAAGATAAGAAAGATATAAATAAAGAAAATATACCAAGGTAAAGCTGAGAAAAATTTAACATCTAAATAGAGCTTATTCTAAATAAATTCTCTACAACAGGTAACTGATCTCTTTTTGCAAGAAAAACGACTATATCTTTTTTTTTAAAAATGAATTTTGATGATGGAATTATTATATCATTTTTTCTTAATATAGCACCAATTCTAATATTCTCTGGTAGATTTGAATTTTTCAATTCTTTGTCAATTAATTCTGAAGTGTCTATAATTTCTGCCTCAATTACTTCATAATCACCGTTTGAGATACTATAAGCTGTTTCAATTGTTCCTTTATGAACATGCTTAAGAATACTTGAAACAGTATTCATTCTTGGGTCGATTAAGTCATCTATTTTTAATGAAGATTGTAGGATTGAATAATTTGGTTTATTTATCAATGCCATTGTTCTTTTATCTTTTGAAAATTTTTCCACTAAAACACTAACCATCAAATTATCTTCATCATCATTCGTTAAAGCTAAAACAGTTTCAGACTCATCTATGTTTGCTTCTTTTAGAACGTCTTCTTCAAGTCCATTACCATTAATAACTAATGAATTATTCAGTTCATTGGCTATGTATTCTGCTCTTTGTTTATTTTTTTCAATTATCTTTATCCTTGCAGACTCACGAGAGTTTTCAAGGTTTTTTGCTAAATTAAAACCTATATTTCCACCACCAATAATTAAAAACTTATTAGAAATTTTTTCATTATGTCCAAATGCATCTAGTGTTAATTGCATTTGAGATGAGTTAATTATTACATAGGCCTTGTCATTCAGCTTTAAAACATCATTTTTTTTTAAAATTATAAATTTATCATCACGGACTACACCAAGAATATTAGCCTCTAGTTTTGGAAATTTTTTTGTTATTTTGTTCAACTCAATATTAATCAATGGACATTTTTCATTAACATCAATTTCAAGCAAACGTATCTTGTTATCAGCAAAAGGTACGTTATCGATCGCTCCAGGTGCCTCTAACTTTCTCTGGATAGATTTAGCGATTTCTACTTCTGGAGAAATTATCACATCAATAGGTAGATTTTCTTTATTATAAACTAAAGAAAATTTAGGATTTAAGTAATCTTGAGATCGAATTCTTGCAATTTTTTTTCCAATTTTAAAAATAGAGAAGGCAATTTGACAAATTAACATGTTGATCTCATCATTTCTTGTAACAGCAATTATCATGTCAGCGTCTTCAGCATTTGCTTTTTCAAGTACTGATGGGTATGTAGCTTTTCCAACTATAGATTTAACATCCAAATCTTCATTAATTTTTTGAATATCTTCGCTAGATTGATCGATAACAGTTATTGAATGGTCTTGTTCACTAAGAAGTTTAGCTATGGTATAGCCTACTCTACCTGCCCCACAAATTATTATATTCATTAATTTAAGTCCTTAACTCCTAAACCTTTAAGTTTTCTATGAAGAGCAGATCTTTCCATTCCTACAAACTTTGCAGTTTTTGAGATATTTCCACCAAATTTTTTTAATTGGGTGGTTAAATATTCTTTTTCAAAGTTTTCTCTAGCTTCTTTCAATGGTACTGATAGGTTATTACTTTTAAATGTTTCTATACCACCTTGTTTTATAGACTCTTTTATAATCGTCTTAATTTTGTTTTGATCATTATTCGATAAAATAGCAATTCTTTCTATTAGATTTCTTAGCTCTCTAACGTTTCCAGGCCAAAAATGATTTATAAGATACGTGTCTTCCTTATCAATATTAAGCTCCTTAAGATTATAAGCTTTTGAAATAGTTTTAGAAAAATACTCAATTAAAAGTGGAATATCAGTTACCCTATTACTTAGTGGTTCAATACTGATTTGAAAAACATTTAATCTATGAAATAAATCTTCTCTAAAATTTCCAAGTTGTGTTTCATCATTAATATTTTTACACGATGTGCAAATTATTCTTACATTAACTTTAATATCGTGATTACTATTAATTCTTTTAAATTTTTGATCAATTAAAACCCGTAATATTTTTGATTGAGTTTCTAAGGGTATTTCAGAAATTTCATCTATCAAAAGAGTTCCTCCAGAAGCTTTTTCAAGTGATCCATAAGTAATTGAGCCATTTTCTTTTTCTTCACCAAAAAGCTCTAGCTCATATTTTTTAACATCTAGCAATGCTCCGTTTAAAATGACGAATGGACCTTTGTTTCTTTTAGAGAGTTTATGTATCTTTCTTGCCACTAATTCTTTACCAGAACCTGTTGGTCCATAAATAAAAATTCTACTTTCTGAGTTGGAGAGCTTTTCTATTTGCTCTCTTATCTTTTCGATATTTTGACTGTTTCCAATCAAATCAAACGAATGAAATAGTTTAGTTTCAAGTACTTTATTTTCATTTTTCAGTTTAAAATTTTCAACGGCTCTTTTAACAAAGTTCATTAATCTTTCTTCATCAAATGGTTTTTCCAAGAATTCAAATGCTCCAGATTTAAGAGACTTAATAGCCATTTCGATATTAGCATGTCCTGAAATAATTATAACTGGGATATCTTTATTCTTATTTTTAATGTGGTTTAATAGTTCAATACCATCATTATCACCTTTATCAAGTTTCACATCAATAATTGCAACATCAGGCAATTTTTTATCGATTTCATTTAAAGCCTGGTTGTAGTTTGCAGCAATTCTAGTTTCATAACCTGCATCAGAAATTAAATCCTTAAGAATATTTCTGATATCAGGATTGTCATCAATTATTAAAATTTCAGTTGACATATTTTGGTAATAAAATTTTTATTTTTGCTCCTTCTTTTTCTGGGATAAATTCAATAAATCCATTATGGTCGTTCAAAATTTTTTCTACTATAGATAGACCTAAACCACTACCCTCTTTTTTAGTAGTGAAATAAGGTTTTGAAAATATTTTAGGATCACTGTTCGTAAAACCGGTTCCATTATCATGTACAATAATGTTTATATAGTCATTTATTAATTGAATTTCTACACTGATTTTCTTTTGAAAATTGCCTGTTTTTTCACTTTTTTCTTTTAGACTTTCAATTGAATTTTTAAATAAATTAATAAAAACTCTATTTAATTGCTCAATATCACCGTTAACAAAGTAAACTTTTTCAAATACAAAATTAAATTCTATATCTTTGTCGTTAGTTTTCATTAAATTAAACGAGTCTTTAATAATTTTATTGAGTTCATTTTTCTTAAAAATAGGTTTTGGCATTCTTGCAAAATCGGAAAATTCATTTACAAGATTTTCAATAAGTTTTACTTGTTTATTGATTGTTTTAATTTTCTCTAGAAAAGAATCTTTATTTTTTACATCAATTAATTCAGAATATTTTTTTTTGAGATTGTCTATGATAAGTTGAATGGGTGTGAGAGGATTTTTGATCTCATGTGCTATTTTCCTAGCAACACTTTCCCATGCTTCATGTCTTTCGTTAGCTATAAGTTTGTTTTGTTGATACTTTAATCTATCAATCATCTGATTGAAATTTTTATTTAGAATTTCTAGCTCTTTATCAGTTTTAATTTCTGGTACTTTCGAATTTAAATTACCTTTCCCAATATTGGTTGAGGCAGAAATTAAATTATTTATAGACAGAAAGAATCTTGACGAAAATCTAATTGCTATAGAAATCGATAAGAATAAAAGGAGCGTAACTATTATTATATAGATAATAGCAAATGAAAATTTAATCCCAGTTCTTTTATCCTGTACTGTATAATAAAAATCTAAGGCCTCACTTGACTCAGTTAAGTATTGTGAAATTTTTGGATCTAAATATTTTATTATGTAAATATAAGTATTATCAAAGTTTGCCAACCTCATTAATGCAGCAGAAGTATTTTTATACGCATTTAATATTTTCAGTGGTCTTTCATCATTAAGTACCATTTTTAATTGCTCTAGTGATGGTGGTATGTATCGAATCTTGTTCCTATCAGTTGACATAATCAACTTACCTGAACTATCAATCAGAAAAATTGCATCTAATTTTCTTACTATTTTTTGTGAATTTAAATAGTTTTCAAATCTTTGTTTATTTTCATTGTAAATAGAAACATTTTTATTCAAATCGAATGCAGCCAATACAATATCGGACTCAACTTTATTTCTAACTGTACTCACATAATTAACGGCTAATTGATATGAGTTACTTACAGCAGTGGTAATTTTTTTATCAAAATACTTTTCGAGTGCAAAAGAAAATAGAAATAAAGAAAAAACAGATATCAAAATAGATGGTATTAACGTGAATAACGAAAAGAAGGTTATATATTTCCTATTTGCTCTTGATCCTTCAATTGCTATCTCATTTTTGATAGAATTTTTAATCTCAAAAAAAATCATAGAGAAAAAAACTAGTAATAATAAAATATTTGATATTAATAAATATTGTAAATTTCTGTCTGTAAGTTCGATAAAACTCTTATCAATAAAAGTTAAAAACGTTAAAAAACCCAGAAATAGTGTAATTATAAATATTAAGATAATAAAAATATTTTTTCTTATAAATTTAAGCATAATAATGTAGTACTTTAAAATTCATCATAATATATGAGTAATTGTTTTATAATATTAGCTGCTGGAAAAAGTAATAGATTTATTTCCAAAATTCCAAAACCATATATTAGATATAAGGGTGATATACTAATTAATCATTCTATAAATAAGGCAATTTTATCAAAAAAATTCTCAAAAATCGTTGTTGCATTTAATAAAAAACATAAAAAATACATTAAAAAATTGAATAAAAATAAAGTTCACTTTATTGAAGGAGGGAAATCCAGAGCTGATTCTTCGAGGTTATCTTTAAAATATCTATCGAAATTCAATCCCAAAAATGTGATGATACATGATGCTGCGAGACCAAATTTTTCAATAAAATTAGTAAATAAACTCTTAATAAATCTTAAAAAATTTGACGGCGTTGTCCCTGTTCTGAAGACCACTAGTTCCATTAAAATAATTAAAAATAAAAAAATTTCAAATTTAGATCGTAACAAAATTTTTTTAACACAAACACCACAAGCTTTTAATTTTAAAAAAATATTTGGCCTTCAAAAAAGAATAAATTCAAAAATTACTGATGATGTTTCACTTTTTAAAAATAATTCAAACAGAATAAAAATGATAAAAGGTGAAGAAAAAAATATTAAAATTACAACAAAAAATGATATCAAGGAAAACTTAAAATATTATTTTGGTATAGGTTTTGATGTACATAGACTGGTAAAAAATAAAAAAATGTACTTAGGTGGACTCAAAATAAATTCAAAATTGGGAACATTAGGTCATTCTGATGGTGATCCTGTTCTCCACGCAATTACTGATTCAATTCTAGGTGCTTGCAGAAAAGGCGATATAGGACAAAAATTTTCAGATCAAAATATTAAATTTAAAAATATAAGATCGACTATTTTGTTGAGTAAAGTTATTAAAGAAATAGAAAAAAATGGGTTTTTCATTAATAATTTAGATATAAATATAATAACTCAAGCTCCGAAAATTAGTAAATATAAAAAAAGAATGATTTCGATGATATCTAAATTATGTAAAATAAAAAAAAATCAAATCAATATTAAAGGTAAAACTGCTGAGAAACTTGGTGTTATAGGAAAGGAAAAAGCTATTGCGTGTGAAGTGATATCCTCGGTTTATAAATATGAATAAAAAAATTGGAAAACTTATTGTCACAATGTTTGGCATTGGTCTGGTGAAATATTTTCCAGGAACTTTTGCTTCTTTTGTGACCGCTTCAATATATTACTTCTTTTATACAATTAAGTTAAATTATCTTTTATTAATATTAATAAACTTTTTTTTATTCATTTACTCAGTTTGGATGATTAATAATTTAGAAGGTGAATTTTCAGAAATAGACTCAAAAGAAATTGTTATTGATGAATTTTTAGGCCAGTCCATTCCAATTCTCTTTTTTTATATAATTTTTTATGAAGGGTCGGTATCGAATACTTTTTTTTTAATAATCGTTTTTTTGTCATTCATTGGTTTTCGTTTTTTTGATATTTTCAAACCGTATCCAATAGATTATGTGGATAAGAATATGAAAAATGGTTTTGGTGTTATCCTGGATGATCTTATGGCAGGTTTTTTCACTCTAATAATATTATATATCTGTATAATTATTTATGGTCAAATTTAGTAAATTAATAAACAAATTAAAAAAGAAAAAATTAAAGATTAGTTTTGCTGAGTCTTGTACTGGTGGATTACTTGCCCAATCTATAACCTCGATAAGTGGAGCTTCGAAGGTATTTAATTTAAGTGTTGTAACTTATTCTAATGACTCTAAAAGTTCAATTCTTCAAGTTCCAAAAAAAATAATAAATAAATTTGGCGCTGTAAGTGAAGAATGTTGCCTGAGTATGGTAAAAAATTTAGCAAAAGTAAGCAAAAGTCAAATAAATGTGTCTATTACTGGAATAGCTGGACCTAAGGGGGGCTCCAAGTTAAAACCAGTAGGACTGGTATTTATTGGAATAAATTACAAAAGCAAAATTAATGTTTATAGGTATTTATTTCCAAATAAGACCAGAGGATCTATTCGAAAAGCAAGTGCAAAAGCAGTTGTAGATAATTTACTGAACCTTATTAAATAACTTCTCAGCCCTAGTTTGAAAAGCGTCAGCAATTTTATCAAGACCGTATTTAAATGATTTATTCATGAAAATATTTAAGAATTTATTTTTTAATTCAAAATCGAGATCAAAAGTTACCTCTGTAAAATTCTCTTTTTGATCAAATTTCCACTTATTTTCTAAATATTTTAAAGGTCCTTCAATATTTTTTACGTAAATAATACTCTCCTTTTTATCAAATTTAACATCGCTTTTATATGTGTCTTTAAAAGGACCTTTGCCAATTGTTAAATCAGCCTCGATATACTGAAAATTACCCTCAGACTCATCTTTATATATGTGAGCATTTAAACAATATGGAATAAATTTTGGGTATTCTTCAATATTGAGGACAAGATCGATTAAATCTTTTTTAGAGCAATTAATTTTTCTCTTTATTGATGCTTTTGGCATTAAAAGTTATTCTATTTTTTTTCAATTTAGCAAAGTCTTCATCTGCATGATAAGACGATCTTGTTAGTGGAGACGAAGAAACTAATAGAAAACCTTTTGCTTTAGCAACAACTTCTAAATCTTTAAATTCACTTGGATCATAATATCGCTGAAGTGGAAAGTGCTTAACAGATGGTTGTAGATACTGTCCGATTGTCAAGAAATCAACATTTGCAGATCTTAAATCGTCCATAACTTGTAAGATTTCATCCTTTGTTTCACCCATACCAACCATTATTCCAGACTTAGTAAAAATTTCCTGATTGAATTGTTTAGCGTTTTTTAATAATTCAAGTGATGAAAAATATCTAGATCCAGGTCTTACCTTTAAATATAAACTTGGAACAGTTTCGATATTATGATTAAAAACATCTGGCATTGCATCCAAAACTCTTTTGTAAGCATCACCTTTTCTTAAGAAATCAGGAGTTAAAACTTCAATTGTTGTTTCTGGATTAGCTTCTCTTGTAGACTTAATTGTTTCATAAAAATGATTTGAGCCACCATCTTTAAGATCATCTCTGTCAACAGAGGTAATTACTACATGACGCAAATTTAATCTTTTCACCGCTAGGGCTATTTTTTTGGGTTCAAAAAGGTCCAATTTTTCTGGTCTTCCGGTTTTAACATCGCAAAATGCACAGGCTCTTGTACAAGTATCCCCCATAATCATAAAAGTTGCATGTCTTTTACTCCAACATTCAGTAATGTTCGGACAATTTGCCTCCTCACAAACTGTAACTAATTTTTGTTGGTTGACTATACTTTTTGTAAGAAAAAATTCTTTACTGTTTAAAAGCTTTGACTTTATCCAAGCTGGTTTTTTTTTGATTGGATTAATTTGATTTTTTTGTTTTTCGGGATGTCTAAATTTATTCATTTTCAATAATATAGGTATTCTCACCCTTTTTTCCAACGACAAATTTGTCTCTTATTAAAATTTCAAGGTAATCTTTGTCTAAATTCTCATCAATAAGGCTATTAATTTTTTTCACTTTTGTTATTTCATTAGTTAAAAACAGCTTTTTTTCTAAAAGATTTTCAAATTGATTTTTCTTATCTAGATAAGCAAATATACCCCTGTTTCCCCCTAGGAAATTTAAAGAAAAATAAATAATTAGTATTATTGAAAGTATAAGCATAATATTTTTTTTAATAACATTTATCATTTTAATTTAGCCATATTTTTACCTTTTATAAGGTCAGCCTCTATTCTCAATAACTGATTAAATTTCGCAACCCTTTCTGATCTACATAATGAGCCAGTTTTTATTTGATTTGAATTAGTTCCAACAGCTAAATCAGATATAAATGCATCTTCTGAGTCGCCTGATCTATGAGAAATGATAGTTGAATAACCTATATTTTGAGCAAATCTTATAACATCTAAGGTTTCAGAAACTGTGCCTATTTGATTCAACTTAATTAATATAGAATTCGATGATTGATATAAAAAACCCTTTTTCAATCTTTGAAGATTAGTTACATACAGATCATCACCTACAATTTGTATTTTTTTTTCTTTTTTATGTAAATCAGACCATGATTTCCAATCGTTTTCTGCGAAAGGATCTTCTATAGATTTTATTTTAAATTTTTTAATTATTCTTGAGTAGAACGATATTGTATCTTTATATGAGATATATTTTTTTGAGTCTATTGCGTATTTGTTATTTTTAAAAAGTTCATTTGCAGCAACGTCTAGACATATTGATACATCTTTTCCGTTAACAAAACCGGCCTTTTTGATGGCTTTCGAGATTAATTCTAATGCTTTCTCGTTTTTTGAAATCATTGGAGCAAAACCACCTTCATCACCGACAGATGTAGATAAATTTTTACTGATAAGTAATTTTTTCAAGCTTTGTATTACTAAAAAACAAATATTCATTGCCTCACTAAAAGTCTTCGCTTTATCCGGTCTAATCATAAACTCTTGAATTTTTAAATCATTATTGGCATGCGCACCCCCATTAATGATATTCATAAGTGGGAAGGGCAACTTAAAATTTTTTTTGATTAAAAAGTTCTTATACAATGGTATTTTTTTCAACTTTGCTGATAATTTTTTAACAGCAATAGAGACAGATAAAATTGCATTTGCACCTAATTTATTTTTTTGTTTTGTTCCATCTAATTTAATAAGAATTGAGTCAATCAATTCCTGGCTATGAACATTTTTATTAAGAATTTTTTTTGAAATTATGTTATTTACATTTGATACAGCAGAAAAAACACTTTTTCCTAAATACTTTTTATTTTTGATGTCTCTTTTTTCAAACGCCTCATAAGAACCAGTCGACGCACCTGAAGGACAAATAGCTGTTGAAGAGACTTTTCCACAAAATATTTCTGTTTCGATTGTTGGCATGCCTCTACTATCAAATATTTGCCTTGAAACTACTTTTGTAATTTTTGACATTTTATAATAACTTAGTTTTTAATTAGTTTATCAATCTCAAGCAATTTATTTACCAAACTGTCCATTTCATTTAATGGAACCATATTTGGACCATCAGAAGGAGCATTATCTGGATCTTGATGTGTTTCAATAAAAACAGCAGCTATTCCGACAGCGACTGCTGCCCTAGATAAGTGTGAAACAAATTTTCGTTCACCCCCACTTTTATCACCCATTCCTCCCGGTTGTTGGACTGAGTGGGTTGCATCGAAAACTATAGGATATCCTGTTTGTGCCATTATTGGTATTGATCTCATATCAGACACTAATGTATTATAACCAAAACTCGCTCCTCTTTCTGTAATTAAGATATTGCTATTTCCTGTATCTGATATTTTCTTTACTACATTTGACATATCCCACGGGGCAAGAAATTGACCTTTTTTAACATTAATAACCTTATTTGTTTTGGCAGCAGCAACTAACAAATCAGTTTGTCTGCATAAAAAAGCTGGAATTTGAAGGACATCAACATGATTTGCAACAACAGAACATTGTTCTGTATTATGAATGTCAGTAAGAATTGGAACATTTATTTGTTTTTTAATTTTATCAAATATTGGCAGAGATTTTTCTAAACCAGCGCCTCTTTTGCTTTTAAGACTAGTTCTGTTAGCTTTATCAAAAGACGTTTTGTAAATAAAACCTATATTATATTTTTTAGAAATTTCTGATATTTTTCCTGCCATATCAAGAGCATGCTGTTCGTTCTCAAGTTGACAAGGTCCTGCAATTAAACATATCTTTTCTTTGTTTGAAATTTTTACTCCATCGCAATTTACTGTAATATTTTTCATTATTTATTTTTCGCAGCCTTAATAAATGATGAGAATAATGGATGAGGTTGTAAAGGTCTAGATTTAAATTCTGGGTGAAATTGAACTCCAATAAACCAAGGATGATTTTTAATTTCAACGATTTCAGGTAAGTTATTGTCAGGAGACATTCCTGAAAAATTTAAACCGTGTGTTTCAAATTTTTTTCTCAAATTGACATTAACCTCATACCTATGTCTATGTCTTTCTTTAATTTGACCAGACTTATAAATTTCTTTTATTAAGGAATTGTGTTGTAATTTAGCTGGATAAAGACCTAATCGCATAGTTCCACCTAAATTTTTCACAGTTCCTTTAATTTTTCTCCCGTTTTTGTTCCATTCCTCAATAAGGCCAATTACAGGGTAGCAATTTTTATCAAACTCACTAGAACCAGCATTTTTAATTTTTAGTACATTCCTAGCAAATTCAATTACTGCCATTTGCATGCCAAAACAAATCCCTAAAAAAGGAATTTTTTTAGTCCTTGCATAATTTATGCATGCTATCTTACCTTCAGTGCCTCTTTTTCCGAAACCTCCAGGAATTATTATTCCAGAAACATTACTTAATTTTTTTTGAACATCTGAGACTTTCAATAAATCTGATTCTATTCTTATTAAATTAATTTTTACATTATTATGAATACCTCCGTGAACCAGTGCTTCATCTAATGATTTATATGCATCTTTTAAATCTACATATTTTCCAACAATTGCAATATTTACAGTTCTAATATTTTTGTTTGTTACAATTTTAGTTACATCTTTCCACGGTTTTAAATTAATCTTTTTTCTCGGCTTAATATTGAAATATTCAAAGACTTGTTTATCTAAGCCCTCGTTAAAGAAACTTATTGGTGCTTCATAAATTGTCTTAACATCTACTGTCTCTATAACCCTTTTAATTGGTATGTTACAGAATAATGAAATTTTTTTTCTTTGATCAAGAGGTATAGATTGTTGTGATCTGCAAATAACCATATCTGGTTGAATTCCAATACTTCTTAATTCTTTAACAGAATGTTGTGTAGGTTTTGTTTTAATTTCATCAGAAGATTTTAAAAATGGAACTAATGTTAAGTGAATAAATAAAGTTTTTTCTTTACCTATGTCGTTAGCAAATTGTCTTATAGCCTCTAGAAAAGGTAGACTCTCAATATCGCCAACTGTTCCCCCAATTTCACAGATAACAAAATCTTCATTTTTAATTCCATTCTTAATAAACTCTTTAATTCTATTAGTAACATGTGGAATTACTTGAACAGTTTTACCAAGGTAATCACCCTTCCTTTCTTTAGTTATAATATCACTATAAATTTTTCCAGTTGTAATATTATCATTTTTTGTAGATGATATATCGGTAAATCTTTCATAATGACCTAAATCTAAATCAGTTTCTGCTCCATCATCTGTTACAAAAACCTCACCATGTTGAAATGGACTCATTGTTCCTGGATCAACATTTAAATAAGGATCCATTTTTCTTACCCTTACTTTAAAGCCTTGTGACTTAAGTAGATAAGCTAGTGATGCTGATGATAAACCTTTTCCAAGTGATGATACCACGCCGCCAGTGACAAAAATATATCGCGCCATGGAAGTATGTTATAAGCTTTTTTTTGTAAAAATAAAAGAATTAATTATTGTTATCTGGTATTTTTGGTGCGTCTTTATCTGAATTTTCGTCCACAGTATCAATTAATGATTTTTCAGGACTTAATTTTTGATTCGATAATATAGTCAGACCTAAACTACAAATTATAAATAATGTTGCTACAATAGCTGTGCTTTTAGTCAAAAAATTGCCTGCAGTTTTAGAAAACATATAACTTTCTTGTGATACACCTATTCCTAATGCGCCACCTTCTGATTTTTGAAATAAAACGAGAATTACTAAAATAATAGCAAGCACAATGTTTATCGTTAGCAAAATATTTTCCATGGGGACTAATTATACGTTTTTTTTACTATATCAATAAATTTTTTAGAATTTTGCGAAGCTCCACCAATTAAAAAACCATCAAGGTTAGTTATTTTTTTTAAAATTCTTATATTTTCAGGATTTACAGATCCACCGTATAAAATCTTTGGTAATTTCCCTTTAAATTTTTTTTTAATAAATTCAACTGTTTGTTCAAGTTCATCGATTTTAGGAATTTTTCCCGTGCCAATTGACCAAACTGGTTCATAAGCAATAAATATATTAGACTTTTCTTTAATCTTTTTTAAACCGAGTTTTATTTGTTTAGATAAAATTGACTTTGTTTTTTTTCTCTTTTTTTCAGCCAAAGTTTCACCAATACAAAAAATAACTTTTAATTTTGCCTTGATAGCGCTTTTAACTTTAAGATTAATAAGCTTATCTGTTTCACCTTTTTGTCTATTTTCCGAGTGACCTAAAATTACATAATTGGCACCAGAACTTTTAAGCATTTTTGAATTTACAAAACCTGTATGTGAACCATAATCTTCACTTTCATGACAATTTTGTCCTCCAATATCTATTAAACAATTTTCAAATTTTTTTAGAAAAGAAGAAATTAAAGTATTTGGAGGACAATAAATTAATCTTCCTTTCTTAATTTCTTTAGATTTTGAAAATCTAATAACTTTATTCAATGTATTTAGTGATTTTAGGTTTCCATACATTTTCCAATTAGCTATGAAATACATAATTTTATTTGTCATAATTCTTTTTTTAATCTATAGATTTGTTTTTATAGATCAATAAATTATCATATATAATGTTAAATAAGTTAAAAAATTTCTCAAAAAGTAAACTTGGAGCAGTTGTAGTATTTATTGTTGCCTTGCCTTTTGTATTCTTTGGGATGGGAAGTGTTTTTCAAAACAAAGACACAAATAATGTTGCTAAAATTAACGATTACAATATTTCAACTAAAAATTTTATAAATCATATTAGTTCTTTGGGTATTAGTTCTGAAGTAATAAGAAATAATTTAGATCAAAATATTTTAGAAGAAATACTAAGTGACTTACTTGCTAAAAAATTTATTGAATTAGAAATAGATTATTATGATTTATTAATTTCAGATGAGCAATTAGTTAAAATTATCAAAAAAAATAAAAATTTTTTAGATCAAAATTCTAAATTTGATAGAATTAAATATGAAAAGTTTTTAATTGAAAATAACTTAAATGCTTCAGATTTTGAAAGAAGATTAAAAAATAGAGAATTAGAAAAAAAACTTTTTTTTGTATTAAATGGCGGTATAAGTGTTCCAGAGTTTGTCGTAAAAAAATATTATAAATATGAAAATAGTAAAATTGATTTAAGATTTATCAATCTCGATAATTTTTACAAAAAAAAGAATCAATTTACTGAAACAGAAATTACAAATTATATTCAAAATAATAATGAAAATTTACAACGAGATTTTATAGATTTTAATTATGTCAAAATAACTCCAAAAAATTTAATTGGCACAGAAGAATATAATGAAACTTTTTTCTCAGAAATAGATGATATTGAAAATAATATCTCAAATTTTTCAGATCTTAAAAGTCTTTTGAATAGCTATGAAAATATTAACATCGAAAAAAAATCAAATTATACGCTTACAAATAATGATGATTCTTTTAAAGAAGTCTTTAACAATAGATTTGATAATGGCATTCAGATTGTGGATAAAAATGATTTTATTCTAATATTTCAGGTCAAAAATATCGAAAATAAAATTCCAGAAGTCACAGATAAAAATTTTAAAAACTTTATTTTAACAAAACTTGTTGAGAAAGAAAAATTTGATTTTAATAAAAAAATCTTTGATAAAATAAATGCAAATAAATTTTCAGACGCTGATTTTGAAAATGTTAGTAGTAATAAGTCCTTATTTAAAACTATTGAATTAAATTCAGTAAAAGATAATAATTTTTTTGAAATCAACTCAGTTGAATATATTTACTCTCTTCCAGAGAAAAGTTTCCTATTAGCCTCAGATGAAAAAGGAAAGATATACTTGGCCAAAATAAATAAGATCAAAACACAAAATATTGATAATAAAAAAAAAGATTTTGATACTTATTATGTTAAAACTCATGAAAAATTAAAGAATGATGTTTTTTCTACTTATGATTTATACTTAAATGATAAGTATAATGTAAAAATTTATTCAAGAACAATCGAAAGATTAAGAAACTATTTTAAATGAAATTAAATGTTGGACTAAAAGAATTTAAAAAAACATACAATCAAAAAAGAAATCAAATTTTATATTATAAGATTAAATCCAAAAATTCTTTAGAAATTGAAAATTTAATAAATAACTTTTTAGAGGACAAAAATAGTTTCATTTTTGAGTCTGTAGAAAAAGGTAAAATAAAAGGTAGATACACAATTTTTGGCAAGGGACCAGACAAAATATGGGAGTTCAATCAAAAGAGGGTTTCTTCAATTATATCAGGAAAGAAAAAAATAATTAAAGGTGATCCAAAAATTATATTAAGTAAAATAATAGATGATTTTAGATTTAAGATACCATCTTCATTACCACCTATGTGTAGTATGATAGCTGGATACTTTTCTTATGATACAATTAGATATATAGAAAAAATTAAAAATTCTTGTAAGAACGACCTTAAGCTACCAGATATTAGATTGATAAGACCGACTACTCTAATAATTCATGACAATGTTAAAAAGGAAATTTTTTTCGTTAAAAATATTTTTTCTGATATTAAAATTAATAACTTAGAAAAAAAGTATTTTGAAATACAGGATGAGATAAATAGTTTACTGATAAGTTCAAGAATTTCCAAATTTCAAAAGAATAGCTTAGGAATAAAGTTTAGTGTAAAATCGAACATATCTAAAAAAAGATTTTTCCAAATTGTAAACAAAGCAAAACAATATATTAAAAAAGGTGACATATTCCAGGTTGTCTTAAGCCAAAGATTTGAGACAAAACTTACAAAAAAACCAATTGAGATTTACAAAAAATTAAGAGTAACTAATCCTTCACCGTTTATGTTTTTTTTTAATTTTAATGATTTTCAAATTATTGGGGCAAGTCCAGAAATCTTGGTTAGATTAAGGAACAATGTAATAACTGTAAGACCAATTGCTGGAACAAGACCTAGGGGTAGAAACAATAAAGAAGACAACTTATTAAAAAAAGATTTGATTAATGATAAAAAAGAATTATCTGAACATCTTATGCTTCTCGACTTAGGCAGAAATGATGCCGGAAAAGTTTCAAAGATTAATACTGTAAAAGTTACAGAAAGATTTAAAATCGAAAAGTATTCACACGTTATGCATATTGTGTCCAATGTGACAGGTGTCTACGATAAAAGATTCTCTAAATTTGAAGCCTTAATGGCTGGGTTTCCAGCAGGTACAGTCTCAGGAGCACCTAAAATTAGAGCAATGGAAATAATTGATGAACTTGAAAAAAATAGTAGAAAAATCTATGCAGGTGGCATTGGATACTTTTCTGCGAATGGAGATTTTGATACCTGTATAGCCCTTAGAACAGCAGTTACAAAAAATAATAAATTTTATGTTCAGGCAGGAGCTGGAATTGTTGCTGATAGCAAACCAATAAATGAATATAATGAAACCATAAATAAAGCGAAAGCTTTGATAAAGTCACTAGAAAAATGAAAATACTTCTTATTGATAACTACGATAGTTTTACATACAATTTATTTCACTATTTGTCTTCTCTAAAAACTAAAGTTCAAGTTTATAGAAATGATAAAATTAATACCCCGGATATTATTAAAAAGGGATTTGATAGAATTGTTATTTCGCCAGGACCTGGTAATCCAAATCAGTCTGGAAATTGTTTGAAAATTGTAAGAGAAATTCATAACAAAATACCCATTCTTGGGGTTTGCCTCGGACATCAAATAATAGGTCAAGTTTTTGGATCTAAAATAATTCAAGCCAAAAAATTGATGCACGGAAAAACTAGCAGAATAATATCTAAAAAGATTGGAATTTTGAAAAATTTACCTAAAAATTTCGAGGCAACTAGATATCATAGTTTGATAATTGATAAAAAAACACTATCAAAAGACCTCGAAATCACTGCGGAAACAAAAGAAGGCCTAATAATGGGTATCAAGCATAAAAAATATAACGTACATGGAGTACAATTCCATCCTGAAAGTATTAAAACAAAACTTGGTATAAAAATTTTAAAAAACTTTATCAGATTTAAAAATAAATGAAACAATTCATAGATAAAATTGGAGCAAAACAAGATTTAACTTTCTTAGAAAGTAAAGAGGCGTTTAAAAAATTGATGGAAGGAAAAGCTAATGATCAAGAGATATTTGACTTTTTAACTCTATTATCAGAAAAGGGCGAGTCCTCAGATGAAATAGCTGGAGGTGTTTATATTTTGAGAGAGAAATCCAAACGGGTAAATGTAGATAATTGTATCGATACATGTGGTACAGGTGGAGACGGTATGAACACTTTAAACATTTCTACCGCATCAGCTTTATTATTAGCTAGTATGGATATTAAAGTAGCGAAACACGGTAACAAAGCTGTTTCATCAAAATGTGGATCTGGGGATGTTTTGGAAGCTCTAAATATAAATATTAATTTAGAGCCAAATGAAATTGAACAACAAATTTATAAAAATAATTTTGGTTTCATGTTTGCGCCTAATTACCATAGTGCAATGAAATTTGTTGGACCAACTAGAAAAAAAATTGGAAAAAGAACAATTTTCAATATGATTGGACCTTTAAGTAGCCCTGCATTAGTTAAAAAACAAGTTATTGGTGTATTTGACAAAAAACTTTTAAAAATATTCGCAAATGCTTTAAAAAGTTTAAATATCAAGTTTGCCTGGATCGTAAATAGTGATGACGGATTAGATGAAATATCACCATATGCAAAGACTAAGGTTATGCAATTGAAAAATAATGAGATTACAGAAATTATAATTGATCCAAAAAAATTAAAAGTAAATGCAGATAAATTTGATAATCTTGTAGGTCAAGATGCAAAATTTAATGCTGAAAAAATGTTGAATATCTTTAAGGGAGAAGATAATGATTTTTCGAAGGCAGTATGCTTGAATGCTGCCGCAGGATTAGTTGTATCTGAAAAATATGAAAATTTTGAGTTAGCTTATAATTACGCAAGGGATTTCATTAAAACTGGAGCTCCTTATAAACACCTACTAAAAATACAAAATGTCCAGTAACACTCTCAAAAAAATAATTACAAAAAAAACTGAAAAAATAGAAAAAATCAAAAAAACTATTTCATCAGAATCCTTAAATGATTTAATCAAAGCAAATAACACTTTTGTAGATTTTAAAGAAAAAATTGAAGAAAATATCAAAAATAATAAATTTTCTATTATAGCTGAAATCAAAAAGGCTAGTCCGTCAGCAGGTATAATAATCAAAAACTATGACCCTGTGGAAATAGCATCTACATACAATAAAAATAAAGCAACATGCTTATCAGTTTTAACTGAAGAAGATTTTTTTTATGGAAATTTAGTTCACATAAGCAAAATCAAGCAGAAAATAAAATTACCAATTCTTTGTAAAGATTTTTTTATCGATAAATTTCAGGTATCTTTAGCCAAAAGTTATGGTGCAGACGCAATATTAATTATATTAGCTGGGGTTTCTGATAGAGTAGCAAATGAATTGTATGAAGAGGCGCTGAGATTAAACATGTCAATTATTGTTGAAGTTCATACTGTTGAAGAAGCCAGACGTGCATTAAAATTTAAAGATTGTTTGATTGGAATAAACAATAGAAATCTTAAAACTCTCAAAACTGAAATAAATACAACTTACGATATTCATGACGTTTTGGTTGCTCATCCCGGGCCTTTAATTTCTGAAAGTGGAATAAAAACAAAAGACGAACTATTAGAAATCTCAAACAAAACCTCTATCAAAACTTTTCTTATTGGTGAATCACTATTAAAAGATTTGGACAATAATTCTATTTTTTCAGTATTAAAGGGATAAAAACCCCATATTTCCTCTATTTTTTTCTATTGTTAATTGATAAGAACTTTTGTAGAACATAGATGTACGTAATTTGTTCTATGCTTACTAAAAAACAAAAAAATTTATTAATGTTCATCAATAAGAAGCTAAGAAGCAGTGGTGTTTCTCCATCTTATGAAGAAATGAAAAGCTCTTTAAATCTTAAATCTAAGTCAGGAATACATAGATTAATAAGTGCGTTAGAAGAGAGAGGTTTTATTAAAAGATTGGCGCATAAAGCAAGAGCATTAGAGGTTGTAAAATTACCTGAAACAGCTTCTGCAAATGATATTTATAATTCATTTTCGCCAAGTGTAATAAAGGGAGGACTTGATGAAACCACAGACAATGAAAACGAAATTCCAGTTTTAGGAAAAATTGCAGCCGGTACACCAGTTGAAGCTATTCAAAATGAAGTGAGCAGAATTCCCCTTCCAGCAAATATTGAGAAAAATGGAGAATTTTTTGGCCTTAAAGTTCAAGGTGACTCTATGATAGAAGCTGGAATAAATAATGGTGATACAGTTATTGTAAAAAAAGCTGATACTGCTGAAAATGGAAAAATTGTGGTTGCATTAATTGATGACCATGAAGCCATGCTTAAAAGGATTAGAAGAAAAGGTAAAACTATAGCGCTTGAGAGTGCAAATAGAAATTACGAAACTAAAATTTTTGGTCCTGATAGAGTAAAAGTTCAAGGTGTTCTAGTATCTTTATATAGAAACTTCTAAAAAAATAGTCTAAACAATATTAATGTCAAAAGTAGCAACAAGATTTGCTCCATCACCTACGGGGCCGCTTCATATAGGTGGTGTGAGAACCGCTCTATTCAATTGGTTATTTGCAAAAAATAAGGGTGGAAATTTTCTTCTAAGAATAGAAGATACAGATAAAGAAAGATCAAAAAAAGAATACCAAAATCAAATTATTCAGTCCTTAAAATGGATTGGTATAAATCACGATAGCGATGAGTACATACAATCAACCAAAATAAGTAGCCATGTTAAAATTGCAGAGGATCTATTAAAAAAAGGAAACGCTTATAAATGTTATTGCTCAAATGAGGAAATTGAAGAACAAAAGAAAAGAGCTAAACAAAAAAAAATTCCATATATTTACGACAGAAAATGGAGAGATAAGAATGAAAGCGAGGCTCCAAAAAACATAAAACCAGTAATTAGATTTAAAAGTAAGATAGATGGTAAATCTAAATTAAAAGATTTAGTGCAAGGTGATGTTGAGATAGATAATAATACAATTGAAGATTTTGTAATTTTGAGAAATGATGGTACCCCGACATATAATTTATCAGTAACCGTAGACGACCATGATATGAAAGTGACACATATCATCAGGGGAGATGATCATAAAATAAATACTTTTAAACAAATACAGATATACGAGGCTATGAATTGGGATCTCCCTGAATTTGCCCACATACCTTTAATTCATACAAAAGAGGGTAAAAAATTATCAAAAAGGGATAAAGATTCTACACTAGATGATTATTCAAAAATTGGAATAATGCCTGAAGCTTTAAGAAATTATTTGTTAAGATTAGGGTGGTCTTTTAAAGATAAAGAAATTTTTAATTTAGAAGAAAGTATCAAACACTTTAATTTAGAAGGTGTTGGAAAATCTCCCTCTAAATTAGATTTAAACCGTATTTTATCTATGAATGAGTATTATATTAAGAATATGAAAGAGGATAATTTATTTGATCAATTAAAAGAATTTTGTGAAAATTATAAAGAAAAAATACTTCCTGAAAAAGAAGATCAAATAAAAAAATCTCTTATATTTCTCAAAAATAAAGCGAAAACATTAGAAGATATTTTTAATAATTCAAAATACTTACTTTCTGAAAAAGTTCAGTTCAATAATGATGATTTAAAATTAATAGATGATAGATCAAAAAAAATAATAGCTGAATTTACTAATAGAATAAAAAATCTATCTAAATTTGACCGAGAGAATTTAGAACCATTGGTAAATGAATTGATTAAGTCTAATAATACAAATTTTAAAGGTGTTGGCCAACCATTAAGAATTGCATTAACAGGATCAAAATATGGACCAGGTATTTATGATATTATCATTTCTTTAGGTAAAGATGAAGTTCTAAAAAGATTAGGAAATAAGATATTTATTTAAGACTTTTGCGGCCTCCTCGTTAGAGGAACTAAGAGGTCTTATCTGATCAAGAGTTTTTGAGCATTCTTCAACTTGATTTTGTGCAAATTTTGGATTTTTTAAGAAGTATACAGTTGATTTATAAATTTCTTTAGCATTACACTCATTTTGTAAGAGTTCTGGAATAACTTCTCTTTTATTTATTATATTTATAATATTAGCGAACTTAACTTTTACGAGAGACTTCATTATTAGGTAATTAACATAATTTATCTTATAAATAATAATTGAAGGTACTTTTGCATTACAAATTTCCAAAGAAACAGTGCCTGATTTTGATACAGCAAAAATTGAATTGAGTAGTACCTCAGACTTGATATCTTTATCTACTACAATATCACAATTATCTAAATTTGATTTTTCTAATTTTTCAGTAATAAAATTTATATTTTCTAATGTTGAATGAAACACGAAAACAAAATCTTTATATTTTTTGTTCATTAGCTTTATGAATTCGATTAAAATTGGTAAAAGTACTTTTAGCTCTGACATTCTACTTCCTGGGAATATAGAAATTATTTTCTTTCCTCTAGAAATATGAGATATATCAACTTTAGATTTATTTTTTTCTAATAAAGGATGCCCTACAAATGTGTTTGGGATATTTTCTTTATCAAAATATTTTCTTTCAAAATCAAACAATAATAAAAAATGATCAATAAATTTTTTGAATTTTTTTACTCTTCCTTCTCTCCAAATCCATACTTGAGGCGCAACATAATGAATAGTCTTAATATTAGCATTAATTTTTTTTACTCGTTCGGCAACGCGTAAGGTAAAATCAGGACTATCTACACTAAATAATATATCAGGGTCAAATTTAATAATTTCTTTTACAGTGAAATCAATTTTTTTTTTAATTTTAAAAATATTAAATAAGACGCTTGTAAAACCCATATAAGTAATTTGTTCAATATTGAAAATTGAATTTATGCCTAAACTTGTTAAATTTGATCCACCGACTGACAAAAACTTCACATCTTTATTTTGTTTTTGAATTTTTTCAATTACTGTTGATGCCAATTTATCTCCTGAAGATTCCCCTGTTAATATAAAGATTTTTTTCATTTTACTAATATAAACATCTTATTTTTAGTGGCAAAATTAATGCATTTTTTTTTTTCTAAAAAAATATTTTGTTTATCTTTGAGTACAACCCCTTTAAGACCTGCATTTTTACAATCCTTTAAAGTATCCAAACCTATTGTAGGTAAATCAACTCTCATATCTTGTTTTTTCTTTGGATATTTAATTAATACACCTCTTTTGATTTTTGTTTTATTCATTTTTTTAATTAAACTTTTAGTACCCCTTGAGGTTTCTTTAAAAATCGAATTTTCCCTTATAATAATTGCTTGAATATGGTCAAAGGCATTTGTTTTTTTAAGAATATTTTCACCTTTTTTAATATCATTTAAGTCATCTTTAGTTGGTTTATTTTTTGTATAGGTACCTTTCTTTAATGATAGTTCTGGAGTAAAAAACGTAGATTTTATTACTTTTATGTTTTCTAGAGATAAAATATTAATTAATTCTTTTAATATAGCAGCATCCCCTTTTTTATAAGCTTTGATAATTCTCGGAAGATAGTAAATTCCAGTCATATCAAGTTTTAATTTTGACAAATTTGGTTTATCTATTTTACCTGCAAATATTACTTTTTTGCATTTATTCTCTCTCAATAATTTCAAAATTGATCCAAAACGTCCTATGTTTATTCTGAACGATTTTGAATTCTTCTTGAAAATATTTTTTCTTGATAAATCTAAGATAAGATATTTTTTTTTAGTTTTTTTTAGTTTTTTCAAAATTAATTTTGGAAAATCGGTATCGCCAAAGAATAAACCAATCATTTTATCTATTTAGAGGCGTACAAATTGGCCTTTTTTTATCATGGTTAATAAAGTCTATCACTTCCCTTACATAAGAGTTTACCTTAAGATTTTCGCTTAGTTTTGCTAAATTTTCATGCAAAGATTTTGTCTTAAATATTTCTTTATAAGCTTCTGAAAGAACTAAAATTTCTTTATTTGAAACTTTTTTTCTTCTAAGACCAATGAGATTAATTCCTTCAAGGTAGTTTCTATTACCGAATGATAATCCGTATGGAATTACATCTCTGGAAACTCCAGACATGCCACCTATCATTGCCATTTTACCTATTCTTGTAAATTGATGAATACCACAATTACCCCCAATGATTACGTCATCTGAAATTTTTGCATGGCCGGCAATAGCTGCGCTGTTTGCAATAACCACATTATTACCAATCATGCAATCGTGTGCAATGTGAGCGCCTATCATTATTAAATTATTATTGCCTATTTTTGTTATTCCACCCCCTCCATCTGTACCTTTGTTTATTGTTACATGTTCTCTTATCACGTTATCACTTCCTATTTCTAATTTCGTTTCCTCCCCTTTATATTTTAAATCTTGCGGATTTGTGCCAACTGACGCAAATGGAAAAATTTTTGTATTATTACCAATAATTGTATTTCCTGTAATATTAACATGAGATTGAATTTCTGTGCCTTCGCCTATTTCAACATTCGGACCTACGATACTATAAGGTCCTATAATAGCTTTTGATGAAATTTTTGCTTTTTTATCTACAATTGCTGTTTTATGAATCATAAATTTTTTTTATTTGTTCTCTTTAATAAATTCTTTTAAATTCTTTGCTGGATACCCCATAACTCTACTATTATCTGGGATATCTTTTAAAACACCACTTCCTCCACCAATTTTAATATAATTTCCAATTTTAAGATGTCCTGAGATACCGGCTTGACCGCCTATCATAACATTATTACCTAAAGTTGACGATCCAGCAAAGCCAACTTGACCTGCAATTATACAATTGTCTCCAATCTTAACATTGTGCGCAATATGTATTTGATTATCAAGATAAGTGTTTTTACCAATGATTGTGTTTGAAATAGAGCCTCTATCTATTGTTGATCCACAACCAATCTCCGAATAATCATTAATAAGAACTGTTCCTATTTGTGGAAATCTATAATTATTTCCATTTATAGGAAAAAAACCAAAACCCTTTTTACCTATAACGCAACCATCTAAAACTTTAACATAATTTTTTAAAATTGTATTTCTTATAATCGTGTTTGATCCAATTGAGCAATTATCACCAATTACAACATTCTTTTCAATTATAGTATTGTGACCAATCGAACAGTTTTTGCCAATTTTTACGTTAGAACCAATGAGAACATTTTTTCCAAAATTTACTTTATTTTTAAATTTAGTTTTTGATATTTCTTTTACTGAATTGTCAAAATCATCATTAACAGAGTCGGGGTATAAAATTTCTGTTATTTTTGCGGTGCTCACTAAAACGTTTTCAACAATAATTTTTTCACATTTTTTTGGTAATATATGCTGTAAATTTTCGCTAGTTATACAAGCTGCTGCTTTTGTAGTTGATGCCTCTAATTTGTATTTGTTTGAATGAAGAAAAGTAATATCTTTTGTGGAGGCTGATTTTAAGTCAGTTATGTCAAAAATTTTAGTATTTTTAATGTTAATTTTGTCTTTAATATCTAAAACTTTATTAATACTTTCCAGATTCAAAGGTCCGTGATTTTTAAAAAAAGGATTTGGCATCTAAGAATTAATAACAAATACTTGTAACCTTTACTTATCAAGTTTTATTGCTAATTATTTCCTGTCCACAATTGTAGCAGACCATATAGCATCAGCCATTTTTAACTCATTAACAAAAGCGTCCCCTTTGTATTTCCAAACTCTTCCGTGAGATCTGATAGCTTGAATCTTAAGCTCAAGCTTGCAATTTGGTATAACTGGATTTCTAAACCTTGCTTTTTCTATATTCATTAAAAAAACTAATTTATTTTCATAGGTTGACTTATCTAAGCCATGAGCTGTTAAAGCTGCTGCAGCTTGTCCAAATGCTTCTACGATTAATACACCTGGCATAACAGGTTGGCCTGGAAAGTGACCTTGAACAAAAAAACTTTCTTTTGTGACATTGACAATTGCTGTTGCAGAACTTAGTGTTTTTATATCAACCAGACCATCTAATAAAAGCATTGGTTCTCTGTGTGGTAATAATTCTTTTATTTGATCTTTTGTTAAACTGTTAGACATTTAATTAATCTATTTTAATATTTTTAACTTTTTGATTTACTAGATCAAGTATATCTTTAGTTATATCATCCTCTTTACTACCCATCACAATATGCTTTTTTTGGATGATTATCTTTATAGATTTTTCTTTAGAATAGGCCTCTAATATTGGAGTAAGTTTCTTGATTAAACTTGTAGAAGCTTTAATTCTTTTTTGTGTTATTTCGTTAGAAACTTTATTTCTATCTTTTTGATAGTTTGAAACATCACTTCTCAAGTCCTTTAATTTTTTTTTAAATTCCTCATCATTAAGAAGATTTTTTTGGGAAATCAATTTTTTTTCTTTTTCAACAATATCTTTTTCTCTTTTTTTGAACTCGGATATTGATTTATCTCGCTTTTTTTTTAATTGAGCAATTATTGACTTTCCAGCAATTGACTCTTGCATTATTTTTTCTACATCAAGATAAACGATTTTTTCATTAGAAAATGAAGGTATCGACACCAAAAGAAATATAACAATAAGAATTATTTTTTTTTTCATCTGAGCTTAAAAAGTTGTTCCAATATTAAATTGAAAACTCTGTGTTTGATCAGTATCAATTTTTGAAATTGGCTGAGCTAAGGTAAAAGTAAAAGGGCCTATAGGTGAAAACCATTCAAGTCCTACTCCGGTAGAGCTCCTTATTTGGCTCGAGTCTCCAACAGTATTAGAATAATCTACTCCCCAAACATTACCTGCATCAATAAAATAATTAAAATCTACACTTTGAAAACTTGAAAATAAAAATGGTAAATTAGTTTGAAAATTAAGTGCAGCAGCATAGTTACCACCGACATGGTCATTGGCATCAACTGGTCCAATTTTACCCGATTCAAAACCTCTTAATCTTTTTCTTGGTAAATTCAATCTTTCAGATATTCTTACATCATCCGATAGTCCTGTAACAGCTCTTAAATATAATCCTAAACTTGCGGTAACATCATTATAGGAATGATATGTATCGAATTGATAACCATTTAAAAGTGTATCGCTCTCAGATATCAATGGAATGTTTTGAAGGAATTTAGATTGAAATCCATCTGATGTCTGAAATCTTTGGTTTCTTTTATCAAGATCAAGAGTGTACCCAACTTCGGTCGTAAAATATGACCCTTCCTGTTTCCTTAAGTTTGCACTAGCTAATGTATTTGTTGTAAGCTCCTCATAGACTGTTCTAAAAGTAGGTCTAAAGAAAAAATCATCATATTGTTCAAACGCTGTACCAAGACTAAAACCTGCGTTTGTAGATTCATAACCAGAGTCATTTAATTTATCAATATCTGTAACAAAAATATCTGTGAATAACGCTTTCTCTGTATAATTAAAATTTGGATTTGTAATTGTAAAATTTCCCCTCACACGTTCTTCACTGACCCTTAAACCAGTAGATAATTTTACACCTTTCCCTAGAAAATTGTTTTCTGAAACAGAGAATTGAGCTGTACCACCCTCTGAGCCTACTCCAGCTCCTACAAGTATCTCACCTGTTGCTTTTTCTTCAACTGTTATGTTTATATTTTTCAGGTTTTTGTCTTTTGTATCAATAATTTCACTTTTTACATCTTGAAATATATTTCTAGCCTTCATGCTATTAATAGATTTAGCGTGTAGCAATTTATTAAATGGATCTCCTTCATCAACCTCAAGCATATCTCTAAGTACTCTTTCCTCAGTTATATTATTCCCAATTATATTTATTTTCTTAACATAAAACTTTTCACTTTCCTTAACGACAAATTTTATATCTAATTTATCGTTACCTATTATTTCAGTTTCAATAGTTGCATCTATAAAATCATATAGTCTCGAAACTGAAATTTTGTCAATTTGCTTAACAACTTTATTTAATTTATTTAATGAGTATCGTTTATCTTTTAAATCTTTCAAAATATTTTTGACTTCGTCAAAATCTTTTTCGTCAAAATCATCTGGTAAAATAAGTTTTGTATTCCTGATTGTATAAATATTCCCAGAGTCGATATTGTAAATTAAATTAAAATGATTATCATTGAAAATTGCAGATGAATTTTTGATTTGTACATTATAAAAACCTTTATTTAAATAAAATTTTTCCAACAATCTTAAATCAAGATTAATTTGATTTGGATTTAAATATTTTTTATTTGAGATAACTTTCCAAAATTTGCTTTCCTCACTTACAATTACATTCTTTAATTTTTTATCTTTATAGTATTTTTCACCTGTAAAAATTATTTTGTTAATTAGGGCTTTCTCACCTAAATCTATGTTATAAATCAAGTCTACTGTTTCATTATTATTTGTTTTTATTTTTACATCAACTTTATTAAAATAATAACCATTATTGTTTAAAGAATTTTGAATTTTTTTAATGTCTTGCTTAGCTAAAAAGTTGACATAAGGACTTTTTTCTCTAAGACTTAAATTTTTCATAATTGAATTTTTTGTCTTTTCAGCTTTCACTCCATTTAATACAATTTGTTGGATAATTTTCCTTTCCTCAACTTTAACAATTAAAACATTATCTTTTACCTCAAATTTAATATCTGAGAAAAAATTTGTGTTATAAAGATCTAATAGAATTGTGTTTAGTTCTTCTTGAGAATAATCTTTGCCAATTTCAATTCCACCAAAAGTAATTATTGTTTCTTTGGTAATTCGCTTGTTATTTTTAATTTCAATATCTTTAATTATATCACTAAACGCATTTGTAAATGCGAATTTCAGAATTAATAAAACTAAAAATAAGTACTTCATTTTTTTTGGGATATTACACTTAAAGATCTCGTTTTCAATCTTACAAACTCGTTTAATTTTTCAATTTGAGCTAAATTTTTTGGTTTTTGATGCTTAAATTTTGAAAAAAGCGGCAAATCCAATAAAAGAGAAATTTTAGATGAAATATCTAAAAAATTTATTTTATTTTCTAAAAATTGACTTACAAGTTCATCATTTACCGACACTAAAACAGTATCAAATAAACTGTTATTGTTTGATATTTTTTTTAAAAGTCCAATAACTGGAAATTTTTTGTAATTAACTTTTTGTAGTCTTAATGAGTTAAGTATCTTTAAATCAATCTTTTTTGTTCTAACATAATTTTTATTACTATCTCCTAAATAAATTGAATTTGAAATTGGGATTTTCATATCGGTATCATGAGCAATTATTTTAATCAATCCGTTTTTAAATTTTACAATCGCATGTATATAAGACTTTGGATGCACTAGAATATCAAATTTATTTAATTCAATGTCGAATATTTTTTTTGCCTCAATAATTTCAAAAATTTTGTTCATGAGGGTCGCAGAGTCAATTGAAATTTTTTTTCCCATTTCCCAATTAGGATGATTGATTGCATCTTTAGGTTTAGTTTTTTTTTTAATCTTCTTATTTAAAAAAGGCCCTCCAGATGCAGTTAAAAATATTTTTTCTATTTCTGATTTATCATAATTGTGAATAACTGACCAAATTGAAAAATGTTCTGAGTCAACAGGTATAAACTCTGTCTTATGTTTTTTTAATTCCTTTTGTATGAGCTCCCAGCCACAAATTATCGACTCTTTATTCGCTATAGCAATTCTTTTTGTTTTTTTGATAATATTAATTGTTGGTCTTAAACCCTTAACACCTGAAATCGCAGATATAGCATAGTCTGCCTTCCCTTTTATCATTTTATCTAAATTAGTAAAATCTGGAAATATATTAACCTTTTTTAACTTTTTTTTTAGTATTTTGTATTTTTCTTTATTTGTTACAACAATGTTTTTAGCTTTGAATATTTTAATTTGTTTTTTTATAAGTTTGATATTCTTATCAGTCGATAGCAAGATAACTTTAAAATTTTTTTTATCTTTTTTTAGAATTTCTAATGTCTGTTTGCCTATTGATCCAGTAGATCCTAATATTATGATTTTTTTCATTATTTATAAAAGCGATATTATAATAAAACCTAATGGTAATGCGAATATTAATCCATCAATTCTATCTAATAATCCTCCATGGCCAGGAATTAAATTTCCAGTGTTTTTAATTTTAGCTTTTCTTTTATAAAAAGATATCGACAAATCACCAAGTTGACAAATTAAAGAAATAATAAAAGGAATAAGTAATAAAGTCTTAAAATCTAATTTCACAAATAAAAGATCATTGAAATAATTATATATTAAAAAAAAAATGAAATAGGATAAAATAAATGATCCAATTGATCCAGATATAGTTTTTTTAGGACTAATCTTGGTTAGTTTTTTTCCACCGAATGTCTTGCCAAACACGTAGCCACCAATATCAGAAAAGACACAAATCATAAGGATTATTAAAAAGAAATATTTATCTATAACAAAAATATTAAAACAAATAATAAATGCGATAAAAAGATATATCAAAAAAAATAGAATATGAAAAAAGTGTTGAGTTTTTTTAAAATTTATTCTTTCAATCATTCTTATCCATTCGATCCAACTGAAAATGATAACAATGAATAGTATACTTAAAAAAATATAATCATTAATTAAAGCACTAAAAAAAACTAAAAAAATTAAAATAAGTGACGAAATAATTCTTTTAAATAATTCTGACTTCATTAGATTTTACCAAAATTTCTTTTAATACTGCTAAATTTTTTAATAATTCTATTTAAATCTATATTTTTAAAATCCGGCCATAGTTTTTTTTCAAAAAATATTTCTGTATATGCGGCTTGCCATAAAAGAAAGTTACTTAGTCTTTGAGTATTTCCTGTACGTATTAGTATTTCAGGGTCAGGCATGTTTTTTGTAAATAAATTATTTTTTATATCATTTTCGTTAATTCTTTTTTTTTTCTTCAATTTGTTAAAAGCATATACTATTTCCTTTTTAGATCCATAATTTAAGGCTAAATTAATTTGAAGTTTTGTATTTTTCTTAGTCTTTTTTTCTGCGAAATCTAATAAATTATTAAGATTTTTTGAAAAGTTCTTTTCACCTAAAATTTTAATTCTAATTTTTTCATTGTTTATCTTTTCTAATTTTTCTTTTAAATAAATTTCTAAAAGATTGAAAAGATAGTTCCGTTCTTTTAGTGGTCTTTTCCAATTCTCAGTTGAAAATGCATACAAAGTAAGAAATTTAATCTTTTTTTTTATACAATATTTCATGACCATCTCAACGGTTTTCAAACCCTCTTTGTGCCCTAAATTTCTAGAGTTTTTATGTTGTAACCCCCAGCGGCCATTACCATCCATTATTATGGCCATATGTTTTAAAGGGTTCATATAGTCATTATTTCTTTTTCTTTAATCGCAACTTTTTCATCAACTTTATTAACAAAATTGTCTGTGTATGTCTGAATAATTTTTTCAAATTTTTTTTCATCATCTTCGCTAATATCCTTAGACTTAAGTTTTTTCTTAAGTTCATCGTTAGCTTCACGCCTAATGTTTCTCACAGAAACTTTGCATTTTTCACCCATTGTTTTGATAACTTTTTTTATTTCAATTCTTCTTTCTTCGCTTAAGTCCGGAATTGGTAATCTTACAAGTTGTCCATCTATTTGTGGATTTAAACCTAAATCTGACTTTTTAATCGCTGAGTCTAACAATGGTACATTATTTGAGTCCCATACTTGAATGTTTATCACTCTTGGCTCCGGGGTTGTGATTGTCGCCAATTGATTAATTGGCATTTTTTGTCCGTAAACATCTACTTTAATTAAATCAAGCATACTTGCATTTGCACGACCTGTTCTTAAAGATGATAATTCTTTAACAAAAACATCAAATGTTTTTGTCATCTTTTGATTATATGTTTTTTCCTCGAACATTATTCGCCAATTTTAATTCTAATAAAATCTTTAATTTTTAAACCCTTTGAATCTATTTTATTTAAAACTTCATTGACTTTTAATTTAGGATCCATCACCCAGTCTTGTGTAAGTAAGCTGTTATCTTCCTTAAATTTATTTATTTTGCCTTGGCTTATTTTATTAGCTATCTCTTGGGGTTTTCCGAGATTTTTTAGTTCTTCTTGAATTATATTTTTTTCTCTTTCAATAATATCGTCCTGAATATCTTTTTTATCGATTACCATCGGATTTGAAGCAGCGATATGCATTGAAATTTGCTTGCCAAACTGTTCGATATCTTTTGAGTTGTTATCAAAATCTAAACTTACAACAACACCAAGTTTAGATAAATTATTTTTAACTATTGAGTGATTATAAGTAAAAATTTTTGAATTTGAGTTTACTAAAGTTTTTGACCTACCTATTGTAATTTTTTCACCAATTTTAGATATAAGATCTATTAAATTTTGTGCAACAGTTGAACCATTTTTCATTTTACTGTTTTTAAGTTTATCAAGATCAGAGTTTACATAATTATTAATCTCACCAATTTCTTTAGAGAAATTTAGAAAGTCATCATTTTTAGCAACAAAATCTGTCTCACAATTAATTTCAATTATAGAAGTTTTTTTTTCATCACCAAAAATAGATATAAGACCCTCGTTGGCCTCTCTAGACATTTTTTTTGAGGCTTTTGAAACTCCTTTAATTCGTAAAATTTCAATAGCTTTATCTAAATTTCCTGATGCCTCTTTTAAAGCACTGTTACAATCCTTAAAACCAGCGCCTGTTGTACTTCTTAACTTTTTTACACTTTCAAGGTCGCTCATTTAATTAATTAATCTTTTTTTTTAATGAGGAAGTGGAAGTTTTTGATATTATTTCTTTTTGCTCCCCATTTTTTTTAATGTCATTGGGAATATTCTTCTTAGCATTAATAATAGTTTCTTTTACAAGAGAACAATAAAGATCGATCGATCTTCTAGCATCATCATTTCCTGGAATCGGATAGTCGATACCTTCTGGATCTGAGTTTGTATCAAGGATAGCTATTATAGGAATATTCAGTTTTATTGACTCTTTAATGGCTAAAGATTCATAATTTGTGTCAATTATAAAAACTAAATCAGGAACCTTTTTCATATCAGATATACCTCCCAAAGATCTTTGAAGTTTGTCTCTTAAGATGCTCATTTTAAGAAGCTCTTTTTTTGTAAATCCTCTATTTTCTGATTTAAGATCAATATTAATTTTTTGAAGTTTTTTAATAGAGTTAGATATAGTTCCCCAATTAGTTAACATACCTCCTAACCATCTATAATTTACGAAATATTGATCAGTTGATTTAGCTAAGTCTGCAATTGCCTCTGATGCTTGTTTTTTTGTTGATATAAATAAAATTTTTCCGTTATTTGAGATGGTTTCATAAATTTTTTCTAAAGCTTTATTAGTAAGTTCAAGAGTTTGAGTAAGATCAATTATATGAACTGAGTCCCTTTTTCCAAAAATATATTTCTTCATTTTAGGATTCCATCTAAGTGTTTTATGACCAAGATGTACTCCTGCTTCTAAGAGTTGTTGTATAGATAAGTTAGGTATCTTCATAATTTTTCCCGGTTGTACCACCAAAGCTATTTCCATTTAAGGACCGGAGGTTATTAACCGAAAGCTTTGTGCGTTTTTTTAAAGGTTTTATAAATTTATTCAAGCAAAGGCAAGAATTAAATCATTGAATTGAAGCTAAAATACCCTGATTCTTAATAAGATTTACAGTTTTTCTATCAATAAAACGCTTATCTTTAAGCTTAACTTTAAAGGCTTTGTCGTTTGATATAACATTAATATTTACTTCAACATCTCCACCCTTTTTAAGCATTTTTGATAATATACCAACATCATCAAGATTTTTTACTTTAAAAATTATTGAGTTAATTGGTTTATTGATAAGGTCATCTAAAGAAATTATTTTTTTAACATTCAACCTTGTGGATTGAGGTTCATTTTGTTTAGAAATTTTTTGTATAGTTAAAATTACCGAATTTCCTTCCTTAATTTTACTTCTATTAAGCTCAAGGGTGTCAGAAAAAATAAATAATTCAAATATACTAGATTGATCGGAAAATTTGACTATAGCATACGAGGTTCCTTTTTGAGTTTTCTTCTCTTGTTTTTTTAATATTGTGGCTGCTACGGATCCCTCACTAATATCTTTATCTTCATTAACACTTTTATATGAAAGTATATTAAATTCTTTAAATATATCCTGATATTGGTTCAGTGGGTGGTCTGAAATAAAAAAACCAATTGTTTCAAATTCTTTTCCCATCTTTTCTTGAAAATCCCACTCACCAATATTGTTTATAAAATTTAGATCGTTAAAGACTTCTTTATTACCAAATAGGTCGATTTGATTTAAGGACTTATTATCAAAAATATTCTTTGATTTTGATATTAAATTAGGTATTGATTCGAAGATTGATTTTCTCTCTTTGAAAATACTATCAAACGCGCCAGCTTTTGTAAGAGCTTCCATTTGAAGTTTATTTATATCTTTAGGATTTACCCTATTTATAAAATCATTTAAAGATTTAAATTTACCATTTTTGTCTCTTTCCTTGATTATATTTGAGATTGCTTCATATCCAACATTTTTTAATGCTCCTAATGCATAATAAAAATTTTTGGAATCAGAATAAAAATCTGCATTACATAAATTTATATCAGGCGATATTATATTTATATTAAGTCTTTTAAGTTCCTCATAGAACTCCCCTAGTTTTTTTTGATTGGACATTTCCATAGACATGGATGCGGAAAAAAATTCATTAGTAAAATGCGTTTTTAAATACGCTGTTTGATAGGCAATGATAGCATACGCTGCGGCATGACTTTTATTAAAACCATATTCTGCAAATGGTTCTATCTTCAAAAAGATACTTGCTGCAACGTCTTTTGGAATACCATTTTGATAAGCACCATCAATAAATCTTGCCTTCTGTTTTTCTAACTCAGCCCTTTTCTTTTTTCCCATTGCACGTCTAAGGATATCTGCTTCACCTGCTGTAAAGCCCGATAGTGTCTGAGCAATCTGCATTACTTGCTCTTGGTAAATAATCACACCGTAAGTTGACTTTAAAATATTTTCCAATTTAGGATGCAAATAATCTGGTTCTCTATTACCATGTTTACAATCATTATAAATCGGAATATTACTCATTGGACCAGGTCTATATAGAGCAACTAAAGCTATAATATCTTCTAATCTGTTTGGTTTCATCTGAATAAGAGCTTCTCTCATACCAGCACTTTCAAGCTGAAATAGACCAACAGTTTTACCTGAGGATAGTAAATTAAAAACTGTTTGGTCCTCATAATTAATTTTTTCAATGTTAAAATCAATTTTTTTTTTGTTCAGAAGTTTTATAGTGTTGTTTATTACAGTCAGAGTTTTTAAACCAAGAAAATCAAATTTAATAAGACCAGAATTTTCAGCTGAATACATATCAAACTGAGTAGAAGGTAAAAGTAAATTTGATGATGTATCTTTATATAATGGAACTGAGTCAATTAATTTTTTGTCAGCGATTACTACTCCAGCTGCATGTGTAGCAAAATTTCTATTTAAACCCTCAAGCTTAAGAGAGAGTTTTATAAGCTTATCGACCCTTTTATCCTCGTTTATAATTTTTTGTAATCTTGGCTCTGAGTTTATACATTCGGTTAAACTCATTGGTCTTGAGGGATCAAAAGGAATCATTTTGCATATACTATCGACAAAACCATATGGAAGACCCATTACTCTACCAACGTCTCTTATTACCATTCTAGCCTTTAATTTTCCAAATGTAATAATATGAGCCACTGAGTCTTTGTATTTTTTGTCAAGATACTCAAAAACTAAATCGCGTTTTTCTTCACAAAAATCAATATCGAAATCAGGCATAGAAATACGATCTGGATTTAAAAATCTTTCAAAAATTAAATTAAAATGTATAGGATCAACGTCAGTAATTTGCAGACACCATGCTACTAATGAACCAGCCCCAGATCCTCTACCTGGTCCGACTGGAATATTATTCTTTTTTGCCCATATAATATAATCAGACACAATTAAAAAATAACTTGAGTAATTCATCTCACATATGATGTTAATTTCATGATCTAATCTTTTCTTATATTTAAAAAATTTTTCACCTTCAAAATTTTCACCCTCAAATCTTTCTTTAAACTTTTTAATTAGTCCTTCATTTGCATCTTTTTTTAATTGATCATTAGATGATATGTCGCTATTTGAGTTAATATCAGGCAATAATGGTTTAGAATATTCAGGTCTAAAAGAACACCTTAGTGGTAAATTATAATTGTTCTCCAAAGCTTCAGGAAGATCGTGAAATATTTTTTTCATTTCATTGTCATTTTTAAGATAGTGGTTGTCTGTTAATTTAAGTCTTTGTTTATCGTTAATGTAATTTTTTGAACCAATGCAAAGTAACGCATCGTGTGCTTCACTCATATCCTTATATAGATAATAAACCTCGTTAGTTGCTATTATTGGAATGTTAATTTTATTCGAAATAGATAAATTGAAATTTTCGAAATTTTTTTCATGCAAATCACCATGTCTTTGAATTTCAATATAGAAGTTATCACCTGAATTTTTATTTAAAGAAAAATAGAGTCTTTCTAACTCATCAAGCCTTCCTTTTTGAAAAAGAGTCCCTGATAAATTATTTATACCTCCTGATAGAATTATTAGATTTTTTGAGCAATTTAATAATAATTCAATTTTACAATGTGGTTCATCTATATTTGAATTTTCAAGAAAAGATCTAGACGACAAGTTTATCAGTTCTTTATAACCATCACTATTTTTTGCTATAATAGGCAACGATCCAATAATATCATTTAATTTAAACTTTATCTGTGATCCTATTATGGGTTGAGTTTTAGATTTAGAAATTTGTTCTGAGAATTCTAGAGATCCACACAAATTTGAGGTATCGGACATACCAATCGCTTTAATTTTATTTTCTTTGCAGTATTTACTAAGCTCATCAATTTTTATTGCTCCTTCACAAATAGAATATTGTGTATGAATTTTTAAGTGATTAAATGTTTTTTTAGATTTTTCCATTAATGGTCTTGATTTTACCATTACTTAAGGAAATTTTATAGTCCGCTTTATTAGCAAAAAATCTATTATGAGTTGCAAATATTATTACACGATCTTTATTTTTTAGTTTAAAGAGTAAGTTAAATATTTGATTTGCGTTTTCATGATCTAAACTGCCTGTTGGTTCATCAGCTAATATTATTCTGGGTTTATTTACTATTGCTCTTGATATAGCAACTCTTTGTAACTCCCCCCCTGATAATTCTGATGGATAATGATTAGTCCTATCTTTTAAGCCAACTTTTTGAATAATCTTTAATGATTCTTGCTCTGCCATTTTGTGATTATTATTAGCTGCTAAGCTAGCTATACAAACATTTTCGATAGCCGTAAAATCAGGCAATAGATTTTTCTCTTGATAAACAATTCCAATATTATTCGATCTGATTTTATCGTTAATCTCAATTTCGTTGTGATTTATATTTTGATTATCAATTTTAATATTTCCTGATGATGGCCTATCTATTAATGATAATAAATTTAGTAAGGTTGATTTTCCGGATCCAGAAGGTCCAGATAATGAATAAATTTTCCCTTTTTTAAATTTGAAATTTAAATTTTTAAGGACAGTGATTTTTTTTTTATTATCAAATATCTTTGAAATATTGTTTAATTCTATAATATTATTCATATTTTAAGGATTTAATAGTATCTAAATTTGCTGCTTTATTTGCAGGGTATATTGAGACTAAACAAGTCATTATAATTGAACAACTTGATATTAAAGATATTGACCAAAAATCTATTTGATATGGAATAGTGCTTAAAAAATATATTTCTTCTGGAAATAAACTTATATTAAAGACATTACTAATTAGCATTCTTATTTCCTCAATATAAAGAGAGAAAGTTACTCCTAAGAGAACGCCCATGATTGTTGCTAAAAATCCTATAAAAAATCCTATAAAAAAAAATATTTTTCGAATTGAAAAGTTAGAAACACCTATTGATTTTAATATAGCAATTTCCCTAGTTTTATTTTTTACTAAAATAGTAAGACCTGAAATAATGTTAAAAGCAGCGACTATAATTATTAAAGATAATATTATGAACATAACATTTCTTTCTACTTTTAAAGCAGAAAATAATGGTTTATTTAGATCTGACCAAGTAAAGATATATTCGTCAGTAAAAATGGACATTAGTTTTTCACGATAAATCTCAACTTTGTCAGGTTTGTTTAAATAAACTTCTAAAAAATTGTTTTTTTTTTCTAAATTAAATAAACCTTGTAGATCTTTAAGGTTAATAAAAACAACAGAACTATTAAACTCAGCAAACCTACTATCAAATATAGAACTTATTTTAAAAGTTTTTTGTCGAGGTATGGATCCAATGAGGGTATTTTCTCCAGAAGGTGAGATTATTGAAATCTGGTCACCAATTTTTAATTCTAGGTCATAACTTAAATCGCTTCCTATTGATATATTGTCTTCTAAGATCTTTTTACCGCCCCTAAAATATTTATTATTTACAATATTTAGTTTTTGAAAATCATTTTCAGAATAGCCTCTAACTAAAATACCTTTAGTAATTTCATCATTTAAAAGTATTCCCTCTCCATTATTACTTAATATCAAATTTGAAGATATATTTTTTAAAAATTCGTCACTTATTTTTATTTGTTCTATTTTTTTATCGTAAGGTTTTACAATTACGTGCGCATTGAAATTTGTAATCTTATTTATCAACTCTGATCTAAATCCATTCATTACAGACATAACTATAATTAAAACTGCCACACCTAAACTTATGCCTAAAAAGGAAAATAAAGTAATGATATTTAAAAAACCATCTTTTTTTCTAGTTTTAAGATATCTAAAAATTATTTTTTTTTCTAAAGTTGAAATCAATTTATTTTTTTGGATTTAATGAAATTAAGGGCTTCTTCAAGGCTTATCATCTTGCTATCGTTCCCCACTTCTTTAAACTCAACTTTATTTTTATCAGGATTTTTTCCAATTAGAATTTGAAATGGTATTCCAATTAAATTAAATTTTTTTAATTTTCCTGAAAAATTTTCGTCTGAATCGTCTAAAACTGTTTCAATATTATTTTGATCTAAAAAGTTTTTTACTTTAATGCCCATTTCGATACTTGTAGTATCATTTTTAGATGCAAAACAAATAATTGCACATTCGAAGGGAGAAACTGATACTGGCCATTTCATAACTTCATTTTTCTCATCAAAATTTGCCTCAATTAAGGCACCAACCAATCTTGAAACTCCAATTCCATAAGAACCCATTTTTACAAAAATTTTTTTACCATCTTTATCAACAGCAGCATTCATTGGTTTTGAATACTTATCACCAAAGTAAAAAATATGACCAACTTCAATACCTTTGGTCTCTAACTGATTTTTTTTATCAACCTTGTTATTGAACTCTTTGTTGTCAATTTTCTCATCTGTGACAGCGTAAAATTGGTCATATTCAAGTCTAAGTTTTTTTAGAGACTCTTTTTCTAATTTATAATTATCGTGATTAACCTCAAAAATTCTTTTGTCAGTATAAATTTTACTTTCACCAGTTTCAGCTAAGATAATAAATTCATGTGACAAGCTCCCACCAATTGGTCCCGTTTCAGCTGTCATCGGTATTGCTGATAATTCTAATCTCTTAAAAGTTTTTAAATATGATAGAAAAAATTTATTATATGAAAATTCTGCATCACCATCACTAAGATCAAACGAATACGCATCTTTCATAAAAAATTCTCTACATCTCATTATCCCAAATCTTGGTCTTAGTTCATCTCTAAATTTCCATTGAATATGATAAAGTAATTGAGGAAGGGATTTATATGATTTTATACTGTTTCTAAAAATATCTGTAACTAGCTCTTCATTAGTAGGACCATATAAAATTTCTCTGTTCTGTCTATCTTTAATTCTGAGCATCTCCTCTCCATAATCTTCGTATCTTCCACTTTCTTTCCAAATTTCGGAGGACTGTATTGTCGGCATCAATATCTCTTGAGCACCTATTTTATTTTGCTCCTCCCTGACTATTTGTTCAATTTTTTTCATCACTTTGAAGCCAAGGGGAAGCCATGAGTAAATACCTGCTGATGATTGTTTAATCATTCCTAGCCTCAACATTAGTTTGTGTGATTTAATTTTTGCCTCAGAAGGATAGTTTTTTAATAATGGAATAAATGATTTTGATAAAAACATTATGTAATTAGATTCCTTAAATTAAGATAATCATACTTTACTAATAGAAATATACCTATAAAAATTATTGATGTAATCAAAGTTGTATATAATAGTTTTTTTATTAATTTAGGGTTTTCGGGAGCTCCGGGATCAACACCCTCCACAAAATTTTTTTGATTTCGATCTACATCTACTGGCAGCAACGAAAAGAAAACTATCCACCATATAAGAACATATATAATAATCGAACCAGTTAAATTCATCAAATTTGAACTATATTAATATTTGTAAAAGGTCTTTTGCCTACTTTATTTTTTGTATATTTTTTACAAACACTTTTAAAAGCATCGATAGCATTTTCTTGCTGTCTGCTATTCGTTAAAGAAAATGTTCTAGCTGTTTTTTCAATTTCATTTTCTAATCCAAATCTAAAATCTTCATAATCATTTATTGGGAGCCCCTTTACTGTCACAATTGGTCTGTCATGAATGTTACCTTTGGGTGTAACAAGAATTGTAACTTCCATCATTCCGTTTATGGAAAGATTTTTACGTTCTTTAATAGAATTTGAGTCCTCTTCAACACTAATGTTTCCATCCAAATATACTTTTCCTGCGGGTGCTTTATCATAAATAAAAGGTTTTTCAGCTGGAGCTAATTTAACAATATCACCATTCATAACTTTAACTGGATAGGGTATTTTCATTTCCTTAGCAAAATTAATGTGCTCCTGCATATGTCTGTATTCTCCATGAACTGGTATTACTGATTTTGGTCTTATCCAAGTGTACATATCCTTTAACTCTTCCCTATTAGGGTGACCGGATACATGTATAAATTCATCTTCTTCTGTAATCACTTCGATACCTTCAATAACTAATTTATTGTGTAATTTAGAAAGTTTTTTTTCATTTCCAGGTATTATTTTAGATGAAAAAATTGCAGTGTCGCCATTTTCCATCATTACATCTGGATGGGTAAAATTCGATATTCTGCTCATTGCTCCCATAGGCTCTCCTTGAGTTCCAGTACATAAATAAACTATTTTGTCCCTTGAAATTTTTTTGGCATCTCTTGGATCAATAGGTTCTATTACATCTTTGAGATACCCACATTGTCTAGCTGCTTTAAAAATTCTATGCATAGACCTTCCTACTAAAGAAATCTGTCTTCCTGTTTTCTGCGCACAAAAGAAGATAGTTTCCATTCTAGCAACATTTGATGCAAAACAGGTGACTATTATTTTTTTTTTTAATCTTTCAAATATCTTTAGTAAATTTTTTCTTACATCTATTTCTGAGCCTGATCTACCAATACTAAATATATTTGTTGAGTCACATATCATCGCCAAAACTCCATCATCGCCAATTGATTTAAGTTTTTTAGAGTCTATTACATCTCCAATTAATGGGTTTGGATCACACTTCCAATCACCAGTATGTAACACGCAGCCAAGTGGAGTTTTTATTTTTAGTCCGTTGGGTTCTAGAATGGAGTGAGTCATAGTTATTAGTTCAATATCAAATGGTCCGAGTTTTATGTTACCTCTTAAATTTACAATCTTTAAAAAAGGGTGAATGTCTATTTTCTTTTCCTTAAACTTTTCAGTCACTAAAGCTGCAGTAAATGGAGTAGCATATATATTACATTTAAGTTCTGGCCAGATATGTGAAATTGCGCCAATGTGATCTTCATGAGCATGTGTTAGCACTATACCAAGTAATGAGTCTTTTTTATCAACTATGAAACCAGGATCAGGATATATTAGATCTATTCCTGGAACTGTATCATCAGCAAAGGTGACGCCAATATCTACAATAATCCACTTATGATTTTCTGGTTTACCGTAGGCAAAAAGATTAAAGTTCATGCCAATTTCACCTGATCCACCTAGTGGACAAAATAATAATTCATCTTTCATTTGTTTAATATTTTATGAGCTTTTATTAATCCTTTTATTGTAAGATTTTTGTCGATTAAAACATTTAATCTTATATTTGTTTTAAATAAATGCGCAAGACCTCCTGTTAAAATAATTTTAAAATTTTTTTTGGTAATTTTTGAAATCTTAGAAATAATTTTTTCGATAAGACCACTATATCCCCAATAAAAACCTGATACTACTGCCTGCTTTGTGTTTTTTCCAATAACTATTTTGGTTTGGCTTAAATTAATTTTTGGAATCAATTCTGCTTTTGATATCAAATTTTTTAGTGAAAGATTAACTCCTGGAGCAATTATACCACCCCAGTAAACATCTTTTATGATGACATCGAAGGTAGTAGCTGTTCCAAAATCCACAACTATAAAATTATTTTTTTTATTAAAAACACTGATTGCATTTGCCAATCTATCTGATCCGATTTGTTTTTTATTAACTTTCAATTTAATTATTTTGTTTTTATAAATATTCTTCAATTCAACTATTTTTATTTTTAACTCTCGTTCAAATACCTTCTTAATGATTCTTAAATTAGACGGAACTACACTACAAAAAACAGCTTTATTCTTAATATTAAATTTTTTTAAAAATAAAACTTTTGATTTAATCTTGCCATAAATCATTTCGTTACTTCTTATAATAATTTTTTTTTCGATTTTGTTATTTCTAAAAAATATTTTAGACTCAGTATTACCAATATCACCAACCAAAATGTGTTTTTTCTTAGATCGATTCATAGTTTAATTTAATTTCATTTAAGATTCTAATTTTATTAACTTTTTTTTTAGTAATTTCATACACGCTAGTAGTTTTGTAATCCTTGAATTTTGGACTCTTTAGTAAGTTTAGACCTACACCAACTAACAAGTATTTAAAATTCTTGTAAAAAATTGTTTCCTGTAAAATTCCACAAATTTTATACTGTTTAAATAAAATATCGTTTGGTCTTTTAATTTTTAGATCGTGTTTTATATATTTTGATAAAACTTTTTTTATTATCAGGCAATTTTTATAATTAAACTTATTTAGATTCAGATTATTTGAAATTGAAAAAAAAATAGTTAAAAAAAGATTGCCCTTATAAGAAACCCATTTATTTCCATGCCTGCCTCTGCCGGAGCTTTGTACATCACTAGTAACTATTCCATTTTTAATTCCTGACCTAATTTTCCTAATAGCAATATCATTAGTGCTTTTTACTTTTTTGTATTTAAAAATTTTTAACTTCATTAAATTAAAGTTATATCTAAGACAAAGTTATTAATTATATTCGGGTTTATGAAATAAATAAGAATAATTGTTGATGAAATTACAAGTATCATTTTAAGACCAATGCTATGATTTAAGTCATATTTTTCTTTCTGCTCATCAAAATACATTACCTTTATTAATCTTATATAGTAAAAAGCTGCAATTACTGTTGAGAGCAAACCTACAATTGCTAAAAAATACATTGACTGTTCAATTACGGCCGTAAAAATATAAAACTTTGCAAAAAAACCAGCCAATGGAGGTATTCCTGCTAACGAGAATAAAATAATCATCAAAGAGAGCGATAATAAAGGATGATTTTTTGATAAACCTGAGAGATCTTCAACTTTATCGAAATATTGATTTTCTCTTTTGAGCATAAATAGACAACAGAAAAATGCTATATTCATTATTAAATAAATCATTAAGTATATTATTGAATTTTGAATACCTTCGTTTGTCCCAACACTTAAACCAGCGAGCGCAAACCCCATGTGGCTTATTGAACTATAAGCAATAAGTCTTTTTAATTTTTTTTGTCCAATCGCAGCTACGGCCCCAAATACCATTGAACCAATTGATAAAAAAATTATAACTGCTTGCCATTGGTCAAACATTTCAAGGAAAGGACCATATAAAAAATTAATAAATACTGTTAATGCAGCAATCTTTGGAAGAATTGCAAATATCACAGTCACAGATGTAGGTGATCCATCATAAACATCTGGGGCCCACATATGAAAAGGTACTGCAGTAATCTTAAATGCTAATCCAACTAAAATAAATACTATTCCAAAAATAATACCATATTCGATTGACTTACTATTTTGATAAATTAAATCAAAGTTTGTTGAGCTAGAAAAACCATATATTAAAGAACATCCATATAGTAATAATCCTGATGATAATGCGCTTAATATAAAATATTTTAAACCTGACTCAGATGAAAGTATATTATCTCTTTTAAAGGCAGCAAGAACATATAAAGCTAAAGATTGTAATTCTAGACCAACATAAAAAACTATTAGATCGTTAGAACTTACCATTACGAGCATACCAAGAATTGAAGATAAAATTAAAATTGGATACTCAATTTTTAAAATATCATTTTGTTTGACATAATTTAATGAACATAGCATTACAAGAAATGCTGAGATCAATATTACTGACTTAATTAAAGTTGTGAAATAATCAATTTTATAACTGTTATTAAATAAATCTATCGGGAATTGAGGATTTAAATTGATATTTATTGCAAGTCCGACCAGTAAAATTATACAAGTGAAATTGTAAATAAATGATTCACTTTTTTTTTTAAATACACCAATTAGTAACAAAATTAGAATAGATAATGATAAGAATATTTCCGTAGATATATAAAAGAGATTAATCATTGATTTTGTAAATTATAATTATTTAGTTTATCATTATATTCATTTAAAAAGTTCTCGACTGATACAGAATATGTATTAGAAAATGGATCAGGATAGAACCCAAAAAAAATTATACCCAGTGCTAATAAAGTAAGAATAGATAACTCAACTTTGTTTAAATCAATTATTTTTAATAATTTTTGATTTGTTAACTCTCCAAATATAACTCTTTTGTAAAGCCACAACATATATGCTGCACCTAAAATTACACCCAAACTTGCTATTGCTGCCACTAAGAAACTTTTTTTAAATGTTCCCATTAAAATCAAAAATTCACCAATAAAACCAGTTGTTCCTGGTAAGCCCAAAGACCCTAAAGTAAATACCATTAATAAAATAGAATATTTTGGCATTACATTTACCAAACCCCCATAATCATTGATACGTCTCGAATGAGTTCTGTCATAAACAACACCTACTGAGAAAAAGAGTGCAGCAGATACAATACCATGACTAATCATTTGAAATATTCCTCCTTCAACACCTTGTTGAGTGAAAGTAAACAAACCTAATGTTACAAAACCCATATGAGCTACAGATGAGTACGCAATTAGTTTTTTCATGTCGTCCTGCATTAAGGCAACTAACGAAGTATAAATAATTGCAATTAAACTAATAACAAAAATAAACGGAACAAAATATTCTGACGCAACAGGAAATAGTCCAATTGAAAATCTTATAAATCCATATCCTGCCATTTTAAGTAGGATAGCTGCTAATAAAACTGAACCTGCTGTTGGTGCTTCAACATGGGCGTCGGGCAACCATGTATGTACTGGCCACATTGGTGTTTTTACTGCAAAAGATGAAAAGAATGCTAACCAAAGTAAGTTTTGGTATTTTGGATCAATGCCCAACTTATAAAGTTCTTCTACATCGGTCGTGCCTGCTATCCAATAAATAGATATTACCGCTATTAACATTAAAACTGAGCCAAGAAGAGTAAATAAAAAAAACTTGAATGCAGAATACACACGTCTTTCTCCACCCCAAATACCAATGATTAAAAACATCGGTATTAAACCTCCTTCAAAAAATAAGTAGAAAATTACCAAATCTAAAGAGCAAAAAACTCCAATCATTAGAGTTTCCATTAATAAGATTGCTATTAAAAACTCTTTAAGTCTATTCTTTATTGATGAGTTAACTGACAAAATACAAAGTGGGGTTATGAAAGTAGTTAAAATGATAAATAATATTGAGATTCCATCTACTCCGACTTTGTAATTGATAAAATCTTTTATCCAGACTCTACTTTCTACAAACTGAAATTCATAACTAGATTGATCAAAAATTAACCATAAGTAAATAGATATTAAAAAATTAATGATTGATACAAATAAAGAAACATACTTGATGCCGGTAACATTTTTTGAATTAATGAAAAAAAGAAACAGTGCGCCAATTGAAGGCAAAAGGATTAGTGAAGAAATAATTGGGAAATTCATCATTTAATAATCAAGTAAGTCAGTATTAAAGAAAATCCAATCAACATTATAAATGCATATTGATAAATAAAACCATTCTGAAATTTTACTGCTTTTATCGACAAGCCTTTAATAAGATTTGAAATACCATCTGGTCCAAATCTATCTATTGTTAAACCATCAATCTTTTTCCAAAAAAATAGACCTAATTTTTTACAAGGTTCTACAAAAATATAAGAATAAAGCTCATCAAAATACCATTTCTTTTTTAAAAAATTTATTAATGGATAATTAGTTTTTGTAAAATTTTCTAATACACTTTTGTCCTTCAAAAATAAGTAGTAAGAAACCGGTATGCTTAAAGTTACTATAGTTGGGGTCAATAAAATAAACCACAGTGGAGGATGATCTTCACTCAATGGCTCTAAAAATTTAATAGACTCTCCCCAAAAATTAACACTACTTTGATTGCCTATTAATAGCTCTTTAAAAAAGAAACCTGCAAAAATTGAGCCTAAAGCAAGAATTATAAGTGGCAAAACCATTACCGCTGGTGACTCATGAACTTTTTCGTATTTGACCTCTTGATTGTTATAATTTCCATGAAAAGTTTTAAAAAATAATCTCCAAGAGTAAATTGCTGTTAACATAGCCGTAACAATTCCAATACCAGCAGCATAAATACCAGTTACATTTCCCCTTAAATAAGCAAATTCAATAATTGCATCTTTAGAATAAAAACCAGATAAAAAAGGGAAGCCAGTTAAAGCTAATGTGCCCACCAGCATTAAGGCGTAAGTGTAAGGGATCTTTTTGTAAACCCCGCCCATTTTTTCGATATTCTGTTCATCTTTAAAAGAGTGTATTACAGAACCAGCTCCTAAAAAAAGTAAAGCCTTAAAAAAAGCATGAGTAAATAAATGAAACATTGCAACGTTATATGCGCCTACACCAGTTGCAAAGAACATATATCCAAGCTGGCTACATGTTGAATAAGCAATTATCTTTTTTATATCGGTTTGGACTAATGCAATTGTAGCAGCAAAAAAAGCTGTACTCATTCCAATAACAGTAATTATATTGAGTGCTAATTCTGAATATTCATAAATAGGAGAACATCTTACAACTAGAAAAACACCTGCAGTAACCATTGTTGCAGCGTGGATTAATGCAGATACAGGTGTTGGTCCTTCCATTGCATCGGGTAACCAAGTATGTAAAAAAATCTGGGCTGATTTTCCCATTGCACCTATAAATAACAATATACAAATTAAATCTATTGATTTAAATTCAAAACCAAGAAAATTTATATTTTTTGCATTCAAAGTTTGAATTTGATTGAATACCTCATTGTAATTAACTGTTCCAAAATAATAAAAAATTAAAAAAATACCAAGAGCAAAACCAAAATCTCCAACTCTATTTACTACGAAAGCTTTAATAGCGGCCGCATTCGCAGCTTTTTTTTTAAACCAAAAACCAATTAAAAAATACGAACAAAGACCTACTCCTTCCCATCCAAAGAATAATTGTAAAAAATTGTCTGAGGTAACCAGCACTAACATTGCAAATGTAAACAAAGATAAATAAGACATGAACCTCGGTTTGTGAGGATCGTGAGACATATAACCAATTGAGTAAATATGAACCAACGCTGAAACAAGCGTTACCACAACCATCATGAGTGAGGATAATGCATCTACTTTTATGGACCAATTTACATTTAAAGTACCTGAGTTTATCCAACTAGAGATTAATAAATTATTTGAGTATCCATAATTTAATACTTTAAAAAAAACTATTATTGAAAGGATAGAAGAAATACTTACAAAAAGACTTGTTATAAATTGAGAATATTTTTGGTCAAATTTATTACCAAAAAAACCAGCAATAAATGCACCTAGCAATGGTAAAAAAATTATGAGATATTCCATATTAACCCTTTAGATTTTCAATTTCTTCTACTCTTATTGTTCCTGCGTTACGATAATAGACTACGATTATTGCCAAACCGATAGCTGCCTCTGCTGCTGCAACAGTCAAAATAAATAAAGTAAATATCTGGCCAGATAAGTCTTGAAGAAATATTGAGAAAGATACTAGATTAATATTTACTGCTAGTAATATTAATTCTATACTCATTAAAATAACAATTACATTTTTTCTATTTAAAAATATTCCAATTACACCAATAGTAAAAATGATTGCCCCTAATGTAAGATAATGTCCAAGTGAAACTTCAAACATCTATTTTAACTCCCTCATTTGATTTAACTTCTACTAACTCAACACCTTGATTTTTTTCTCTAGATATTTGGCTAAAATAATTTTGTCTTTTAACCCCTTCTCTTTTTCTAAATGTGAGAACGATTGCTCCAATCATAGCTACGAGTAATATCATCCCTGAAATTTGAAATAGATGTATATATTCTGTATATAAAACACTTCCAATGGTATGAGTATTCGTAGAATTAGAAATCAGATTATTAGAAAAGTTTTCGATAATGTCAGGTTTGTACTTCCATCCTCCAATTACAATAATCAATTCAAAAAAAATTATCAAACTTACAATTAATCCTATAGGTATGTGAGTACTTGTATCACTTGATTTAAACCATTGATTTTTTTGCTGAGCAACGTTCAGCATCATTACGACAAATAGAAATAAAACTGCAACAGCCCCAACATAAACAATTAACATTATCATTCCTAAAAATTCCGCACCTATCATAATAAAAAGGCACGATATCGATATAAAATCCAATATTAAAAAAAAAACAGAATGAACTGTATTCTTAGACACAGTTACCATTATTGCAGAAATTATTGCAACAAATGAAAAAAAGTAAAAAAATATAGCGTGTGCTAACATTTGCTATTATCTATAAGGGTTATCAGCTTTTATATTTGCAGCTAAAACATTCTCCCATCTATCTCCATTTTCTAAAAGCTTTTCTTTATTGTAGTAAAGTTCTTCCCTAGTATGTGTTGCAAATTCAAAGTTAGGACCTTGCACTATAGCATCAACCGGACACGACTCTTCACACAAACCACAATAGATACATTTTAGCATATCAATATCGTATCTAGTTGTTTTTCTACTTCCGTCTTCTCTTTCTGTAGACTCTATTGTTATTGCCTGAGCTGGACAAACAGCTTCACAAAGTTTACATGCTATACATCTTTCCTCGCCGTTTGGGTATCTTCTTAAGGCGTGCTCTCCCCTATATCGTGGTGAAATCTTACCTTTTTCAAAAGGATAGTTAAGCGTTTTTTTTGGTTTAAATGACTCCTTTATCGCTATCAACAAACCTGTCAAAAAATCTATTAAAAATACTGTTTTAAATATTCGAATTATATTCATAGTTTAATATACAGGTAATAAGTCAAAATATAATAAATAACCAGAAGTTAATACCACCCAAATTAACGAGAAAGGTAGAAAAACCTTCCATCCAAGCCTCATAAGTTGGTCATATCGATATCTTGGCACAATAGCTTTAATTAGTGCAAACAAAACAAACAAAAATAAAATTTTTAATATTAGCCATGCCGGTGGAGGTACCATTTCAAACAATGGGGTATCCATTGGTGCTAACCAACCTCCCAGAAAAAGAATTGACCCAAGTGCACACATAAGCAAAATATTTGCATATTCGCCCAACCAAAACATTGCATACATCATACCGCTATATTCTGTTTGATAACCCGCAACTAATTCAGCCTCTGCTTCAGGTAAATCAAATGGTGGTCTATTTGTCTCTGCAAGCGATGAAATAAAGAAAATCACAAACATTGGGAATAAAGGAATTACAAACCAAATTTTCTCTTGAGCTAGAACTATATCACTTAAGTTTAACGAACCAACGCACAATAAAACATTGATGATAATCACTCCGATAGAAACTTCATAAGAGACCATTTGTGCAGCAGATCTTATTGAGCCTAAAAATGGATACTTTGAATTTGAGGCCCAGCCGCCCATTATTATTCCATAAACACCCAAAGAAGAAATTGCAAATATGTAAAGGATACCAACATTAATGTCAGCCAAAACATAATCTTCACTAAAAGGAATTACTGCCCATGCAATAAGGGCTAAAGTCATTGTAACTATTGGGGCTAAAATAAATATGATTTTATTCGAACTTGCAGGTATTATAATTTCTTTAAAGATATATTTAAGCGCATCTGCCAAAGTTTGAAATAAGCCGAAAGGACCTACTACATTTGGCCCTCTTCTTTTTTGAACAAAAGCCCAAATCCTTCTATCAAGCCACACAATCATTGCTACTGATACAAGAACAGGAATTAAAACATAAAGTATTTTGTAGATTTCAGAAAATAATAAATTTATGTATTCCATTTAACCATCAGTTCCAGTTTTCAAAGAAACAAGTTTTAAATTTCTGCATTCTGCCATTGTCTTTGAAGATCTTGCTATGACGTTAGTAAAATAATAATCAATTTTATCGACGAAAATTTCTTCGTTCGTAAAATCATTTTTTACTATTTCAGCGGTTTTTTTTGTTTTTTGATTAAGATAATTTAAAAGGTTATCAATAAGTTCTTGTTTATTTGTATAAAGACTTTTGCCCTTAAGTTTCTTTGACAATTCATTAACAATTTCCCAATCTTCTTTTGCTTCACCAGGTGGATAGGAAGCCTTAAAAGCTAATTGTAAGTTACCTTCAAGGTTAGTGAAATATCCATCTTGTTCTGTATATGCCGCGCTAGGCAATATTAGATCTGCCATTTCAGCTCCTCTGTCACCATGAGTTCCTATATAAACAATAAATTCATTTTTCTTTTTGATATTCAAATTATCCTGACCAAATAAGAAGACTAATTCAAATTGATTTGATAACACATTATCTATAGTTTCGTTGTCTAAAATATCCAAATCATATGCACCAACTGTTGATGCATTATTAGAAAGGATGTTTAAAGCATTCCAGTCATCGTTTATTTTATTATTTTCTGATAAAAATTTTTTCATTCCTTCAAATAAGTACCCTGAGGAGTTAAGTTTAAGAGCTGATTGTCCAAAAATAACAATAGGATTTTTTGCAGAAATTATTTTTTTTGAAACTTCGTGTTCATTTAAAATTATTTTTTTTAACTCATCCGTGTTGCTTGATATTACTTTATATGGATATGTTAAATCCCCAACATCATTCAAAGAATAAACTTCCATATTATTCTTTAAATAACTTTTTCGTATTCTTGAATTCAAAATTGTTGCTTCATGACGTGGATTAGTCCCAACCAAAAGAATAAAATCTGATTTCTCTATATTTGAAATTTGGGTATTAAAAATATAATTGGTTCGTGAACTATTATTTACATAAGTTTTTACAGGTCTTGAGTCCAAGTTTTTACAGTTCAAAATTTTATTAAAAAGCTCTTTAACAGAAAATAGAGTTTCCATATTCGTAAGATCGCCAGTTATACATCCAATTTTATCAGGATTTGTGCTTTTAATTTTATCAGTTAAGATCCCATAAGCCTCCTCCCATGAAATTTTTTTAAATCCATCATTAGATCTTGTATAAGGAGTATCAAGTCTTTGATATTTTAAGCCATCGCATGCATAACGAGTTTTATCTGATATCCACTCCTCATTAATGCTTTCATTAATTTTTGGAAGTATACGCTTTACTTCCCAACCATATGTATCAATTCTTATATTTGAACCAACTGCATCCATAACATCGATCGACTCTGTTTTTTTTAATTCCCATGGTCTAGCTTCAAAGACATATGGCTTCGATGTTAATGCGCCAACTGGACACAAATCAATTACATTGCCTGATAGCTCTGACTCCATAGATTTTTCTAAATATGTAGTTATTTGAGTATCTTCGCCTCTACCAATTGCTCCAATTTCAGAAACACCAGCAACCTCAGTTGCAAATCTTATACACCTTGTACAGTGAATGCATCTAGTCATTTGAGTTTTGATAAGAGGACCCATATATTTTTCAGGAACAAATCTTTTATTTTCTTTAAATCTTGATTTATCAATTCCATAAAACATTGATTGATCTTGTAAATCGCATTCACCTCCTTGATCACAAACTGGACAATCGAGTGGGTGGTTTGCTAATAAAAATTCCATAACGCCTTTTCTTGCTTTTTCAACAAATTCAGTATTTGTTTTAATATTCATTCCATCCGCTACAGGCATTGCACAAGATGCAACCGGTTTTGGAGATTTTTCAATCTCAACTAGGCACATTCTACAGTTTCCTGCTATTGAAAGTTTTTCATGATAACAAAATCTTGGTATTTCAGCTCCAGCTTGTTCACATGCCTGCAAAACCGTTAAGCCATCTTCTACTTCTAGTTCGTTATTATTAACTTTTATTTTGGGCATTATCTTTTTCTAATAAATGTTGATCTACTAGGTATGGGATATCTTTGTTTGATTTAATTAATGGATCAAAATTATTTCTTTTAATTATTTCTTTTTTGAAATTTCTCAAAAGACCTTGCACTGGCCAAGCTGATCCTTCGCCAAAAGCACAAATAGTATGACCTTCTATTTGTTTCGTAACATCAAACAACATTTCAACTTCCTCTCTCGATGCTTCGCCTTTAGCCATTCTTTCTAAAATTCTCCACATCCAACCTGAACCTTCTCTACAAGGAGTGCATTGACCACAACTTTCATGTTTATAAAATCGGGCTATTCTTGCAAAACATTTAATAATATCTTGATCTTTATTGATAACGACTATTCCTGCAGTCCCTAACCCACTTTTATTCTCCACTAATGAATCAAAGTCCATAGTTATCTTTTCTGAAATTTCTTTATTTAACAAGGGCATGGAAGAACCACCAGGTATGACTGCTTGTAAATTTTCCCATCCACCTACTACCCCACCAGCATGAGTATCAATTAAATCTTTTAAAGGAATACCCATTTCTTCTTCAACATTACAAGGTTTATTAACGTTTCCAGAAATACAAAAAATCTTAGTACCAGTATTTTTTGGTTTGCCTAATGATGCAAACCATTTAGAACCTTTTCTTAAAATTGTAGGAACAACTGAAATAGTTTCAACATTATTGACTATAGTTGGACAACCATATAATCCAACTAATGCAGGAAAAGGCGGTTTCAATCTTGGTTGGCCTTTGTTGCCCTCAATACTTTCAAGTAAAGCTGTTTCCTCACCGCATATATACGCTCCAGCTCCGTAATGAATATAAATATCTAAATCCCAACCAGTTCCAGAAGCATTTTTACCAATTAAATTATCTTTATAAGCCTCATCAATTGCTTTTTGTAATTCTAAACCTTCATTGTAATACTCGCCTCTTAAATAAATATAGCATTTATGTGAATTGATTGCATAAGCTGCAATTAAACAACCTTCTAAAAGTTTGTGAGGTTCAAATCTTAAAATATCCCTATCCTTGCAAGTTCCAGGTTCAGACTCATCTGCATTAATCACAAGGTAGTGGGGCCTCGATCCAACTTCTTTAGGCGCAAATGACCATTTTAAACCCGTTGGAAAACCAGCACCACCTCTCCCTCTTAATTCAGATTTTTTAATTTCATCAATTATCCATTCTCTACCTTTTTCACATAAATCTTTAGTATTTGTCCAATCACCTCTATTTTTTGAGGAGTTCAAATCAGCTCCTAAATCGTTATACAAGTTTTTAAATATTCTATCTTCGTCTTTAAGCATTTTTTAAATCCAATAATGTTTTTCTGTTGTTTTCAGGCTCCGAGTTAATTCTTCCTCTATATGATCCTGGTTTTGGTTTTTTACCCATAAGCACTTCATCGATAATTTTTTCGCTTTGTTTAATATCTAAATCTTCATAGTAATCATTGTTTATTTGCATCATTGGTGCGTTTATACAGGCACCAAGACATTCTACCTCTGTCCAAGAACAATTACCATTTTCAGATAATACATTTTCTTTTTCAGATATTTTCTTTTTACATACATCTACAATCTTATATGCTCCTCTGATCATACAAGGAGTTGTTGTACAAATTTGGACATGATAATTTCCCACAGGTGAAAGATTATACATTGAGTAGAAAGTGGCTACTTCATAGACTTTGATGTAAGGCATATTTAAAAACTTAGCAATATATTTAATTGCTGATAAAGGTATCCAGTTATTGTTTTGCCTTTGTGCAATATAAAGTAAAGCCATAACAGCACTTTTCTCTTTTCCCTTCGGATAATTTGATAAAATTTTTTTTGCAGCTTCTAAGCTTTGTTGATTTAATTCAAACTTTTCAGGTTGATCTTTTGAAACTTTTTTTAAACTCATCTGTCTATTTCCCCGAACACAATATCTAATGAGCCTAATACAGCTGGTACATCAGCTAACATATGTCCTTTGATTAAATAATCCATTGCTTGAAGATGAGAAAATCCAGGAGCTCTGATTTTACATTTATATGGTTTGCTTGAACCATCAGAAATTAAGTAAACACCAAATTCACCCTTAGGCGCCTCTACTGCAGTGTATATCTCATCTTTCTTAACTCTATAGCCTTCTGTAAATAATTTAAAATGGTGGATTAATGCCTCCATCGACTCTTTAATTTCTTTTTTAGGTGGAGGGGTAATCTTATTATCTTGAGATTTTACAGGTCCTTTTGGTAACTGTTCTAAACATTGTTTAATTATTTTTATACTTTCTCTCATTTCTTCTACTCTACAAAGATATCTATCATAACAATCTCCATTTTTACCAATAGGCACCTTAAATGATAATTGTTCATAACAATCATAAGGTTGAGATTTTCTTAAATCCCAAGGCACACCTGAGCCTCTCATCATCACACCTGAGAATGAATAGTCTAACGCATCATCTTTTGAAACAATTCCAATATCAACATTTCTTTGTTTAAAAATTCTATTATCAGTTAGTAAAGTCTCTAAATCATCTATAATTTTTGGAAACTCATTACAAAATTTTAAAATATCAGCATCGAGTCCTCTTGGTAAGTCTTGGTGTACACCTCCTGGTCTAAAATAATTCGCGTGCAATCTCGATCCTGAAACTCTTTCATAAAATTCCATAAGTTTTTCTCGCTCCTCAAAACCCCATAATGAAGGAGTTAAGGCACCAACGTCTAATGCCTGTGTAGTAATATTAAGTATGTGGCTTAGAATTCTTCCAATCTCACAAAAAATTACTCTTATGTATTGTCCCCTAATTGGAACTTCAATGTCTAAAATTTTTTCGATAGCTAAGGCGAAAGCATGTTCTTGATTCATTGGAGCTACATAATCGAGTCTATCAAAATAAGGTATTGCTTGGGAATACGTTTTGTTTTCAATTAATTTTTCTGTTCCTCTATGAAGTAAACCAATATGGGGATCAGCTTTTTCTACGACTTCTCCATCCAACTCCAATATCAATCTTAAAACTCCATGCGCAGCTGGGTGTTGTGGTCCAAAGTTAAGATTTAGTGTTTTTGTTTGTTTACTCATTATTTTTTTTTATTTCCTTAATGTATTCAGTGCCTTGCCAAGGGCTATTATAATCAAAGTTTCTATAGTCCTGCTCTAACTTTACTGGTTCATAAATTACTTTTTTTTTCTCTTCGCTATATCTAACCTCTTTATGCCCAGTGATTGGAAAATCTTTTCTCAATGGATATCCCTCAAATTCATAGTCTGTTAAAATTCTTCTTAAGTCTGGATGATCTTGAAAATCAATTCCATACATATCAAAAACTTCTCGTTCCATCCAATTAGCAGATGGAAAAATACCCGTTATTGAAAAAACTTTTTCATTTTCGTTTAAGGGAAAATCGATTATTATTCTTTTATTGAATTCATGACTGAGTAACAAATAGATCATCCTAAATCTATTTTTTTTATTTGGGTAATCTACTGCGGTGATGTCTATCAATTGCTTGAATTTCATTTCATGATTAGATTTTAAAAATAAAAGAACTTCTTTCAAATCATCTTTTTCTATTGAAACATTTAATGTTTCGTGGACAATTTTTGACGAACTCACTTTAGTATTAAGTTCTGAATTTATTTTTTTTTCTAAATCTAAATTATTTAACATTATCTACTTATTGAACCCTGGTCCCTTATCTTTTTTTGTAATTGCATTATCCCGTATAATAAAGCCTCAGCTGAAGGTGGGCATCCTGGTACGTAAACATCAACTGGAACAACTCTATCGCATCCTCTAACAACTGAATATGAATAATGATAATAACCACCACCATTTGCACAGCTTCCCATTGATATCACATATCTTGGTTCAGGCATTTGATCATAAACTTTTCTTAACGCAGGAGCCATTTTATTTGTTAAGGTCCCGGCGACAATCATAACATCTGATTGTCTTGGTGAAGCTCTCGGGGCGGCTCCAAACCTCTCTAAGTCATACCTTGGCATAGATGTTTGCATCATCTCAACTGCGCAACATGCAAGTCCAAAAGTCATCCAGTGCAATGAACCTGTTCTAGCCCAATTCACTAAATTGTCTAATGAAGTTGTTATAAAACCTTTGTCCGCAAAATCTTTAGCAAGCTGTTTAAATTCTTTCGGAATTTGATCTTCTTTTTCTTTTAAGTTCATTCCCAGTCTAAAGCCCCTTTCTTCCACTCATAAACAAATCCTACAGTTAAAATAAATAAAAATATCATCATTGAGACAAATCCAAAAATACCTATTTTTCCTAAAGATATTGCCCATGGAAAAAGGAAGGCTATTTCTAAATCGAATATTATAAATAAAATTGCCACTAAATAAAATCTAACGTCAAACTCCATTCTAGAGTCGTTAAAAGGTTCAAAACCACACTCATAAGCAGATAATTTTTCTGGATCAGGGTTTTTAGGCGCAAACACAAAATTTAGAAAAATAAACCCAATACTCAGAAGAAGTGCAACTCCAAAAAATATTATGATTGTTAGATAGTTATTTAAAAAATCTCCGTACATATACATTTATATATAATCTTTTTGATTAATTGAAAGTGCAGTTAAGTCACGTTATTGGGGGCTAATTTGTTGAATGATTTGTGTTATTGATAATTATTATCAAAAACTGGCGGGAGTGACGGGACTCGAACCCGCGACCTATCGCGTGACAGGCGATCGCTCTAACCAACTGAGCTACACCCCCAATTTTTGGTGGGCGGTAAAGGACTCGAACCTTTGACCCCCTCGGTGTAAACGAGATGCTCTACCAACTGAGCTAACCGCCCTTACCAAGAATAATGTTTTTTTATATCTTTTAGTACCAATACGTCAAGTTATATTAACTTAATTTACCATTCTTTTTATATCTTTCTTTACTTCATCAAAAACAGTAGACCAGTCGTCTTGTGTTTTTTGTCTATATATTTTTATAGAGTTATACCATGGTGAGTAATCAATATCTTGTAACCATCTCCATTCACAATTTTTTTGTAGAAGCAAAAAAGTTTTTTTACCTATAGCACCCGATAAATGAGCAATTGAGGTATCACAAGTAATAATTAAATCTAAATTTTCGATAATAGCTGCTGTATCAACAAAAGGCGCCTCTTCATCAAAATTATCAATAATATTTAATTGAAATTGTTTACTAATTTCTTTTATTTGATTTAAACCATAAATTTTTTGTAAGCTATGTAGCTTTATTTTATCCATTATAGAGATTTCATTAAAATATTTCAGTTTAAAAGATCTTCCTTTATCTAAATCAGGATTTGGACTGGCTTGCCAATTAATTCCGATATTTAAGTATTGATTATCAAAAGTTTTTTTCCATTTAAAAATTCGATCTTTATTAGGAAAAAGATATTTGTTATTAAACGGAATGTTTTGGAGTGTAGTGGAAAATTTAAATGGTAAAGAAAGTAAAGGACAATGAATATCAAATTCAGGTAGTTTTTCATCATTTGAAAAAATATAATTATCAAAATTACATTCTTTCAATAATTGAACTAATTTTTTATCAACTTGCAATATTGCTTTTTTTGCTTTTGATTTTATCAAATTAAAATATCTTACAAAGTGTATGTTGTCGCCTAGTCCTTGCTCTCCGTGAATTAATATAATCTTATTATTTAAATCATCGTTTCCATTCCAACATGGTTGTTTGAATTCTCTTTTTGGGGATGGAAAATTCGTTGTTTCCCAACGTTGTTCATAATTTTTCCATCCATTTTCATAATCTCCAATTTTTAATTGTGTAATAGCCTTAAAAAAAAGAGAATTTGAATATTTGGGATTTATCCTAAGTGCTTCATCAAAATCTTTAATCGCATCATCAAATTTTAAGAGAAGTTTCTTTACTACAGCTCTATTGTGGTATGCGGTATAATGATTTTTATTAATTGAAATAGCTTTATTAAAATTTTCAATTGATTCATCTAGCCTATTTATTTCTTTATATAAATTTCCAAGATTAAAAAAAGCGTTATAGTTGTTTTTATCAAGTGAAATCGCCTTTTTATAATCGGAAATAGCCTCTTCAGTATTTTTTAATTTAAAATTAACAATACCTTTGTTTGAATAACATTCGGAGTCATTTGGATTAATTTGTAAAGATTCATTCAATAATTTTAAAGACTCTTCATAATTCTTCTCATCTAATTCAATTGAACCAAGAAGCCTTAATATTTGAGGATTTCTATCAATTTTCAGTAAATCTGTGTAAATTTTTTTGGCTTCGTGAGATTTATTTTGTTTTTGAAGACTAACTGCTTTTAATGCTAGCTTATTATAATCATCCATCTCAATATGATAATAATCAGAATTAATTAATTTACTAATTAATAATTGTGAAAACTATTGTATACTTGCTTGAGTTTTTTCAGATTTTTTATTTTCTGAAATTTTATCTACCTCAACCCAATCTGTTGGTTTAAGTTCTTTAGTAAGTGCAATTTTTAAAACTTCATCAGCTGTATTTACGGGGGTTATCTTTATATCATCAATAACTTTTTTAGGGATATCAACTAAATTTTTTTCGTTATCTTTCGGAATTAATACTTGCTTAATACCAGCTCTGTGTGCTGCTAAAAGTTTCTCCTTTAATCCACCAATTGGTAAAACTTGACCTGTGATTGTAACTTCACCAGTCATTGCAATTTCTCTTTTAACTGGAATTTTAGTAATTGATGAAACAATTGATGTTACCATAGCTATTCCAGCAGACGGACCATCTTTTGGTGTAGCTCCCTCTGGAACATGAATATGAAAATCTTTTTTCTCAAATGTTGGAGGAATAATTCCAAACTCTAAACATTTTGATCTCACAAAAGATTTTGCTGCCTTAACTGACTCTTGCATTACATCACCTAATTTTCCTGTAATTTGCATTCTACCCTTCCCAGGCATATTCACAGTTTCAATTTTTAAAATCTCACCACCAAATTCTGTCCAAGCTAAGCCTGTAACGATTCCAATTTTATTTTGATCTTCTAACTCACCAAATTTAAATTTTTTAACACCAAGAAAATCTCCTAAATTTTTATCATTAACAGTCACATCTTTGCTCTCATTATTAACCACTTTTTTGACAACCTTACGAGTAATTTTCGAAATTTCTCTCTCAAGATTTCTTACACCCGACTCTCTTGTGTAATATCTTATAATATCTTTTATAGTACCATCTGATAAATTCATCTCTCCATCTTTCACGCCATTATCTTTGATTTGTTTTGGTAATAAATATTTATTAGCAATATTAATTTTTTCATCTTCAGTGTAACCTGGTATTCTTATTACTTCCATTCTGTCCAATAAAGGAGGTAATATATTTAATGTATTTGCAGTGGTTACGAATAAAACATCTGATAAATCGTAATCTACCTCTAAGTAGTGATCATTAAAAGTAGTGTTTTGTTCTGGATCAAGAGCCTCCAATAAAGCCGAAGACGGATCACCTCTGTAATCATTTCCAACTTTGTCAATTTCATCAAGTAGAAATAAAGGGTTTTTTGTTCCAGCTTTTTTCATCATTTGAATAATTTTTCCAGGTAAAGAACCAATGTAGGTTCTTCGGTGACCACGGACTTCCGCTTCATCCCGCACTCCACCTAATGACATTCTTACAAATTGTCTATTTGTTGCTTTTGCTATCGATTTACCTAAAGATGTTTTTCCAACTCCAGGAGGACCAACCAAACATAAAATTGGACCTTTCAGTTTATTCATTCTTTTTTGAACTGCTAAAAATTCAATTATTCTCTCTTTTACTTTTTCTAGACCAAAATGATCTTCATCTAAAACTTTTTGGGCTTTGTTTAAATCTATTTCAATTTTATCCTTTTTAAACCATGGTAAATCAATCATCCAATCTAAATAATTTCTAACAACTGTAGCTTCAGCGGACATTGGACTCATATTTTTTAATTTTTTCAATTCGGATAAACATTTTTTCTCAACATCTTTAGGCATTTTTGCCTTTAGAATTGCTTTATTTAAATTCGATGTTTCATCTTTTCCATCTTCAATTTCACCCAGCTCTTTCTGTATCGCTTTTAATTGCTCATTCAAGTAATACTCTCGCTGAGTTTTTTCCATTTGTGTTTTAACACGACCTCTTATTCTTTTTTCAACACCAATTATACTTGTTTCATTTTCCATTATTTTAATAATAAGATTTAATCTCTTTTTAACATCTTGGGTTTCAAAAATTTGTTGTTTTTCTGATATAGAAGCATTCAAATGAGACGCAATGTTATCTGCAATTTTTGAAGGATCTTTCAAAACTTTAATATTATTAATTGTTTCACTTGAAATTTTTTTGTTGATTGAAGTCAACTTTTCAAGTTTTTTTACAGCTGAAATAGCTGTTGGCATCAAATCTTCTTCTTTACTAATCTGATCGCTTACTTTTTCGTAAGAGCAAGTTATAAAATCTTTGTTATCGTTATAATCATTTATTTTTACTCGATTAATTCCTTCAACAAGAACTTTAACTGTACCGTCTGGTAATTTTAAAAGTTGGAGGATGTTGCTCTCACATCCATAAGTAAATACATCATTTTTAGTTGGATCGTCAACTTCTGAATTTTTTTGAGTTACTAAAATTATTTTTTTTTCTTTTTTCATTACCTCATTAAGAGCATTAATTGATTTATCTCTACCTACGAATAGAGGAATGACCATGTTTGGAAAAACTACTATATCTCTAAGAGGCAACAACGGTAAGTTAAATTTAATTTCCATAATCTAAATATGGATATTAAATCAAAATTTGCAATACTTTTTTATCATTTGTTAACTATATTTATGCTGCGGAAGTTTTAGACTTATCTTTATCTTTATCTTTATCTTTTTGACTATTTTTAGAGTGGACAATAATTGGTTGACTTTGACCTTTGGCCGCACCTGAGTCAACTATTACTTCGTTCACATTTTCCATGCTTGGTAGGTCAAACATTGTTTTTAAAAGAACACTTTCTAAAATAGACCTTAATCCCCTTGCCCCTGTTTTTTTATTAATTGCTTTTTGAGCTATCTCTTTTATTGCTGCATCTTTAAATACGAGTTTAGCTCCTTCTAACTTAAACAATTCCTGATATTGTTTAATTAGAGAGTTTTTAGGTTCTTGTAAAATTTTGATCAGAGATTTTTCATCCAGATCCTCTAAAGTAGCTATTATTGGAAGTCTTCCTATAAACTCTGGTATCAATCCATATTTTAGTAAGTCCTCCGGTTCTAAACTTTTCATCCATTCACCGGTCTTCTTATCTTCTGTATTTTTTACCTCTGCCCCAAATCCAATTGATGATCCTTTATCTCTTTGAGAAATTATTTTATCTAAACCAGCAAAAGCTCCACCGCAAATAAATAAAATATTTGTTGTATCAACCTGTAAAAATTCTTGTTGCGGATGTTTTCTTCCCCCTTGAGGTGGCACACTAGCAATTGTACCCTCCATTATTTTTAACAATGCTTGTTGAACACCCTCTCCTGATACATCTCTTGTTATAGAGGGGTTTTCAGATTTTCGACTTATTTTATCAACTTCATCAATATAAACTATTCCACGCTGAGCTTTTTCAACATTGTAATCAGCAGCCTGTAAAAGTTTTAAAATTATATTTTCAACATCTTCTCCAACATATCCGGCTTCGGTTAAAGTTGTTGCATCTGCCATTGTAAAAGGAACATCTAATATTCTAGCTAATGTTTGTGCTAGTAAAGTTTTTCCACATCCAGTTGGACCAATCAATAAAATGTTAGATTTAGCAAGTTCGACATTTTTACTAGTTTTACTTTCATAATTTAATCTTTTGTAATGATTGTGAACAGCTACAGATAAAACTTTTTTTGCAAGTTGCTGTCCAATTACATAATCGTCTAAAACTGAACAAATTTGTTTTGGAGAGGGTAAACCATCTTGATGTTTTACAAACGTATCTTTGTTTTCCTCTTTAATTATGTCCATACATAACTCAACACATTCGTCACAAATGAAAACTGTTGGCCCTGCAATTAATTTTCTTACTTCGTGTTGGCTTTTTCCACAAAAAGAACAATATAAAATGTTTTTACTACTAGACATATTTTTTTAAATTTTAAAACGAATCACTAAAAATACTTTATTATAAAATGTGTTTAAGAGGCAAGTGTACTGTTTAGATTGAGCTATATCTTGTGGAATACTAAGATCTTTTTTCTACAACTTGATCTATCAAACCAAATTCTTTAGCGTTTTCCGACGTCATAAAATTATCTCTTTCAAGAGCAATCTTAATTTCATTCTCACTCTTTCCAGTATGTTTGGAGTATATTTGATTCAATCTTTTTTTAAGAGAAAGAACTTCATTAGCATGTATCTCTATGTCTGTTGCTTGACCTTGAAAACCTGCAGATGGTTGATGGACCATTATTCTTGAATTAGGAAGAGAAAATCTTTTTCCTTTTTGACCTGCAGCCAATAGAAAAGATCCCATTGAAGCAGCTTGGCCAATACATAATGTTGAAACATCAGGTTTAATGTATTGCATTGTATCGTAAATTCCTAAACCAGCCGTCACTAAACCACCAGGACTGTTTATGTATAAAGAAATTTCTTTTTTAGGGTTTTCAGACTCTAAAAACAAAAGTTGTGCAGTTACTAATGACGCAACATTATCATTAATTGGACCGACTAAAAAAACAATTCTCTCTTTTAATAATCTTGAGTAAATATCATAAGCCCTTTCACCTCTACTTGATTGCTCAACAACCATTGGTATTAAGGTATTCATTTGTTCTAAGATTTTTTCACTCATAATTTCGAATCAATCACTTATACAACTTGAGATTACTTTTTGCTAACTTTTTTTGCTTTTTTTTTAATTGGGGCTTTTTTTAGTTTCTTTTCAGATGTCTTTGGCTTTTTTTCTGTATCATCGACTGGTGATTGGGCTTTTATGTTTTTTTCATTTTCTTCCTTTAAAATTTTTTCTGCCTCTAATTTATCAATTTCTTTAACAGTTTTTTTAGCTTTTGATTTGATAAAATCAATTATCTTTTGTTCATAAATGTTTCCTCGTAATGATGCTGCAGCTTCAGGATTTTTTTGATAATAGTCCATAACAAGTTTCTCTTGTCCTGGCATCATACCTATTTGTTTCTGAATTTCAGATTGAATCTCTAAATTTTCTACTTTAATATTATTTTCTTCACCAATTTGGTTTAAAATTATACCGAGTTTAATTCTTTTTTTCGCATTTTTTAGATTAGTGTTTTTGTTTTTTTCTATTGTTTCTTTATCAAGACCTTGATTAAGAATATTTAATTCCTGATCAATTAACGTGCTTGGAATCTCGTCAATTTTAAAATTTTCAATTTCTTCTAAAATTTGATTTTTTGAAATTTGATCGAGAGAATTTTTATATTGATCATTTAATTGTTTTGAAACCAAATTTTTAAGATCGGCTAAATCTTTTGCTCCAAGTTTTTTTGCTAATTCATCATCAATAGGTAAAGGTTTATGTTTTTTTACCGAAATAATCTTGCACATGAATACTGCTTTTTTTCCAACTAACTCTTTTTCTGGAAAGATTTCTGGCAAAACAGCCTCAACTTTTATTTCTTCATCTTTTTTTGCTTTTAATAATTGTTTATCAAAACCTTTTATGAATAAATCTTTTCCTAATTCTAATTGTGTATTCTTTCCTTCACTTCCTTTAAATTCTTTTCCATCTACTGTTGCTTTATAGTCAAATGTAATCAAATCACCTTCGTTTGCGACTTTTGATGGATCAACTTCAACAAAATTTTTTTGATTTGATGCAATCTCCTTTATTCTTTTATCTGTTTCCTCTTTAGATAAATTTACTTTATACTCTTTATACTTAATACCATCTAATGTATTTAATTTTACTTTAGGCATCTCTGTTACACTAATTACATATTCGAGATCTTTCCCTTCTCCAAATTGTTTTAAATCAATTTTAGGTTGGAGAGCAGGTTTAATTTTCTTTTCATCTAAAGCTTTAGTAGTAGTTTCTTTTAAAATTTTATCTATAACCTCACCATAAATTGCCTTACCAAATTGTCTTTTAATTAAATCTTTCGGAACCTTTCCTGGTCTAAATCCTTTTAAAACTACATCATTTTTTAATTGGTCATACTTCACATCAAGTTCTTTATTAATAGTATTTTTATCAACAAAAACTTTTAAGTTTTTCTCAAGACCTTTTTTTGTTTCTACTGTAACTTTCATAAAATTATGGTAGGCGAGAAAGGACTCGAACCTTCACATGTTGCCATATTGGTTCCTAAGACCAACGCGTCTACCAATTCCGCCACTCGCCCAATTTAAAAGGTTTATATCTTATAGAATGAATTTGTCCAATTAGAATAATTGTGTAATTATATGAAAAAATTAAAAAATTATGATTGTTTCACCTTGTATAAGTATTTGTAAAACAGACCCTGTCTCAGGCTATTGCTATGGTTGTGCTAGAAAAACTGAAGAAAAAATTGTCTGGAAAAACCCAGAAACTACTGATGAGTGGAAAAAGAAAAATTTAGAAGAATTAAAAAGTAGAATGTCAGGTTGGCAATTAGATGCATTTTTAAAATCTTATGATAATAAGATTAAAGAGGGAGTATCTTTATTTAAAAAGAGTTTGAAATGAGTAAATCAACAACAGTTATTATTATCTATGTACTAGGTCTTGTAATTGGTGCATTATTTTTTGATTTATGGGGCGCTGAAACTAGTATTAAAAAAGGTCTTATTGGAATTGGATGGACTGCATTATTTTTAATTTTTCTTTTTCTTGCTGAAAAAAAAGAAGATTAATTAATTTCTAATGATCCAAGAAATTTTAAGTTATTATCAGTAATTACAATCTCACCAGAGCTTGTAGTTTTATTTAGGATTTCAGAAATAACAACATAATGAGTAACTAATGCTAAATTTCCAGAGTAATTCCAATTTTTAATAAATTTTTGAAAGTCTAAAATTTGTTTGTTTTTGTTTTCTAAAAATCGTTCGTCATAGAAAGAGTTTAAAAAATTTTTTGTCTCATAATTCCCAAAAGCTATTTTAGCTGTATCTTTACATCTACACCATTCGCTCGAAAGTACTTTTGTAAACTTTATGTCGTTTTCTTTAAAAAACTTACCAATTTTCAATGCTTGTAATTCACCTTCTTTGCTAAGATTTCTTTGAGTAGAACAATCTAAAATGTCAAAATTTGGGGGATCACCATTTCCTGGAGCAATAGCGTGACGAATGAATATTATGTTGTTCTCTTTTTTCAAGATTTCCACAATATTTTCATTAGCAAAAATAGTCTTGTTTAATAAAAATAGAAAAAAGATTAATATTATCTTAAAATATTTCATTATGAATTTAAATTTTCAAAAATTAAATCAATCTATTATCAAATGTAACAAATGTCCAAGATTAGTAAAATTTAGAAAAAAAATTTCTGTTGAAAAAAGAAAACAATATGAAAATGAAACTTATTGGGGTAAACCGATCACAGGTTTTGGAGATACAAAAGGAAAAATTCTTTTTGTAGGATTGGCGCCTGCGGCCCACGGAGGAACAAGAACTGGAAGGGTGTTTACTGGAGATAAATCATCAGATTTTTTATATAAATGCTTACACGGTGTTAAAATCTCAAATCAGTCGAATTCAGACAACATAAATGATGGGTTAAAACTAAAAGATGCATATATAACTACTGCATTAAAGTGCGTTCCACCTGGTGATAAACCTAATCGAGATGAGTTGGTTAATTGTTTTCAATTTTTTAATAATGAAATAGACAACTTAAACAATCTGAGGACAATTGTTGCTTTAGGAAAAATTGCTTTTGATAGCTGTGTTCTTTTTTTCAAACAAAATTATAGTTTTAAAGAAAAAATTTACTTTTCTCATGGAAAAATTTATTTACTACCAAAAAATATCAAGTTAGTTGCCTGTTATCATCCAAGTCCGAGAAATGTTAATACTGGTCGAATAAATGAAAAAAAAATGAAAAATCTTTTTAAAAGAGTATTAAAATTAAATTAGTTTTTCCAGTTCTGCTTTTAATGATCCAGGAATTTTGACAGGCTTACCCTTTTTATCAACTGTTACTAAATGAATTTCCGCCTCTGTAATTTGATCATTGCCTTTAAATACTTTTTGAGACATAAAAAAAGAAGTTTTTGTGATTTCTTTTATATTCGATTTTATCTCTAAATTATCTTCAAGTAAGGCAGATTTCATATAACTTATATTACACGATTTAACTATTATATAAGTTCCGTTTTCATCGATTAGTTTTTTGTTAGTAAAGCCTAAAGATTCTAAAGCGTCACTTCTAGCTCTTTCCATGAACTTAAGGTAATTAGCATAGTATACGACACCACCAGCATCAGTATCTTCGTAGTAAACTTTTAATTTAAAAGTAAAAGTTTTCATTAGTTCTTTAAGGTAACTTATTCTGAAGAAAAATATATATTTTTATAGTAAGAAATAGCCTGAGATTTTGATTGATCGGTATCAACCATGATTGCGACACCATCTAAAATATCAACTTTTAAATTGTGGAATCTTTTGTAGTCTTCCTTTACGTTTGTTTTGACTGTAACCCACTCATTTTTATTTTTATCAATACTAGATAAAACATAATCAATCGAACTTTTGGTATATGGACTTGGCCAATTTTCTCCTATGGATGAGTTACTTGAGAATACATAATTTATTGCTTTGTTAGATAATGGTGTCATACCTGTTTTCTTAACAACAAAAAATCTTGCTGCGAAATCATGACCTTTTTTTGATTTTTCATCTAAACCAGGTAACCCCTTTTCAACCTTCCAAGTGATATTTAAAAATGGAGTTTGATTTAGATCTATAGGTGCCTCTTTACCTAGTCCTGAACCGCCATTTTCTACCTCAGCTTTTAGTATATTTGAACCATCTTCAACTAAAATGCTGTATTCAGTCATATTTTTGGCTCCTCGAACTTTTCTGACTTTAAGATTGCTTAACTCCTCATCAGTAAATTTAAACACTTCAACATTTTGAGAGTAGCTAAAAGAAATGGAGGATAAAAAGATTAGAATAGCAATAAATATTTTAGGCATGAAGTTCATATAAACTAAAAAAAAAAATTTTCAAATTTTTTTTAAAATCTTACTTTTGACAATTTTCAGTCATTCAAAATACATTTTTAAGGCATATAAGTATAATATGAAAAAATATATCTCCTTAATCTTGTTGATTATGTTAACAAACTGTTCAACTCATACAGTAAAATTGGGTAAGAAATGTACAAAATTAGCTTCAGATAATACCTATGAGAAGTCATACGTATGGATCATAAATAAAGGTAATCTTGAGACATTTGATGACAAAATAAATAAAGAAAATTGTGCCAATAACGGAGAGAAGCTTTGAAAACTTTATCCATTTTTATGCTCTTAATTTATTGGTCTGTTATAATCTTAGCTCCAGTTATAGCTAATGAAAAAAGTAAGTATTTTGAAACAAATATTATAATCCCCAAAGAAAAGCCTAATAAGTAGATCTTCCGCCGCTAATGTCAAATACAGCGGCGGTTGAAAAAGAATTTTCTGCTGAAGATAACCAGCAAACCATCGAGGTAAGTTCCTCTAGTTCAAGAAATCTTGCCCTTGGTACTTTTGAAAGCATCCTTTGAACATGCTCCTTTGACATTTGGTCAAGAATTCTTGTTTTAGCTCCTGCTGGAGTTACTGCATTAACTGCTATGTTCTTATCTGCAAGTTCTTTACCCAGAGATTTTGTTAGCGCTATTACCCCTGCTTTAGATGAGCTATATGCACTAGCTTTCGCGTTCCCGTCTTTGCCAGATACAGATGCTATATTAACAATTCTACCATAATTATTCTTAATCATGTGTGGTACAACTGACTTACAACAATTAAAAGTTCCATGTAAATTAATATTAATGATTTTTTTCCATTCTTCGTAATCATAATTCCATAATTCCGCAGTAGAGCCTGTAATCCCTGCATTATTTATTAGAATATCAATTTTTGTTTTGGAAGTAATTTTGTTAACAGCATCATCAACGTTTTTAGAATCCGATACGTCCACAACATCGCATGAAAGATTTTGATCATTAATTAATTTTGAAGCTTTTTTGAGTTCTTTGTCATCAAAATCCCAAATGACGACTTTCGCTCCTGACTGAAGAAATCTTTTTGCAATATTAAGTCCAAAACCTTGTGCACCACCGGTTATAATTGCATTTTTATTATTTAAATCAAATTTATTCATTAATCACTTGCTAATAGGTAATAAGTAGAACCCGCAATTATAAAACCTATTATAAAAGAAAATGTATCTAAAAACATGAATTTTGAGTTCCATATTGGTGTAGATGAAAATATAAATCCTATAAAAAAAGAATAACACGCTTTTATATGCCACCCCGCAGAATATAGGTATGCACTATCGTTTCTTGCCGAAAATAAATCTTTATTTATGACCACTTTACTTTTCACTATATAATAATCAAAAATCATCACACCAAAAATTGGTCCAAAAAAAGCTGAAAGTGTATCAATTATTGACATGGATCCGTTTTGACTGAAGAATGGTGTCCAAAAAATTCCAACTAAAAAACCAAATAATATTATTAAAAATCCAGAACTCCTTAAAGACAAACTATTTGGAATTAAATTTAGCAATATATTTTGTGAAGGGAAATAGTTTGCAATTAAATTAGTTGATGATGAAGCAAAAAAAATAAAGATTAAAACTGTTACAGTTATATAAGTGTTATTAATTTTTCCTACAATATCTGTTGGATTTGTAAGCAAATTTTGAGTTGATATAAGGCTACTTTTAAAAAAAATGTCAGCTCCTATCACAATAACCAGTAACAAAAATGAGTAAATTATTGTGCTTACAACTAAACTTAAGTTTCCTTTGATAAGTTCTTGGGAGCTTTTTACGTATCTTGAGTAGTCTCCAAAATTCATAATCAAAATAGAAAAGTACGCGAATAAAGTTCCTGTGATACCAATCATATTTTTTAATTGAAAGTCAGTGAACCCACTCTCAAGATTTATTTTACTTATAAAAGAGTCCATGACGAATAATTCTGGATCGGCTATTAGGACTACAAAAAAAAGTAATAAACCTGTATAAACAAATAAAGCTGAAAAATTTATGAAAATTCTTATAAATTTTTGTCCTCTACTAAATAAAAAATATTGAATTAAAATCGTAAAAACAAAACTGACCCAATCTATTAGATTCATGGTCATGAAATAATTTAAGAAAATATCGTTATTTAATAGCTCACTATCAAATTGAAATAAAGAAATTCTAATTAAATATCCGATAGATTTTGAAATAAAGTATGTTTGAACACCAAAAAAGAATATACCAACTATACCTCTTATTAAACTTATAAATTTTGCTCCTTGATATCCAGTCGATACTCTTAAAAAAACTGGAAAAGGAATGCCATGCTTTTGAGAGGGTTTTCCAATTATATAAGACAAGTAGCTCACCAACAAAGAAGCTAGCAAGCTTCCAAATAATACTTCATAAAAGTTTAAATTATAAACAAAATACAAAGAAGCTATTAAGGCAAAAGACATTATGCTTTGAAGTCCAACAGACCAAAAACAAAACATATCTTTCCAGTCCCAATTTTTATCAATAGGATTTACTGAAACAATTTCCCAGTTAGTAAGATTAAATTTTTCTTTTTCTGAGTTCACTATTACATATTAAACAAATATGTATTACTGTCCATACAAGACAGTAGGTAACCATAGGACAATTTTAGGAAATATTATAATAATGATTAGTCCAATTATCTGAAGGACCATAAACTGCATCATTCCAAGATAAATATCCTTTAAGTCCCACTCAGGAACGACTCCTTTTAAGAAATAAGCAGACAGAGCTACAGGTGGAGATAGCCAGGCGGTCTGTAAATTTACTGCCACGAGAATCGCAAACCAGGTTAAATTAAATCCTAAAGCTTCAACTAATGGTAGGATAATTGGAATTATTATCATGACTATTGGGACCCATTCCAAAGGCCAACCTAATAAAAAAATCATTACCATTATCATTGCAAGTATTAGGTATTTATTCATTTCTAAACCTAATAAAAATTCAGTAAGTAATGTTGGAGTACCCAGTCTTGCGAACACTGCGCCAAAGAAATTTGATGCAGCAACTAAAACCATTATTAAAGCTGTAATTTCTAATGTTTTTACAAGAGCTTCTTGTAATTTTGGTAAAGTTAATTTTTTATAAGATAGTGACAATAGTAGTGCACCCATTGCACCACATCCGGCAGCTTCTGTTGGTGTAGCAAATCCAAATAAAATACTTCCTAAAGCTGCAAAAACTAATGCAGCAGGTGGTACGAGACCTAGGAAAAATTCAATCCACACTTCTCGCATACTGATCGCTCTCATATCCTCAGGTAAAACAGGTCCTAATTTTGGATTTATCATACATCTGATTGTTGTGTAAGCCGCATATAAAGACGCAAGTAATATTCCGGGTAAAATTGCAGCCGCAAATAAATCAATAACTGGTATTTCCATTATTGGGCCCATTACCACCAACATAATACTTGGTGGAATTAAAATGCCCAAAGTACCACCAGCTGTTATTGTACCCGCAGCAAGTTTTACATCGTATCCAGATCTGTTCATTGATTTAGCAGCCATTATTCCTAAAATTGTTACTGAAGCACCAACTATTCCAGTTGCAGCTGCAAAAATTACTGAAACAAATAAAACAGCATAATACAAAGCACCTCTAACTTTTGATAGCATTAATTGGAAAGCTGAAAATAATCTTTCCATTAAGCCAGCTTGTTCCATCATTATTCCCATAAACACAAAGAGCGGAACGGCGGCGAGAGTTTGTTCGGTCATTACCATGGAGAATTGGAGGGTCATTAAATAAAATACTAATTTTCCAAAACCTAAATAACCAAAAACAAATCCTAAAAATATAAGTGTGAATGAAATTGGAAAACCAACAAATATTGCAAAAAGCATTACTCCAACTAATATAAAACCAAGTACTGCTGGGTCTATTAGCTCAGCAATCATTTTTTCGCTCCAGGCCACTCCCCTTTTTTAGCAGCCCAATAACTCTTTAATAATTCTGAAAAACCTTGAACTAATAAAAAGATAATTCCAACTAACAAACACGTCTTGATCGGCCACATATATGGCATCCATGTAGTATCCATACCTCTTTCACCTCTTCTAATAGACTCTTCAACAAAACCAATTGTCATATAAAGAAATACGATTAAACCTGGAAAATAAAATAAAATATATAACCAAAAATCAATTAAACCTTGCGTTTTAGTTTTAAAGTTTCTGTATAAAAAATCTGCTCTTATGTGAACTCCTTTTGATAGAGCATAACCTGCTCCCAACATAAACAAGGCTCCATAAAGAAACCTACTAATGTCATAAGCCCAAATTGTTGGTGCTAAAAATAATTTTCTCGCAAGTACCTCATAAGTCATAGCAAATATTAAAGGCATCAATATCCAACAAACAATACTTCCTATTAACTTGCTAAACTTATCTATCTTGACGATAGAATTTGCCATCCATGATGGCATATCATCGGGCATCTTATCTAAACCCCCTCGCCTTTCAGCGATCATTTCATCTGAAATATCTATTTTTGAAGGTTGATCATTCATATATAGATTCTAAACAAAAAGAGCGGACTGTAAAGCCCGCTCTTAATAAATTTAAAGTTTATATTTTTACTTCAATGTCGCTGCGTGAGCCATTCCTAGCTTAGCATTTGACATTTGAGCACCGCTCCAGAATGGAACAGCAACATCAGCAAAGTCTTTCATTGAATCGTATACTTTTTTGAAGAACTTGTTTTGTTCCGCATTTTTATTCAATGTAGCTTTTGCAGCTGCCATGTACTCTTTAAAGTAATCTGAAGGTGTATCTTCTAAAATAACTCCATGCTTTGTAGTTAATTCTTGTAAAGCTTTTCCATTTTCATAGATTCTGTAGCTTAAAGATTTAGCTAATGAAGCATTAGCAGCAACTTCAAGAGATTTTTTCTCATGAGCTGTCATTGCTTCGTAAGTTTTTCCAGTGATATAAAAGTCAGCATTAACTACTACTTGGTGTAATCCTTGTAGGTAATAATGTTTTAAAACTTTTTGAAAACCAAATGTTAAATCCGGTTTTGGACAACACCACTCAGCTGCATCGATTGTACCTGCCTCTAAGGCTGGAAGAATATCTCCACCACCCATTGCAACAGATGCTATACCAATATCTTTGTAAGTTTGTCCTGGAATTCCTGGAGGAGTTCTGAATTTATATTTTCTAAAGTCAGCCATATCTTTAATTGGTTTTGGAAACCAACCTAAAGCTTCTGGGCCAACTGGTTGAAGCATAAATCCTTTGATGTCTCTTCCCATTTCTTTCCACAATTGATCATACAACTCTTTACCACCTCCATATTGGAACCATGATAAAAACGCTAAGTTATCGATACCTACTCCACCACCTGCTACTGGTGAACCAAATAACATAGCTGCAGGGTGATCACCTGACCAATAGTGTGTCCAAGCAAATCCGCAGTCAATTAAACCTTTGTCAACTGCATCTAATGTTTCTTTTACTCCAACAACTGCACCTGCTGGCAAAATTTCAAATTTTAATGAGCCATCAGTAAGAGCTGTTACAGTGTCAGTAAAGTCTTTTAACATTTTAACTTCATCAGCCTTAGTGTTAAGAACAGTCTGACATTTCAATGTTTTAGCATTAGCGTTTGATATAAAACCAAAAACTAAGAATGCTGCAAACATTAATGAAATGATTTTTTTCATTATTTCCTCTCTTAAGTTAAATTTAATAAGCCGTATCCAATCAAAAAAAATGAGGTTATACAAGTTGCATTTGACTTTATCGGTAATAAAAAAAGCTTTAATTAGGTGATAAATACTGAAAAATTTTGTTATAAAACTCAAAATGGAAAAATTTGATTTTATTATAATTGGTGCTGGTTCTGCAGGATGTGTCTTAGCAAATCGAATAATTAAAACAGGAAAGTATAAAGTTTTGTTAATTGAAGCAGGGGGTAAAGATAATTATCCTTGGATACATATACCAGTAGGTTATTACAAAACTATGCATAATCCTAAAACGGATTGGTGTTTTAAAACTGAGCCTGATGAGACTATGGAAAATGTTTCGATACCATATCCGAGAGGAAAAACATTAGGTGGAAGCTCTTCAATCAATGGACTTTTATACATAAGGGGTCAAGAGCAAGATTATGATTTATGGAGACAACTCGGAAATGTTGGTTGGGCTTGGAAAGATGTCCTACCTTATTTTATCAAAGCTGAAGACCAAGAAAGAGGTAAAGACCAGTTCCATGGTGTCGGAGGGCCGTTAGCTGTATCAGATCAAAGAATTAAATTAGATATTTTAGATGTTTTCATGAATGCAGCTGAGGAAGTTGGTATTCCAAAAGTAAATGACTTTAATAAAGGGGATAACTTTGGATGTGGTTATTTTCAGGTTACGGAGAGGAATGGATTAAGATGCAGCACTGCAGTTGGGTATCTAAATCCTATCAAAAAAAATAAAAACTTAAAAATCGAAACCAACTGTCATGTTAAAAAAATTAATTTCGATGGAAATAACGCAGAGAGCGTTACTTATTCAAAAGGGAATAGAACTTTTACTGTTAGAGCTGAGAAGGAAATTTTACTATGCGCGGGGTCAATTGGAAGTCCTCATATACTTCAAACTTCAGGTGTTGGAGAAGCTTCAAAAATAAAAGATTTGGGAATTAATATTATCAAAGATCTTAAGGGTGTTGGTAAAAACCTTCAAGACCACCTGATGTTCAGGCCAGTTTATAAAGTTAAAAATATAAAAACTTTAAACAAGAAAATTAATAGTGTGTTTGGTAAGCTGTTAATTGGACTTGAGTATGTCTTTAAAAGAAGAGGCCCAATGACTATGGGAGCAAGCCAACTTTGTGGTTTTGCTAAAAGCGATCCAAGTAGAGATACACCAAATTTACAATTTCATATTCAACCAATTAGTACTGACAAATTGGGAGGTGCAAACCTTCATGATTTCCATGCTTTTACTCCAACTGTTGCAAACATAAGACCTACGAGTAGAGGTGAAATATCGATTAGTAGTAGTGACACAAAAGTGAACCCAAAGATTAAAATGAACTATTTATCTACCGATGAGGATAGAAAAGTTGCTGCTGATGGTATTAAATTAATAAGAAAAATTGTAATGGAAACAAATGAGTTTAAAAAATATGAGCCCGAAGAATTTAGGCCTGGCTCACATTTGAATGATAAAGAAGAAATAGTTAAAGCTTGTAGTCATTATGCCCAAACTATTTTTCATCCTGTTGGTACTTGCAAAATGGGAAATGATGAGTCAGCAGTAGTTTCAGATAAACTTAAAGTTCATGGAATTAACAAACTAAGAGTTATTGATGCATCTATTATGCCAAATATAACGTCTGGGAACACTAATGCACCTACTATTATGATTGCTGAAAAGGGTGCAGATATGATATTGAGCCCATAATGTTATCAGAACAAATCTTAATTTTTTTTCAAATCATTTTCATTGATTTAGTTCTTGCTGGAGATAATGCAATTATTATTGGAATGGTTGCTTCACAATTTCCAGCTGAACAAAGAAGAAAAATAATTTTTTGGGGGATTGGTGCAGCTGTAATTTTGAGAATACTTTTTACGCTTATTACGGCTTATCTATTACAAATTTCAGGATTAAGATTAATTGGTGGAATTTTGTTACTATACATTTGTTATAAACTTTATGTTGATGTTGTTAAACAAAGCGAAAAAAAGGACAACTTCAAAATAGATAATTCATCTTTTCTAAAGGCTATTACGACAGTCATCCTTGCAGATATAACTATGAGTTTAGACAATGTTTTAGGAGTTGCTGGGGCTGCAAGAGATCACTACTACTTATTAGTTTTTGGACTTGCCCTTTCAATTGTATTAATGGCAACGGCTGCAACATTAATTTCTGGGTGGATTAAAAAATATAAATGGATTGCTTGGGTAGGTTTGTTAGCAGTACTAATAGTTGCAATAGAATTGATTTATACTGATATAAAAGTACTATTATTTTAAAAATGTTTCTTAAAAAACAAAACTTAAAAAATAAAATTGCTCTTGTAACTGGAGCTGGAAAAGGTATTGGAAAAGCTTGCGCCATTGCTCTTGCTGAAGCTGGGGCAAGTTTAATTATTGTTAGTAGAACAAAAAAAGATTTAGATCAGGTCTCAAAAATTATTAAAAAATTTAGATCTAAGTGTAAATCATATGTTTGCGATGTAACGAAATATTCTGAGATTAAATCAGTAATAGACTCTCAAAAAAGAATTGACATTTTAGTAAATAATGCTGGCACAAATATTCCAGAACATTTTACAAAAGTAAAAAGAAAAGATATGGAGTACGTAGTTAAGATTAATACAATGGCTACATTTAATATTGCTCAATTGTGCTCTTTAAAAATGATCGAATTGAAAAATAGAAGAAAAGTTGGAGGTGTAATTATTAATATGTCCTCACAAATGGGTCATGTAGGCGGACCTATAAGAAGTGTTTATAATATGACCAAGTTTGGTTTTGAGGGGCTTACAAAAGGAATGTCCATAGATCTTGCTAAATACAATATAAGAGTAAACACAGTATGCCCTACTTTTGTTGTTACTCCAATGACAAGTAAGTTTTTAAAAGACAAAAAATTTATGAGGGAGGTTCTGGGAAATATTCCACTAGGAAGATTTGCTGAGCTCTCTGATGTTGCGAGTGCTGTGGTATTTCTTGCCTCTGATCAGGCATCAATGATTACTGGTACCTCTTTATTGGTTGATGGTGGATGGACTTCAAAATAATAAGATATCTAATAATTTTTTTACTTATTCAATTTAATAGCCAAGCAATTGAATTCGAGGGAAAGTTCATTCAAGGACACTTTATATTAGGTAAAACAGATCCCGGAGCTAAAATACAAATAGATAAAAAAGGTGTTAGAGTTTCAAAAGATGGTTTTTTTGCATTTGGTCTTGGAAGAGATAGGAAAAACGATGTTATTATAACAGAAACTCTTAATGGAATTAAAAAACAATTTGTTAAGAAGGTTTTAAAAAGAGAATATAAAATACAAAGAATAGATGGTTTACCTGAAAAAAAAGTAACACCACCCAAAGAGGTTTATGATAGAATTAGAAGAGAAAATAAACTTATTGGAAAAGCAAGAGCTGTTGATACCGATCTAATATATTTTAAAGATAAATTTATAACTCCAGTTGATGACGCAATTATAACTGGGGTTTATGGTAGTCAAAGAATTTTAAATGGAAAACCAAGGTGGCCACACTACGGTTTAGATTACGCTCAAAAAACTGGAACTCCGATAAAAGCAATGTTGAGTGGAGTGGTTACTCTTGCTGAAAAAGATCTCTATTATACCGGAGCTACATTAATTTTTGATCATGGTCATGGAATTTCAACTTTATATATGCATATGAATGAGATTTTTGTAGAAATGGGGCAAGAGGTCAAAAAAGGAGATATAATTGGCACCGTTGGGAAATCAGGTCGCGCTACAGGACCTCATTTAGATGTTAGATTAAATTGGTTTGATGTTAAACTAGATCCTGGAAGCGTATTAAATTAATGAAAAAAGAAATTGAAAAAATTGCAGACAAGCTAGTTTATGCTTACAAAAAAAACAAACTTATAAATCCAATACCAATTAAGTTTACAAAAAATATTGAAAATGCCACAAAACTTAGAAAGCTCTGTGAGTCTAAAATAAATACAAAAGTGGTGGGTTTTAAAGCTGGTGGCACTGCCTTACCAGTATTAAAAAAACTAAAAGAAAAAGAACCTTTTTATTCTGCAATATTTAAAAATAATGTTTTAAAAAGTGGTAAAGGTGTAAAAATTAATCGTTCGACTTTAGGAATAGAGGTTGAGGTTGGATATTTAATTAGTAAAAAATTTTTTGATAGTAAACAAATAGTTACAATGAAAAATGTGAGTAAATTCATTACTCATATGATGCCTTGTATCGAAATTGTTGGATACAGACAAAAAAAACAAGGAATAAAATTTTTAGGTGATTTAGCAAGTGATTTCGGTGCCAACATAAAATTCTTAATTGGTGCAAAAAAAAAGTTTAGAAAGGTTAATATAGGAAATCTAAAATGTAATATAAAAAATGTTAAAACTGGTAATGTAGTAATTGGAAATACTAATTCTGTTTATATAAACCCACTTAACTCTCTTCGATTTGTTCTTAATAAAATGAGAAAAGATAAAGTAAAATTAGATACTAACTTTTTTGTATTTACAGGATCAACGGTAGGTGTTGTTCCTCTAAAAAATAGAGGCAATTACATAGCTAATATTGAAAAAATAGGAACAGTAAAATCTGCAATTCATTAATTAGCGGTGATCAAAAAAGTTTTAAAGAACAGTAAAATTGGAAAATACTTAATCGCAGGAAGTTTTTTTTTCTTTTTAATTAAGGGAATAATTTGGTTAATAATTATTGCTCTAGCTTGGTTGGGTTTTGGAAAACTATAAAATCTAAAGAACTACTTCAAAACCTTCAAAATTTGGGTGACCCAAGTACAATCCCTTATGTTGACCAGAATTTTTATGAGCTAGCCTAAATGCCTCAGATTTTGTCCAATTAATAAAATCATTTTTTGAGTTCCAAATACTGTGTGATGCATATAAAGTATGCTCATCATTTGTTTCACCTTTAACTAAATGAAATTCTTTAAATCCAGGCACATTATTTAAGTGCGTATCTCTATTTTTCCAAACTTCCTCAAATTCTTTTTCTTTTCCAAGAACAATCTTAAAACGATTCATCGCTATAAACATAATTCAATATATTAATTCTATTTGAAGTTTAAAAGTTAAAATGGTGTGACACTCTGATGCTTAAATTAAAGATTAAAGAGCGTATATATAAAATAACAAAAGGATAATTATGAAAAAGTTAATTTTAATTTTATCTATTATACTGTTCACAAGTTCAGCATTTGCAGGTTCTTGTCCGATGATGGCAAAAGGAATTGATGCTAAAATTGCAGAAGCTCAAAAACTAAGAGATGCTGGTATGAAAGCCCATGACAGTGGTGATCACGCTAAGTCTGAGGAATTACTTGGTAAAGCATTAGGAATGTTTAAAGGATAATTTCAATAAAGGGGTGTTTTTTAAAACACCCCAGTTTGAATTATTAATTTTAATTCAAATAGACTGCATATAATGTTACAAAGATTGCGAAACTCGTTAACAGAACGGCTTTTTTTAAGTTATGTCATTAAAGAAAACTTTCATAATTTGCTTAATATATTTTATTGCGATAATTTATTTATTAGAACTTTTATCTCTCATCTTCTTAAAAAAAAAAATTAATCTAAACGAAATTTCACTTGATGAAATTAGGAATCAAAAAATAATATCGATTAAAAATTTTGACAAAAGAAAGGACTTTTTTGCATTTTACGAAGAAAAGAAAAACAATAATCAAATTTCTCCATCTTTTAAATTCTCAACTGAGGTATTTTTTCTCTCTGACTTTGAGGGCAGGATAAAAAAATTTATTGATAACAAGATTAATTCTAATCAAAAAATACCCTTTAGGGGTCCAATAAATAGTCTGTCTTTAGGTCTTAATGAGGCTGGAAAAAGAGAAATCATAATTAATGATAAATACGGTTTTAAAAATAAGAATGAAATTTACGAAAAAAATATTGACATAATGATTTTAGGAGACTCTTTTACTGAGGGAGTGCCCTTCAATAATAACGACGATATTGCCGGGAAAATAATGTTGAAATCAGATTATAATGTAGGAAATTTTGGTGTAAATGGGACTGGCCCCTTTATGAGTTTAGCTATTACAAAAGAGTACGCTTCAAAATTTAAACCAAAAAATGTTTTTTACCTTTTTTTTGAAGGTAATGATTTAAGAGATATGATGTTCGAAGAGAAAACATTTCTTAAAGAATATCTCAATGATAATTTTTCCCAAAATTTATTTGACTCAACTGAAAATGTGAACGAATTTTTATTAGAATATGAAAATATTTTTTATGAAATTCTTCCGTATAAAATAGAAAGTGAAAAAATCAACAACACAAATCTGAATGTAAAAAAAATATCAGTTAAAGAAAAAATCAAAGATTTTTTAGAACTTAACACTTTAAAAGAACTTTTGCTTACTTCCTCTGTTTTTTATAAAAAAAAACATAATGTAGATTACAACTACTTAGATGAAATACTGCTTAAAATGAATATGGAAATCAAAAAGTGGAATGGTGATTTTTACTTTGTTTATTTGCCATCTTGGACTAGATACAATAACAAATATTCTATTGCAAATTATCTCCAAAAATCAAAGATAAAAAAAATCGTAGAAAATATGAATATTAAATTTGTTGATATTGATGAACATTTTAAAAATAATAATGTTAATAATTTGGACATATTTATATTTGGAATTTATGGACATTACACAAAGAGAGGTTACGAGTTAATTGCTGATAAAATTATAAATGTGGTTTCAAATAAACCATAAAAATGAGTTCAAGTACTTTTGTTTATTTTTTTCTTCTCCCGCTTAAGGTTCCTTTTCTCTTTAAAAGTTAATTTAGCTTTTTTCTTTACACTAGAGTCTTTAAAAGATTTTCCACTGTATCTCTTAGACATAAATTAACTTAAGATTACTTATAATTAAAAAAGATAAAAAATAAATG